>CAMOSU010000047.1 GCA_946625125.1 uncultured Clostridia bacterium
CGTAAGGAATATTACTATATAGAATGATATTTGTCAAGTCTTTTTATCGCGCTCCAATGGTATAAAGGATCAAATATTATCCGGGCACATAAGCCCGCTGATTTTACTCAGCGGGCAAACAGATAGGATATGTACAGCAGGTTCGATCTCGAACAGGCTGAAAACAAAAAAGAGACCCACTACCGTATGATAGTGAGTCTCTTGCAGATTAACGATGATTTATGCCATACCATGAGGAATCGCATTTTTTTGCCTTCCGATTTGGAGATCGAAAGGTGATTTTTGGTGACTAAATTGGTGATTCGAGCCGATTTTGGCTTCTCAATCAATACAGCTTAGCACCAGCAGGGATGTGGGGATCAACCATCAGAAGATGGAGCTTCTCCTCCTCGCCTTCCTTATGAACGGCGGAGAGCAGCATGCCGCAGGACTCGATGCCCATCATCGCTCTGGGAGGCAGATTCGTGATGGCGATGCAGGTCTTTCCGACCAGCTCTTCAGGCTCATAATATGCGTGAATACCGCTCAAAATCGTCCTTTTCTCGTCAGAACCGTCATCCAAAGTGAACTTTAAGAGTTTCTTGGACTTGGGTACTGCCTCGCATTCGAGAACCTTCACAGCGCGGAAATCAGACTTGGAGAAGGTCTCAAAATCGACCTGATCTTGGAACAAGGGCTCGATCACGACGTTGGAAAAGTCGATCTTTTCCTCGACGACAGGAGCCGCTTCAACGGGCTTTTCTTCCGCCTTGGTCTCGGCCTTTTCGGTCTTATCCTTGTCCAGAGGCTTCATGGTGGGGAACAGAATGACCTCCCGGATGGTGTCAACGCCGCAGAGCATCATGACGCAGCGGTCCACGCCGATGCCCATACCGCCCGTGGGCGGCATACCGTATTCCATGGCGTTCAGGAAGTCCTCGTCGATCATCTCCGCCTCGTCGTCGCCCCGCTCCCGCTGCTCCATTTGCTTCATGAAGCGGCCCCGCTGATCAATGGGGTCGTTGAGCTCGGAGTAGGCGTTGCCCATTTCGGAATGGGCGATGAAGAACTCGAAGCGCTCCGTCAGCCGGGGGTCGGCAGGGCTGCGTTTGGTCAGGGGGCTGACCTCCACCGGGTACATGGTAATGAAGGTGGGCTGGATCAGATGCTCCTCCACCTTCTGATCGAAGCAGGCATACAGGGCGTTGCCCCAGGTGGGCTCCGCTGCGGCGTTCAGCTCCACCCCCACGGCCTTGGCCGCGGCCACGGCCTCAGCGTCGTCGGAGATGGCGCCGAAATCCACGCCCAGGTACTTCTTGACGGCCTCGATCATAGTCAGCCGGGGCCAGCCGGGGGTCAGATCAATGTCATAGCCCATCCAGGAGAGCTGATAGGTCCCCAGAATCTCCTTGGCCGCACCGGAGAGAATGCCCTCGGCAAGGTCCATCATCCGATGGAAATCGGCGTAGGCCTCATACAGCTCCACGGAGGTGAACTCGGGGTTGTGCTTGGGGTCCATGCCCTCGTTGCGGAAAATGCGCCCGATCTCGTAGACCCGCTCCATTCCCCCCACAATCAGCCGCTTCAGGGGCAGCTCCGTGGCGATGCGCATATACATGTCAATATCCAGGGTGTTGTGGTGGGTGATGAAGGGCCGGGCGGAGGCGCCGCCGGAGATGGTGTTCAAAACCGGAGTCTCCACCTCGATATAGCCCTGCTCGTCCAGATAGCGGCGCATGAAGCTGATGAAGCGGGAACGGATCCGGAAATTCTCCTGCACGTCGGGGTTGACGATGAGATCGAGATAGCGCTGCCGGAAGCGCAGCTCCTTATCGGTGAGGCCGTGGAACTTCTCGGGCAGGGGCTTCAGAGACTTGGACAGCAGCGTGACGCTGCGGGTGCGGACGGAGATTTCTCCCCGCTGGGTCTTGAACACAGGACCCTCCACCCCCACGATGTCGCCCACATCCAGCTTGCGGCAGTCGGCAAAGGCCTCCTCCCCCATCTCGTCCACCTTGATATAGAGCTGAATTCGGCCGGAGCGGTCCTGCAGGTCCGCAAAGATGGCCTTGCCCATGCCCCGCTTGGACATGAGGCGTCCGGCCACGCGGACAGACTGCTCCTCCAGCGCCTCAAAGCGGTCCTTCAGTTCCCGGGCGTGGTGGGTTACGTCGAACTTGGTAATCCGGAAGGGGTCTCTCCCCTCCTGCTGCAGAGCCTGCAGCTTTTCCCGCCGGACCCGCTCCTGGTCCACCAGGGGCAGCTCGGCCTGCGGTACAAACTTTGCCATAGGTATTCCTCCTGCGTTTATGGAGCGGGCGCACAGTGTGCGCCCCTGCTTGCTTGACGTGGGTGCGGGCTGCGCGCCGCTACGGGTTATTTTTCAACGGAAAGGATCTCAAACTGAACGGTCCCCGCCGGGGCTTCCACGTCCACCAGGTCTCCCACGGTCTTGCCGATCATGGCCCGGCCAAAGGGAGAGTCGTCGGAGATCTTATGATTCTTGGGGTCTGCCTCCTGAGAGCCCACGATGGCGTAGAAATCCACCTCGTCGAATTCCACATCCCGGACCTTGATGGTGCAGCCCAGGCCGATGTAGCCCGCATTGGCCTCCTCCACGCCGTCCAGGCCGTCGTCAATGATGGTGGCGTGGGCCAGAATGTTCTCCACCTCGGCAATGCGTCCGTAAAGCTGGGCCTGTTCGTTTTTGGCCTCGTCGTATTCGCTGTTCTCCGACAGGTCTCCGAAGGAGCGGGCTTCCTTCAGATGCTCCGCAACCTCCTTTTCCCGGGTGGTTTTCAGGTATTGCAGCTCCTGCTCCAGCTCATGCAGCCGGATGCTCGTGATTTTGAATTCCTTTGTCATGACATTTCCGCCTTTCTGTCAGATATTCTGCCAGTCGTTCTATTTTTGCCGACATATTATACAATCAAGCCTTTTATTTGTCAACTGTTATTCTTTGCGGCTTCGGCAGGCGGCGCTTCACGACAGGATTCCTCCCGAAACAGGATCATCTCTCGGGTCTCGATCCGCTGGCCATTCTGCTCAAAGCTTCCCTTCGTCCAAAGGCGCATTCCCAGCTTCCGCTGCAGCGCGCCGGAGGCCTGGTTGAAGGGGAAATAGCCGGATTGAATATAGTCCAGCCTTCCCTTCTCAAACAGGATGGGATAGACGGCCCGAAGCAGCTCGGTCATGAGGCCGCGCCGCCAATAGTTCTCGTTGAGTACATAGGAAAGGGAGACGCCGCGCAGCATCCGCAGCACCGGGTCGCTGTCCAGGAAGGGATAGTTCCCCATGGTTAGATTTCCGATCAGCTTGTTTTCCTCTGTCAGGACAATCGCAAGATAGATTTGGGGAACGGCGGGAGCCAGGAACCAGTTCAGGACCTCCCGCGCGTCGTCCAGGCTGTCAACCGGCGTATTCCCGGCCAGCCTCTGCTGCTCCTTCTGGGACAGGTATTCGTACAGCTCCGGCAGATCGGAGTCCCGGAAGGAACGGAGCAGAAGACGGGACGTTCTGAGGGGCTGCTCCGTGAAGATCCCACGAAGCTCGTGAAGGACCGTTTGCCCTTGCTTGCCGTGTTCCATGAAAAGCTCCTTTCAGCAGCCGTCTTCGCGGGGGTGCGGACGGCAAGGCGCCGATCCCGCATACGCGGACGGCGGAGCGCCGTCCCTACATTTGCGGACGGCGGAGCGCCGTCCCTACATTTGCGGACGGCGGGACGCCCATCCCGCATACGCGGACGGCAGAGTGCCGTCCCTACATTTGCGGACGGCGGAGCACAGTTCCTACGGATTGGTCAGCACCTCGATGGCCTTTTGCAGTTGGTCGTCGTCCTGCTTTTCCAGGCGGCTGTAGTAGAGATCCTGCTTCTGCTCGTCGCTGAGCTCCACCACGTAGTCCGGGGTGATGCCCTGGCCCACCAGGCTGACCCCCTTGGGGGTGGTATACTGGCCGATGGAAATGTTGATGGCGGAGCCGTCGGAAAGGCTCATGGCGGTTTGGAAGCGTCCCTTGCCGTAGGTCTGCTCCCCCACAATGGCCGCCGCCTCATACTCCTGTAAGGCTGCCGCAAAGAATTCCGCGGCGGAATAGGAGTCGTAATTCACCAGCACAGCCATGGGCATATCCAGGCAGGAGGCGTCGGACTCGTCCACGTTCTCCCGCCCACTGTAGTCCACGCTGCGGAAGAGGGGTCCCTCCGGCAGCAGATAATCCAGCAGCTTCACCAGCTCGTGCTTATAGCCGCCGGGGTTGTAGCGAACGTCAAACAGCAGGCTGACGGCCCCCTGCTCCCGGGCGGCCTCAATGGCGGCGATGCTGTCCTGGGCGGCGTCCTGTTCAAAGTTCCGGATGTGGATATAGGCCACGCCGTCCTCCAGCATCTCCCAGCTCACGTTCACGGTTTTGATGGTAGCCCGGGTGATGGTGACGTCCCGAACCTGGCCCTCATGGGAAACGGTAAGGGTAACGTCCGTCCCCTCCTGGCCCCGGACCCGGTTTTTGGTCTCGTTGATGTCGATGGCCTCCTCAGAGCCGTCCAGCACAGGCACCCCCTCCACCGCCAGAATCAGATCTCCGGTCTCCAGACCGGCCTGGTAGGCGGGGCTGTCCGGGGTCACGTCCACGATCTCGATGCCCTGCTCCACGTTCTCCGCGGAGATGGTAACGCCGATGCCCACATAGGAGTTGGTGACGCTCTCCAGATAGGAGGCGTACTCGTCAGCCGGGATGTAATAGCTCCACTCGTCCCCCAGGCCTTCAATCATGCCTGCGGCGGCAGCGTCCGCCAGCTTTTCCTCATCCACCTCACCGATGAAATAGCGGTCCACGTCCTGCTTGATCTCCGCCAGCTTGGCCTGCCAGAGCTCCTGGCTGCCTGGCTTGATGACATAGCCCGGAGTGGAGCTCTGCTGGGAGCTGCGGAGCCCCCCCTTCAGAACCAGGCAAAGGCAAAAGCCCAGCACCCCGGCCAGCAGGGCGCTCAGCACCACGGGCCAGATTTTGGTTATGTGTACAATTCGGATTTCCGGACGAGAGGCCTGCTCCGGAAGGGGCTTAAATTCATATTCCTTGTTTTCCATATGCGCTCCTCATTTTCTGAAGATATGACGATAGGACGAGCAGACTCGTCCTATCGCTCAGTGTGTCAGATGGCTGAAGGGTATCCGCGTCAAAGCACCCTGCCGGGTGACGCGGCCGCCTCCGCTCTTACACGAAGTACCCGCCTGCGGGAAGATAACTCAAGGGGTTCACCAGGGCGCCGTTGTAATACATGGTCAGATGCAGGTGCGGCGCGGTGGACCAGCCGGTGCTGCCCACATAGCCGATGATCTCCCCCTGGGTCACATATTCCCCCACACCCACGGTGTAGCGGATCATGTGACCGTAAAGGGTGGAAAAACCGTTGCCGTGGTTGATCACCACATGGTAGCCGTAGGCCGTACCAAAGGTGGCGGTGGTAACAGTGCCGGAGGCACAGGCATAGATGGGAGCGCCGTAGCTGGCGCCGATGTCCATGCCGCTGTGGTTGCTGTAAACCCCGGTGATGGGATGGACCCGGGGACCGAAGGCGCAGGTAATGGCCCGGGCGTCGCAGGGCCAGATGAAGCCCGCGCTGCTGGAGCCGCCGCCGGTGCTGCCTCCGCCGCCCCCGGTGCTGCTGCCTCCTCCGCCGCCTCCGCTGTTGGAGCTGCCGCCGCCGGAGGCCGCGCTCTCCCGGTTGGCCGCTGCTGCCGCCGCCGCGGCGGCTCTGGCCCGGGCTGCGGCTTCCGCTTCCTTCCGGGCCTTTTCCTCGGCAGTGACCGCCTCCTGATATTTGGATTCCTGATCCGCAATCTGGGCCAGCAGGGCTTCCTTCTCGCTGTCGTATCTCTGGTCGGCAGCCGCCAGGGTATCATGGTCCGCCATGAGGGTAGCCATGACGCTGTCCGCTTCCCCTCTCTGCTCCACCAGCTCCGCTTCCTCGGCGGCCAGCTCCTCCTTGGTCTGCTCCAGCTCCACCTTTTCAGCGGCCAGATCCTGCCGGGCCGTCTCAATCTGCTGGGCCACCTCCTGGATCTTGTCGATCATGGCGGCGTCGGAGCGGGCGATTTCGTTGATCATATCCACCCGGTCCAACAGGTCCGCAAAGCTGCTGGCCTTAAAGAGAATGGACCAATAGGTGAGCTTGCCCTTCTCCTCCATGGAGCGAATGCGGGTTTTATAGCGGGCGTTGAGCTGCTCCCGCAGATCCAGCGCGTCGTTGAGCTCGTTCTGCTTTTCCGCAATCAGGAGGTTGTACTCCTGAATCTGCTCGTTTTTATTTTCGATGGAATCCTGGGTCAGCTTGATTTGCTGATCCAACTGGTTTTTCTGTCCCACCAGGTCCAGGATCTCAGATTCGTTCTGGGCCTTCTGCGCCTGGATCTCCTGCTGCTGGGCGGCAATGCCCGCCTCCTGCTCCTTGAGCTCCTCGATTCTGGCCTTGATGGTGGCGGAGCTCTCCGCAAAGGCGGAAATCACCACGCCGCCCACCATCAGCAGAGCCAACAGCCCCGCTATGACGCCCACAATCACGCGACGGTATTTGTACATTTCGTAACAGCCTCCTTATGTAACGGCGCCGCTGCGCCTCTGCTTAGACGTCCAGGAACTTCCGGATGGACATAACGGAGCCAAACATACCCACAAAGAGTCCGGCAAAGCCGAAGGTCAGGACCATGGGCAGGAAGACCTCCCGGAAGGGTACGATGTTGAATAGCTGCAGGCTCTGCATCTGGGTAATGCGGGCGGCCAGCAGATCGTAGAGTCCCCATTCAATGAAAAAGGCCACGGCTCCGGAAATGACGCCGATCAAAAAGCCCTCCACAAAATAGGGGAAGCGGATGAAGCGGTCTGTAGCGCCGATCATTTTCATGATGGCGATTTCATCCCGCCGGTCATACATGGCCAGCTTGATGGTATTGGAGATCATGAACAGGGAAACCACCAGCAGCACCAGAATGATGGCCACGGAGGCGATGTTCAGAATCCGCTGGATGGTGGTAAAGCCCTCCGCCAGCTCCGGCCGGTCGGAGATGGAAGCCACCCCCTGAATCTGCCGAATCTGCTCCACGGTTTCCTCCATCCGGGCGTTATCCTCCAGAGTGACCACAAAGCGGTCCCGGAAGGTGGAGGCGTCAATGCCCTCGTAGGCCTCGCCTCCGCCCTGCTGCTCGATGAAGCGGCGGCCTGCCTCTTCCCGGGACATGAACTCCGCCTGGCGAACATTGTCGATGAGGTTGATTTTGGAGCCTACGGATTTGGCCTCGGCGGTGTCATAGCTCTCGTCCACATAGACCAGAACCCGGTTCTGCTGCTCCATGTCGGAAACAAAAATGCTGAGGTTGTAGATAATCAGAGAAAAGCTGCCAATGATGACGAGACACGCCACCGTGACGCAGACGGCCGCAAAGGACATGAAGCCGTGGGTGTACAGATTGCGGATACCCTCTCTGAAGAGGTATCCCATTTTTCTAACTCTCTTCATTGATGTAGTACCCGTCCATTCCGTCGTTGATAACCCGGCCCTCGTTGATGGCGATGACCCGCTTGGTGAAGCGATTCACCAGCTCCTGCTCATGGGTCACCACCATGACGGTGGTACCCAGAGCGTTGATCCGCTCCAAAAGCATCATCACCTCATAGGAGCGCTGGGGGTCCAGATTGCCGGTGGGCTCGTCCGCCACAATGACGGCGGGGTTGTTCACCAGCGCCCGGGCAATGGCCACACGCTGCTGCTCGCCGCCGGAGAGCTCATGGGGCAGGCGGCGGCCCCGGTTTTCCAGGCCCACAAGGTCCAGTACATAGGGAACCCGGGTTTTGATCTCCTTGCCGGAGGCACCCACCACCCGCATGCCGTAGGCCACGTTCTCAAAAACAGTTTTGTTCTCAATGAGGCGGAAGTCCTGGAAGATCACGCCCACGGTCCGGCGCATGTAGGGGATCTGGCGGCGTTTGATGGTCTCCAGCTTGTAGCCGTTGACCTCAATGGACCCGGAGGTGGGCTCCAGCTCCGCGGTCAGGAGCTTGATGATGGTGGACTTGCCGGAGCCGGAGGGGCCCACCAGAAAGACAAACTCCCCATCGTCTATGTGGAGGCTCACGCCCTCCAGGGCGCGGTTGCCCGCCTCATAGACCTTGGTGACGTTTCTAAATTCGATCATACGGTTCTCCAATCTTCCGGCGCTGGGGCGCCGCTGTGTTTAGAACATCCGGTTTTCCCGGGAGGCCAGGTATTTCTTGACCATCAGCGCCACCTTAAAAATGATGGCGTGGTCAAACTCCCGCAGATCCAGTCCCGTGAGCTTTTTGATCTTCTCCAGGCGGTACACCAGGGTATTCCGGTGGACGAAGAGCTTCCGGGAGGTCTCGGAAACGTTCAGGTTGTTCTCAAAGAATTTGTTGATGGTGAACAGGGTTTCCTGGTCCAGGGTGTCGATGGAATTCTTCTTGAAGACCTCCCCCAGGAAGATTTCGCAGAGGGTGGTGGGAAGCTGATAAATCAGTCGGCCGATCCCCAGGTTCTCGTAGGTGATGATGGTTTTTTCGGTGTCGAAGACCTTTCCCACCTCGATGGCCACCTGGGCCTCCTTGTAGGAATCCGCCAGTTCCCGCAGGTGCTCCGCCACGCCGCCGATGCCGATGATGGTCTTGACAAAGAGCTGGCTCTTCAAGGCCTCCTCCATCACAGAGGCCAGCTCCAGCAGCTCCGTCTGCTCCGCCTCAGCGCTGACGGTCTTCACCACGGCAATGTCCGTCTCGTTGATGGAAATGACAAAGTCCTGCTGCCGATCGGGAAACAGGCCCTGGAGCACATCCACGGCTCCCACATCCACGCTGCCCACCTGCCGCACCAGAAAAACGGTGTGGTTCTGGTCCGCGGGGAAATGGAGCTCCTTGGCCCGGATGTAGATGTCCCCGGGAAGGATGTTGTCGGTGATGATATTCTTTACGAAGGTGGCCTTGTCGTGCTTCTCCTCGTAGTAGACCTTGGTGCAGTTGAGCCCCACCTGGGCCATGAGACAGAGACTCCGGGCCATCTCGTCGTCGCCGTCCACAAATACGGCGTAGTCAAAGCTGCCCCCAAAGTTGGTGAGGGCCTTGACGGTCTTGCCGGAAAAATGGACAACGTTTTCCTCAGACAGGGCCACCACCCGGGCCAGCTTGGGAAGCTTGGTTCCAAGCTGCTCGGGGTCCGTACAGGCAACGACAGCGCCTTCGGCGTCAATCACGCCAAGCTGCCGGTCCGTGGAGGCCTTCATCTGTTGGATCACATCGGAAAAGATATGGTTCGTCATGGATTCGCACTCCTGTCAGTGAGATCGTGTTTGTACAACATCTACCCTTAATCATACCCTATCTTCTCGGATTTTGCAAGCCCCTTTTGTCATTTTCTTTGAAATTTCACGGATTAATTTATGCAAAAACACAACAAATCCGGCGATATGGCTAATTTGTCCCGGTGCGCTGTCTGGTTTTTTTCCGTTTTCGTCAATCTGTTTCTTTGTGGAAAATGTACAGAATCCGATCCCCCCCGTTTCCGGAGGCTTCATGGGCCTTCTGCCGCCCTCAGGGGATCAAAACAGAGCGTTGGGAATTACCCGAGGGCTTCCATCTCCTCTTTTGTCAGCTCCCGAAGCGCGCCCCGTTCCACGCCCTCCAAGCCCAGGCTTCCTTCCCGCTCCCGGCGGAGGTACAGCACCGGCATGCCTCTGGATGCCATCATCCGGCGGACCTGGTGATATTTGCCCTCCGTGAGGGTGATTTCACTCTCCCCCGGCCCCAGGGGTTTTAAGATTGCCGGGCGGCACAGGGTCCCGTCCCGAAGGCGCAGTCCCTCCGCGAAGGCGGCCACGTCCGCCGCCTCCGCCGTCCCCTCATGCCGGGCGTAGTAGCGTTTCTCCACCTCATATCTGGGGGAGATCAGCCGGTGGGCCAGGGCGCCGTCGTTGGTCAGCAGCAGCAGGCCCTCGGTCTCCTTGTCCAGACGGCCCACGGGAACCACCCCCTGACGACGGTAGTGCTCCGGAATCAGCTCCATCACGGTTCTGTCCCGGGGATCCTCCGTGGAGGTCACATAGCCCGCGGGCTTGTGCAGCAGCAAAACCAGCCTCCGGGGTCCCTCCACGGGGCTCCCCCGGAAGCACACCCGGTCCGCGGCCGGGTCCAGCTTCAGCGCTCCGTCGGTGACGGCTTTTCCGTTGACGGTGACAGCTCCGGTTTTCAGCAGCGTCTTCAGCTCCCGCCGGGAGGCCAGCCCGGCGTCGGACAGCAGCTTGTCTAATCTGATCACAGTTCTCTCCTCTTTTCGCGGCAGGGGAATATCCCCCTCCCCGGGGGCATACAGTTCAACTACAACAACCAGGAAAGGGTGTATTGCATGTTTGTTATAACCACAAAGCTCTCCAAAACCAAGGTCGCCGCGGTGGTGACTCTGGTCATTGCGGCAGTGGTGCTGGCCGGCATTCTGTCGGCGGCCAAGGCGGGCAACGCGGTGGAGCTGGACAGCCTGAACGGGGAAAGCAATGAAAGCCGCGTGGCCTTCCTGACCCAGTACGGCTGGCAGCTCAGCGCCGAGCCCATCCAGACCCAGTCGGTGAAAATCCCGGCGGAGGACAGCGAAGCCTTCTCCCGCTACAACGCCCTGCAAAAATCCCAGGGCTTTGATCTCACCCAGTACGCCGGACAGCAGGCCACCCGCTACGTCTATGAGGTTCTGAACTATCCCGGCTCCGACAGTCCCGTTTACGCCACGGTGTTTGTCATCCAGGGTCAGATCATCGGCGGCGACGTAACAGACACCGCCCCGGAAGGAAAGATGCAGGGGCTGCAGCGGAGCGACGGCTCAGCGGAATCAAAGGCGCAGAGCTGATTCAGCCGTCTCCTTTTTTCCGGGAAACAGACCTTCCCATCCGTCCCCCCTCCCGGGACGCATTCGCAGGCGGAGTCCATACGGGCATAGCGTACGGCGCTTCATGCCTGGCTCCGGCTGTGCAGGCACAGAACCGGAAGCCGGAGGGCGAAGAAAGCGTCCATGCACGACTGCGTTTTATTGTATCATGTATTTATTACAATAGTGTTACAATTTCGCGGTTTTTGCATTTTTTCTTTCGCTTCTTCACCGCCGTGAAGCGACTCCGCATCTGCATGATTCCCACAAAAACCCGCCTCCCGTTTGGACGGGAAGCGGGTCTTTGCTTTCGTGTTCCCTCAGCCGAAGAGCTTGAAGCCCTTCTTCTCATAGGGCTCAGACTTGATGCCCTTGAGCTCATAGCCGGTGGCGGCGATGGTGGTTTTGATCAGCTCCTCGTCCAGCGGCTCCTTGGAGATGATCTCGGTCTGATTTTTGCTGTGGGAGGAGCTCACCTTGTCCACCTGAAAGGCCTTGCGAATGGCGTCGTTGACGTGGGCCTCGCACATGCCGCACATCATGCCCTCAATATTCAGCGTTGTTTTCGTCATACTTCTGTTCTCCTTTCGTTTTTCCATTGCCTATAGTATACCCCATTTTTTCGAGCTTGTAAAGTGCGGATTCTCCCTGTTCGCGGGAAAGCGCGTTTCAGAAAGCGCGCCGGCAATCGCGGCGCTGCCGGATCGGCTGCTGACGCATCCGATGGTTTGCCCCGCAAACATGGCGGCCAGTGGCCGTCGCTGCGGCATAAATGAAAGGGTCCTGCCCAGGGCGGGCGCGGACGAGGGACGGCGGGCCGGGAGACCCGGCCCCTACGGGCGAAAAACGGCGGAAAGAGGGTGTAGGGACGGCTCTCAGCCGTCCGGTCCGCCGTAGGCGGACAATTTGCCCCAGGCAAATCCAGCGCTGCCGAGACAATCGAAAACAAAACAGGAAACGGTATGCCGCCGCTGCGGCATAAATGAAAGGGTTCTGCCCCGGGCGGGCGCGGACGGCAGAGTGCCGTCCCTACGGGCGGAGAACGGCCGGGCAGGCGCGGACGGCAGATAAGTGACGGCCCAAATCTCTGATTTGGCTGCCGGAACTTATGCAGAGCAGTGCCGTCCCTACAAGCGGGCGCAGGCGGGGAACGGTGGCGGCCAATACCCATGAAGGGCACATGTGGCCGCCGCTGCGGGCGGTGCCGCATCGAACGTGCGGGGCGTCGGGGACGCCGCCCCCTACGGCGAAAACGTCCCGTCCTTGTCATTCTGAGCGCAGCGAAGAATCCGTACCCCCGTCCCCATTTTCAATGTTTTCAAATGGCAATTTGAAAACACCTCAATTTTCCATTTTCCATTTTCCATTCTCAATTTGCCCAGGCGAGGGACGGCGGACGGCAAAGTGCCGTCCCTACAGGCGGGCGCAGGCGGGGGACGGCGGACGGCAAAGTGCCGTCCCTACAGGCGGGCGCAGGCGGGAAACGGCGGACGGCAGATAAGTGACGGCCCAAATCTCTGATTTGGCTGCCGGAACTTATGCAGAGCAGTGCCGTCCCTACGGGCGGGTGCAGCATCGAACGCGCGGGGCGTCGGGGACGCCGCCCCCTACGGCGGAAACACCCGGTTTTTGTCATTCTGAGCGCAGCGAAGCATTGCGCCCTTCACGGGTGAATCCGTACCCCGTCCCTTTTTCCAATGATTTCAAATGGCAATTTGAAATCACCAAAATTTTCAATTCTCAATTCTCAATTCTCAATTCTCAATATTCTCAATTCAACAAGAAAGCACCCCCGAAGGGGTGCTTCCTGTGTTTTCTTGAAGGGAATCAGAACTTCTTGTGCACCACGCGCTTGACGTAGGTGGTGTGCAGAAGCTCATGGGCCTTGTGGGAGCCGGGCTTGCCCAGGAACTTGTCGTAGAGCTCAATGATCTCGGGGTTCTCATGGGACTTGCGGATGGTGTTGGCCTCGTCCAGGGAGTACAGGACCTTGGCGCGCTCGGCGCGGATGTCCACAAAGTTCCGGACAGAGGCATGGACCTGGGGCTGACCGCCGCCGTTGACGCAGCCGCCGGGGCAGGCCATGAACTCGATGAAGTGGTAGTTCTTCTCGCCGGACTTCACCATATCCAGCACCTTGCGGACGTTGGCCAGGCCGGAGGCCACGCAGATGTTCACGTCCATGCCGGCCACGTGGTAGGTGGCTTCCTTGATGCCCTCCACGCCGCGGACCTCCACGAAGTCGGGACGGGGCAGGGTCTCGCCGGTGAGCCATTCCACGGCGGTACGCAGGGCGGCCTCCATGACGCCGCCGGTGGCGCCGAAGATGACGGCAGCGCCGGTGCCTTCGCCCAGAGGATGATCGAACTCTTCCTCAGGCAGATCGTCCCAGCGGATACCGGCACGCTTGATCATGCGGGCCAGCTCCCGGGTGGTCATGGTGTAGTCCATATCGGCCAGACCGGGGGTGCCGTCCTGATCGTCCCGGCCAATCTCGAACTTCTTGGCGGTGCAGGGCATGACGGAGACGGAAACGATCTTCTTGGGGTCGATGCCCATCTTCTCGGCAAAGTAGCTCTTGGTGATGGCGCCCTGCATCTGCTGGGGAGACTTGCAGGAGGACAGGTTATCGGTGAACTCGGGGTAGTAGTGCTCGCAGTACTTGACCCAGCCGGGGGAGCAGGAGGTGATCAGAGGCAGCTTGCCGCCGTTCTGCACCCGCTCGATGAACTCGTTGGCCTCCTCCATGATGGTGAGGTCCGCGCCGAAGTTGGTGTCGAAGACCTTGTCGAAGCCCAGGCGGCGGAGGGCAGCGACCATCTTGCCCTGGGCATTGGTGCCGATGGGCTTGCCGAAGGCTTCCGCCAGAGCGGCACGGACCGCGGGAGCGGTCTGGACCACCACGTACTTGTCGGGATCGTTGATGGCGGCAACCACGTCGTCGATGCAGGACTTCTCGTACAGAGCGCCCACGGGGCAGACGGCGATACACTGACCGCAGGAGACGCAGGCGGTATCCGCCAGGTCCATATCAAAGGCGCAGCTAATCTTGGTCTTGAAGCCGCGCTCATTGGCGCCGATGACGCCGATGCCCTGGTTCTTCTCGCAGGCGGCGACACAGCGGCGGCAGAGGATGCACTTGGAGTTGTCCCGGATCATGTGGACCGCGGACTCGTCGATGTCGCTGGGGTTCTTGGCGCCGGCATAGGCGTCCTGATTCTCCACGCCGTACTCCCGGCACAGGGCCTGGAGCTCGCACTCGCCGGAGCGGACGCAGGACAGGCAGGAGCAGTTGTGGTCAGACAGCAGCAGCTCCAGGGTCTTCTTGCGGTAGGCCACAACCCGGGGGGTGTGGGTGAAAACTTCCATATTGGGGGCAATGGGATACACGCAGGCCGCGCACAGGCCCCGGGCGCCCTTGACCTCCACCACGCAGATGCGGCAGGCGCCGATCGCATTGATGTCCTTCAGATAGCAGAGGGTGGGAATGGTCACGCCGGCCATCCGGGCAGCCTCGAGAACGGTGGTCCCCTTGGGCGCGCTCACCTCAATGCCATTGATCTTGA
>CAMOSU010000048.1 GCA_946625125.1 uncultured Clostridia bacterium
TTCTCCAAAACGCTCTACAAGGGCGCGTTGCAAAACGAAAGAATTGCAGCGCGCCATCTTTCTATGCGGTTTGGTGGTAAGCGTCAAATGAGCGTAGAAAAGGAGCCTGCGCTTGGCAGGCTCCACGGACAAGATTCGGTTTATGACAACAGGATTGCCTTGCCGGAATTGAGAGATTATTTGATCAGGTTTGCGGCAATGGCTTGGTCAAATATCCGCGGAAAAAGCCAAAAAAACAGAGAATATGCCGATTAACCCGGATGATTCCGGAAAATGAAGGAGATAATTGATCAAAACGATTTGATCAGGTCGACGCGAGGCGGGAACCGAAAAACCGTATTTTTGTGTTTATTCATGTTGATTATTCAGAAAGAAAGTGCTATACTGAAACTGAATATAGGCTTCCCGCGGGGCGGGAATGCCGAGCTGTCAGAAAAGCGCGATCCCCTGATACGAAGCTCCTATTAAAATCTTCAGATTTTGATTGGTGCGGCACCGTGCTTCGCACGCTGCCATTTTGTGCCTGGGACACAAAATCCGTCTCATGCGAACTCCAACGCGCCTTCGGCGCTATAAAATGCTTTTGAAAGCAGTTTAATGGAGTTCAGTATGAATCGCCCATGGATCCTTCCGGGGGCGGTACGGGGCCGGGATCCGCGCTGCCCCCCGCTCCGCAGGGGGGCTCCGGTACAGCGCCGGAGGCAGGCCCTTGGGATTGCGGCGGGGACGCTCATCCGGCGGTTCCGGGTGAGCTGCGGTTCTTTCTTTGCGGCGTCTTCCCCGATTCGGGAGGCTCGCCGTCACAACAAGCCGTGAACACAGTGAGGAAGAGGTGGCAACTTGGACCATAAGCAGAGAAAAAAGACGGAATACGAATTGGATCTCATTGAGATCATCAACGTGATTCTGAAGCACTGGTGGGTTCTTCTCGTGACCGCGGTGGCCGGAATCGGGCTCATGTTTTTCTATACCCGTTATGTTGCGGTGCCGGAATATGAATCTTCGGTGTCCTTCTATGTGAACAACGGGCAGCGCTCCGAGGATAAAATCAGCACCTCTGATATTTCGGCTTCCCAAAGTCTGGTGGACACTTACATCGTAATTCTGAAATACGGAACCACCCTGGACGCGGTGATCGAGGACACGGAAATTCCCTGCGACACAACGGAGCTGTCCAAGAAAATCAGGTGCTCCTCCATCAACGACACCGAGGTTTTCCAGGTGACTGTCTCGGACCCGTCGCCGGAGCAGGCGGCCAGAATCGCCCGGTCCATCGAAAAGATCCTCCCGGATAAGGTTTCCGAGGTGATTGAGGGAAGCACGGTCCGGATCGTCCGAAACCCCACCGTACCCAGCGCGCCATCCTCTCCGAATCTGATGAAAAACCTGATTCTCGGCGGCATGGCAGGGTTGCTGCTGAGCTGCGTTTACGTAGCCCTTCGCTTCATTTTGGACGACCGCATCCGGGACGCGTCCCGAATGCTGAAGGAGAGCTACCCCTATCCGGTGCTCGCTGAGATTCCGGAGCTGTCAGCGGAATCCAAGGGGTATTACTACAGTTCCTATACGAGGAAAAATGCAAATGGTTAAGCGAAAAAAGAACATCGTATCCAAAAGGAATGTGACCCCGGATCAGTTTCTGGGGGAAAAGCTGAAGTTTTCCGCTACGGAGGCGTATAAGCTCCTTCGCACCAACCTGTTTTTTTGCCTGCCGGAGGGAAACGATTTTACTTGCCCTACCGTTGGGGTGACCAGCTCCGTCCAGGGCGAGGGGAAGAGCACGACCTCCATCAACCTGGCGTACATGCTGGCCGAAAACGGCAAACGGGTGTGCCTGGTTGAGGGGGATTTGCGCGCGCCCACCTTCAACAGCCGCCTGAAGCTGAACAACTCCGTGGGCCTGTCCCATATTCTGGCGAACATGGAGGCGGATTTGGGAAATGTGCTGACAAACACCATGCATGAGAACCTGTGGGTGGTGCCTGCCGGCGATATTCCCCCAAACCCGGCGGAGCTTTTGGGCTCCAACCGTATGGAGCACTTCATCAACGTGCTGAAAGAGGGATTCAACTACATCGTTGTGGATTTGCCCCCGATTACAGTGGTGGCTGACGCGTTGGCGGTTTCAGGGACCCTGGACGGTATGCTGGTTGTGGTACAAGAGGGCAAAACCACCAAGCGGGAGCTTTCGGACGCCATGCAGCGCCTGGAGATGATTCACGATAAAATTCTCGGATTCGTAATTACCCACGCGGAAGGCGCCAGAGGCAAATATGGGAGGAAATACGGGAAAAAATACGGATACGGATATGGATACGGCGGAAAACGACCCGAAAAGAGCGCGGAAGGATAGAATCTGACAAAATCTATAATGGATGGGGAATGTAGTCCTATGAGCAATGAAGGAATCTATAAGCCGGAGGAGCGGGCGCTGACTGACGCGGGAAACAGAGTGGATGACTCCATCATCCGGGATATCCCGGCCTTTCAGAAGCCGGTTTGGCTTTCCTCTCCCACCATGCACGGGGAAGAACTGAAATACATGCGGGAGGCCTATGAGACCAACTGGATGTCCACCATTGGGAAAAACATCAATGAGGTGGAGCGCATGGTCTGCGAAAAGGTGGGCTGCGGCTACGCGGTGGGCCTGAACTGCGGCACCAGCGCGATTCAACTGGCGGTCCGGCTGGCCGGAATCCAGCGGGGGGACCGGGCCTTCTGCTCGGACCTCACCTTCTGCGCGACGGTCAATCCCGTGAGCTATGAGGGCGGGGAGCTTGTCTTTATCGACTCGGAATACGAAACCTGGAACATGGACCCCAGAGCCCTGGAAAAAGCCTTTGCCCGCTACCCGGACACCAAGGTGGTGGTGGTGGCCAATCTCTACGGAACACCCGCCAGGCTGGATGAGATTCGGGCCATCTGCGACGCCCACCGGGCCGTTCTTGTGGAGGACGCCGCCGAATCCCTGGGGGCTGTTTATAAGGGCCGCCAGACGGGGACCTTCGGAACCTACAACGCCATCAGCTTCAATGGCAATAAAATCATCACGGGCTCCACCGGCGGCATGCTCCTGACGGACGATGTGAACGCCGCCAACAAGGCCCGGAAGTGGTCCACCCAGGCCCGGGAAAACGCCCCCTGGTATCAGCACGAGGAGCTGGGCTATAACTTCCGCATGAGCAATGTGATTGCAGGCGTGGTGCGGGGGCAGCTCCCCTACCTGGAGGAGCACATTCGCCAGAAAAAGGCCATTTACATGAGATACAAGGAGGCCTTCCGGGACCTGCCCGTCACCATGAACCCCTATCCCGAGGAGATTATGGAGCCGAATTTCTGGCTGTCCTGCATTCTGGTGGACCGGGAGGCCATGTGCCGGCAGGCGCGCTCAGATCTGGAGGAGGTCTATTTCAAATCCAGACGGGGAGAGTCCTGCCCCGCTGAGATGTATCAGCTTCTTATGGCCCGGAACGCCCAGTGCCGCCCCATCTGGAAGCCCATGCATATGCAGCCGATTTTCCGCGCGAATCCCTTTGTCACGGCATGCGGAGAGGTCCGCGATACCTACGTGGGGGGCCGGGGCGACGCCAGCGTCAGCGCGGACGTGTTTGAGCGGGGGCTCTGCCTGCCCAGCGACAACAAAATGACTCCGGAGGAGCAGGACGTGATTATCCGGATTGTTCGGAGATGCTTTGAATGAGAAGAGGAAAAGACGGAATTTACTGCCGATACGTGAAGCGGATCCTGGATCTGCTGCTTGCTCTGCTGCTGTGTCTGCCCGCCGTTCCGATTCTCGCGATCTGCTATGTGGGGATCAAGCTGGAGACCCGGGGACCCGCCTTTTTCCTTCAGGAGCGGCCGGGGAAGGACGGAAAGATTTTTCTCCTCTATAAGCTCAGAACCATGATCGGGGAGACGGAGAGGGACGGAAAACCCCTTTCGGATATGGAGCGCGTCACCAGGGTCGGGCGGATCATCCGGGCCTGCAGCCTGGACGAGCTGCCCCAGATCTGGAACGTGCTGAAGGGCGATATGAGCTTCATCGGGCCCCGGCCTCTTTTGAAGCAGTACCTCCCGCTCTATACGGAGGAGCAGCGCCGCCGGCACGATGTTTTGCCGGGCATCTCGGGCTGGGCTCAGGTCAACGGACGCAATGAGCTGTCCTGGGAACAGAAATTTGAACGGGATCTGTACTACGTACAGAACGTGTCCTTTGGGCTGGACCTGAAGATCCTGCTTCTGACGGTGCGGAACGTGTTCAAGCGCAGCGGCGTCAACGCCGGGGTGAACGAGACCATGGAGGAGTTCCGCGGCACAGGGGAGACCTTCGCCGAAGCCCCCGCCCCGGCGGAAAGGGAGGCGCCTGTATGAGCGGGCGGCTGATCATCCTGGGGGCGAGCGGCCACGGGAAGGTGGCTGCCGACATCGCGATGCGCAGCGGATATGAAGAGATCCTGTTTCTGGATGACAGTCCGCAGGCCGGAAGCTGCCTTGGCTGGCCTGTGCTTGGGCCTGTCTCGGAGGCGGAGGGCCTTCAAGGGGAGTTTTTTGTGGCCATTGGAAACCCCGCGGTGCGGGCGCGCCTCCAAAACCGGCTGGAAGGGCAGGGGAAGGTCCTTGCCACCCTGATTCACCCCTCCGCCGTCCTGGCAGCCGGAGTCCGCGTCGGCAGAGGCAGCGTCCTCATGGCGGGAGTCATCGTCAATCCCTGCGTGGAAATCGGAGCCGGCTGTATTCTCAATACCGCCGCCACGGTGGACCACGATTGCAGGCTGGGCGACTATGTCCACGTCTCCGTTGGGGCGCACCTTGCCGGTACCGTTACGGTGGGCGCGAGGTCCTGGATCGGCGTGGGCGCCGCCGTGGTCAATAATGTATCCATCGCCTCGGACTGTATGATTGGCGCCGGAGCAACCGTCGTCCGATCTGTCACAGAGGCAGGCACCTATGTGGGTACTCCCGCGAGGAAAATCAAGTGAAAAAGATCTGTTACGTCGTGACCATACCCCTGACCATCCGCGCCTTTTTCATCCCCCAGCTCCGGTATCTGGCCGCCCACGGCTTTGACGTTACCGTGGTCTGCCGCGACGACGGGAGAATTGGGGAGGAGCTGGGCGGCTCAATTCATTTTCACGGCATTGAAATGCCCAGAGGCATGTCGGTGATGGGCTCCCTCCGCGCCGTTTCGCGGCTTACGGCCTTTTTCAAGGAGCAGCGCTTCGACCTGATTCAGTATTCCACCCCCAACGCCGCCCTGTACGCGTCCATTGCCGCCAAGAGGGCCGGCTGCGGGGTCCGCTGCTATCATCTCATGGGCAACCGCTTCCTGGGGGCGGGAGGTCTGGGGAGGCAGTTTCTCAAGGCCATGGACAAGCTGGCCTGCAGGCTGTCTACCACCATTGAATGCGTCAGCCCCTCCAATCTGGAGCTGGGAGCGGCGGAGGGGGTCTACCCCCGGGAGAAGGCCTCCGTGGTCTGGAACGGCAGCTCCGGCGGCGTGGATTTGAAAAAATTCGACCTCCGACGCCGGGAAGTCTGGAGAAGCGAGCTGCGGCGGGAGCTGGGCTACGAGGAGACGGATTTTATCTACGGCTGCGTGGGCAGAATCAACCGGGACAAGGGCGTCAATGAGCTGCTGGAGGCCTTTTTCCGACTCCGGGAGGACGCGAAGCTCTTCATCATCGGCAGTCTGGAGAAGGACGGCGCGCCGGACGCGGCGCTCTGGAAGAAAGCGGCGGAATCCCCCCGGGTTCAGATTCACGGGCCGGTGGAGGACGTGGAGCGCTACTATGCCATGCTGGACGTGCTGGTGTTCCCCAGTCACCGGGAGGGCTTCGGAAACGTGGTGTTGGAAGCCGCCGCCATGGGAACCCCGGCCATTGTCGCGGAGATTCCCGGCCCGATTGACGCCATCGTTGCCGAAGAGACGGCAATCTGCTTCCCCTCCCGGAACGTGGAGGAGCTGACAGCCGCCATGGAGCGGATTCGCCGGAGAGACCTCCGGCAGATGGGAGCCGCCGCGGCCGCCTTCGCGGCCGGGGCCTTCGACAGCGAGCTGCTGTGCCGGAAGATTCTGGAGAGAAAACGCCGGCTGCTGGGAATGGATTCCGCTTCCTGAAGCGTCGGCGGAGGATCCCCGCGGAGAAGAAACGGGATGGATGGAGGATTTATGGGGCATCCGTTTGAAAGCTACGTGCATGTTCCGGGACTCGTCGGAATCAAGACCAATTTTCCGGGCTTTCGCTGGGGCTTCGGCGTGTGCGGCAGCCCTGCCCCGGAGGCGGCCTATGAGGCCTGCAAGCTGAAGGTGCTGCTGGACGTCAGGAGGGACCGGGAGGTTTTCTCCGGGGCGGACCCGGCGGCCTTTACCGGCGTGTTCCGGGATTTTAAAGCGATACCCCAGGGAAAGGCCGTCCTTTTCGAGAAAAAAATCGGGCCTGTGCCGCTGCGCTTTTTGGTTTCCGTGGAGGGCGGCCTCGTGCGCGCCGTCGTGGGCAGGTCCTATCTGCGGCTGATAAAGCTCAAGCTCATGTATATTCACCCCATCGCCTACGTGCTGTTTGATCTGGTTTCCCTCCTGCTTTTGCGGCAGGGGATGACCACCCTCTACGGCGCGGCGGCCCTGCTCCGGGAGGGCGGCGCTGTGTTTTGCGCCGCGGCTCCCAACACGGGAAAAAGCCTGACGGTGCTGCAGCTTCAAAACAAGTACGGCGCCGGGATTCTGGCGGAGGACATGGCGGTGACAGACGGAGAACGGCTCTGGGGCGCCCCCTACACCGGCCTTTACAGAAACTACCACGACAAGAGCCTGAGAGGGACCGGGGAGAAGCCGGAGACAGAGCTTCCCCCCCAGAGAATCGACGCGGTTTTCCTCCTCCAAAAGGGCGCCCGGGACCGGGTGCTGGAGCCGGAGCCGGAGGAGCTTCTGCATCAGCTCCTGCTGATCAACCGCTATTCCCTGGGCTACTACTATTCCCCCTGCCTGCGGGTCCTGGACTACTATAACCGGGAGCTGGACGTGCAGGCCGCCCAGGAGGCGGAAGCCCGGATTCTGGGCGAGCTGGCGGGGAAGGCCCGGAGAATGCTGGTGGAGCGGCGAAATTCCCTGGAGTTTGCCCCGGCAATCCAGGCCTCCATGGCGGAGGAGCCGCCCCGAGGAGTGAGCTGAATGCGGATTCTGATTATTACAAGAAACGCCTGGGATGATACCAATTCCATCGGCAATACCGTGTCCAATTTTTTCAGCGGTATTCCGGAGGCGGAGTTCGCCAATCTCTACTTTCGGTCTTCTCCCCCCAACAACCGACTGTGCAAACGGTATTTCCAGGTGACGGAAAAGAGCGTGCTGCGAAACTGGCTGTCCCCGGAAAAGATTGGCAGGGCCTTCTGCCGGGAGGCCGAATCGGCGCCTGTTCCCCGGGAGCAGGCGGCGAGCTCCCGGGAGAAACGGCTGATCTCGCTGGTTCATAAGTACCACATCCGCTCCCTGGGAAGGCTGTCAGACGCCCTGTGGGACAGCCGGAGGTGGTGCAATGAGAAGCTGGATGCTTTCATTCAGGACTTCGCGCCGGATCTGATGTTCAGCTTTGTCAAGGCTCTGCCCCAGTATTATCAGTCCATCCGGTATCTGCGGGAGCGATTTGACATCCCCCTGCTGAGCTGGATTGCGGACGACGAATACACCGGATACCTCCGGGGGGGAAAAACCAGGGAGATTCAGCGGCTTCAGGCGGAGCTGAAGGCCTCCGCCGCGGTGCGGGGCTGCTCCCGGGAAATCTGCGACTACTACAATTCGGTGTTTGACTGTCATGCCGTCCCGCTCTATAAGGGCTGCGACCTGTCAGGCCCGGTAAAAACCAGGATGGGGAATCCCATCAAAATTGTCTACGCGGGAAATCTCCTGTTCGGAAGACTGGAGATTCTGAGCAGCGTTTCGGAGGCCCTGGAGGAGTACGCGGCGGCCTCCGGCAGAAAGCTGTCCTTTGACATCTACAGCAGTACCCCCCTGAGGGACTCCGAGCGGCAGGCCAGGTTTGGCCGGAGCCCCCATACGGTCTTCCGGGGCAGGGAAAGCTACGAGATCATCAAGGCCCGGCTGGCGGAGGCCGACCTGGTCCTGCTGGCCGAATCCTTCCGGGAGGAGGAAATTCTCAAGACCCGTTATTCCTTTTCCACCAAAATCATCGACTATCTGCAAAGCGGCAGCGTGATTCTGGCGGTGGGGCCGGAGTGCCTGGCCTCCATTCGCTATCTCCGGTCTGTTCCCGGCGCCATGGTCATCGACCGGCCGGAGGAGCTTCGGTCCCGGCTGCCGGAGCTGCTGGAGCAGGCCGATTTTGAGGGCCGGGCAGCCGAGATCCGGGCCTTTGCCCGCCGCTTCCACGACGCCAGGACCCAGGCGGCGGAGCTGCGGCAGCTTCTGCAATGGGCCGCGAGCAACCAACGGACCCAGCAATGATCCGTTGTTATAGATAGATCCTTTTCTCACACTGGCAAAACCCCCGCAAGCTCAAAAATTTTTTAAGGAGGAGATAAATCGAGATGAAGAGAAAAGCGACAAAATTTCTGGCGATGCTTCTTGTAGTTGTGATGGTTGTCAGCCTTTTCCCGGCAAGCGTTGCCGCAACGTTTGAGTACGACGAATCGGCTACAGCCTCCTACTACAAGCTGATCTCCCAGAGATACTGGCAGCTTGCTCCCGGTATCGAGGAAACTGAGGTTGTGATCAACAACGCCTCCAGCACGAGGCGGCAGGTGGTTCACTCCGTCAAGGTGGACCTGAACAACCCCTACACCAACGTCCTTCCGGGCTACAAGGGCATGATTCCGGAGCCGGGCCACTACGGCACACAGACCGTATCCCAGCAGGCCCTTGGCGCCGAAAGGCTGGGCTACGGCAACGTGGTTGCCGCCACCAATGCCACCCTGAGCTGGTATACCGAGGCGTATTACCAGAACCACCCGGAGCTCATCGGCGAGCCCCTGGCCTACGCCATTCTGAACGGCTATTACTATGAGAACAGCAACGGCAAAACCTACGGCATGAGCAAAACCGGTTCCGACGGCATTCTGGTTATCAACTATGACTACAATCCCCTGACCGGCGAGCCGAGACCCGCCGACATCCCCAAGGTTCTCATGCGGACCCTGAACGACCCCCTGACCGGTTGGGAACAGAACGCGATTCCCGCCTGGCAGTGGCTTGTGAAGCCCAACGCGAACGGCGTTCCCACCCCCACGTACAACATCAACGACCACGGCGCCAGCATTGCCTCGAGAACCTTCGTGGGCATTACCGCCGAGGGTGAGGTGATCATTGCCGTATCCGACGGCGACCAGGCCCCCTTCTCCACGGGTTTCACCATGGGCGAGATGGCGGACTACATGATCCGTATGGGCTGTATCTACGCCTGCAACCAGGACGGCGGCGGCTCCACCACCTTCTGCACCCAGCGTCCCGGTGAGGATCTGAAGGTCAACTGCTCCCTGTCCGACGGCGGCGAGAGACCTGTCACCTCCACCATCATGGTCGTTTCCACCGCTCCCCCCGACGGCGTACTGTCCAGCGCCACCATCAGCAGCGACTACGACTACTACACCCCCGGCAGCACCGTGAGCTTCAATACCGTGGGCATTGACGGCTCCGGCGCGAAGGTGGACATTCCCGAGGACGCCCAGTGGCAGATTGCCGAGGATGGCATGGGTACCATCGCCAACGGCGTCTTCACCTCCAACGGCACCACCGGCACCGTCACCGCTCAGCTTGTTTACAACGGCAATGTGGTGGGCGAGCGCAAGATCACCATTGCCATCCCCGACGCGATTAGCATGAACCAGCCCACCGTGACGATTCCCTACGGCAAGACGGCGGCGATTCCCATCAAGGCCACGGTCAACAACGGCCTGAATGAGATTGGCATGGGTCCCAATGACGTCAGCTTCACCACGGACAATCCGGCCCTGGGCAGCTTCAACGGTCTGTATTTCACCGCGGTGGACCAGGAAAATGCCCCCGAAAACATCAGCAGCAACGTGACCGCCACCCTGAACATGGGCAACCACCCCACCCTGAGCTTCCAGCTCAAGCTGGGCAGAGGCTCCGACGTGCTCTTTGACTTTGAGGGCGGCCAGTCCGACGTGGACATCTGGAACGTCATCGACAACCGGAAGGGCACCATCTGGGATTACGATATGTCCCTGTCCCTGGCGGACGCGGAAAACGGTCAGGTCCATGACGGCCAGCACTCCATGCGCCTTGAGCTCAACGGCCTGTCCTCCAACCTGTCCCACTCCGCCGAGTACGGCTGGATCAGACTGGGCATCGACGGCAGCGCCATTGAGCTGGAGAACGCCCGCTCCCTGGGCTTCTGGATGTATATTCCCGACGAGTGCATCCAGCTTTGGGCGCAGGGCAACTACATGGCTGACTCCGACGGCGACGGCACCTACGACAAACAGTGCTTGGTTTCCATGCCCCCCGCCTTCCCGAATCAGGTTCTTGAAAAGGTTGACGAGCCGGGCTGGTACTATCTGGAGATGGATCTGAGCCAGTACCAGAACATCGCCCTGAAGGATACCATGCAGTTTGTCAAGGATCCCAGCACAGGCGCCAGCGGCGCCAAGGGCGACTTCTTCCTCTCCTTCATTTTTGCCAGAGCGAAGAACAACCCGATTCTTGACGGAAAGTCCGTCATCGGTCCCTACACCTTCTACCTGGACAACTTCACCGTGGACTACTCCGAGGCGGTTGACGACAGAGAAAAGCCCGAATTCGATAAGATCTATATGGACGGCACTCCCCTCGTCAAGCACGAGGTCGGCACCACGACTTCCAACATCCTGACCTTTACTTCCAACGTGGCCGACGCGACGGAGAAGATTGACGCCAACAAGGTTTCCCATCCTCTGAGCAATACCTCCGGCATCAACGCCGCCTCCGCAAAGGCCTTCATCGACGGCGTGGAGGTCAACTCCAGCTACGCCGGCGGCGTGATGACCGCTGCCAACGTGGCGGTTGCCGACGGCTATCACCGCGTCAGATTTGAAATCACCGACAACGCGGGCAACACCGCCGTGATGATCCGCGTCTTCAAGGTGGAGTCCGGCAGCGCCGCTCCGGCGGTTCAGCTTGTACCCGCGGACCCGAGCCTGGACCGGATTCTCTTCGGCTCCGTCTACTGGATGAATCTGGAGGCGGCCGCCATCGAGAACATTCAGTCCGTGGAGACCGTGATTGACCTGAACATGGTCAACCACTGGGAGCTGGACCACATGGAGCTGGCCCAGGGCTTCACCGCCTCCTACGAGCTGGACGAAGAGGCCAATACCGCCGCCATCACCATCACCCGCAGCGGCGACAGCAGCCTGACCGGCAGCGCGGTCCTGGCCAAGCTCCCTGTCCGGGTCCTGGACTACGACAAAGACATCCACGTTCCCGGCAAGACTGCCGCCCAGTATTGGGCCAGCCATGAGTTCTGGGGCCACAACCTGGCGCTGGACGTGGACAAGGGCCTTGTTACCCTGAAGGACGGAAGCACCCAGAGCTTCTCCAACGAGGAGTTCAGCGTTTCCACCGAGATGTACACCGCCCGGTATTACATGGACGCCAGCTACCTTACCAGCCACGGCTCCACCCACATCCACAGCGCGGCGGCCCTGCCCGACAAGGCGGCTACCTGCACCGAGGACGGCTACACCGGAAGAACCTTCTGCGAGGGCTGTAACTCCGTGGTGGAATGGGGTACCACCATTCCCGCCACCGGCCACAGCTTCCATGTTGTGGGGGACAGGCTGGCCTGCGACTGCGGCGAGACCATCACCGGCAGCGGCCTGCACATGATCGACGGCAAGAACTACTACACCATCGGCGGCGTTCTGGCCAAGGGCTGGAACAACGTGGACGACGGTTGGTACTACTTCGACGAGGACTACGCGGGCATCAACGGCAAGCGGACCTTCGACGGCATTGAGTACAACTTCACAGACGGCCTGGTGGAGGGCGTGTGGAAGTACGACGGCGTAGGCACCAGATACTACTACGGCCCCGGCTACTATGAGCATCCCAGGAGAAGTCAGCTTGGCAACTTCATCTGGGTCACCATCGACGGCAATACCTACGCCTTTGACGACGACGGCCACAGATTTGAGGGCTACGCGGTTCTCACCACCGCCGACGGCACCTCCAAGCTCTATGAGTTTACGGACGAAGGCGTGCTCATCGGGGAGTACAGCCCCGGCGAGGACTACACCGGCATCTTTGTATGCAGACGTACCACCACCTATCTGAAGAACGGCGTTCCCTTTGCCGCCGGTCTGGTGAAGGAGGGGGAGGATTACTACTACATCAACAGCGGCTGCGAGGCGGTCACCGGCAACTATGACGTGACCCGTACCAACGGCCTGCTGCTGCCCGGCTTCTATCAGTTCGGCCCCGACGGGAAGATGATCAATCCCCCGGTCTACCCCGACGGCCCCAACCGCGACGGCTTCTTCTACCGAAATGGTGCGAAGCTCCCCTGCTATCAGTTGGTGGAATTTGACGGTTATTACTACTTCATCAGCGATTCCAACCGCTACGCGAAGGATACCCGGCTTTATCTGTCTTCCAGATTCCTGGAGGGAACCGGTCTCAGTGTGGGCTACTACGACTTTGATAAGCTGGGCAGAATGGTGCTCAGAGACGGCCCCAACGAGGACGGCTACTTCTATGTGAAGGACATCCAGCAGGAGCCCAACCAACTGATCGCCTTCAGAGGGTATTATTACTTCATCGGTGAGGACGGCAAGTACGTCTTCAGCCAGACCATCTATCTGGGGGAGGAGTACCTGGAGGGTACGGGCCTGCCCGCCGGGGAGTATGAGTTTGACGAGACCGGCAAGATGATCATTCCCGAGGAGGTCCAGAAGAACGGCCCCGACGCGGACGGATATTTCTACCTGAACAACATTCGGCAGGCGGCCAATCAGCTCATCGAGTTCGAGGGCAGCTATTACTACATCCGGGAGGACGGCAAGTACGCCGTCAGCGAGAGCCTGTATCTCAGCGAGGAGATTCTCGCGGGGACCGGCCTGCCCGCCGGGGAGTACGAGTTCGACGAAACCGGCAAGATGATCATTCCGGAGCCTCCCGTGAAGAACGGCCCCAACGAGGACGGGTATTTCTACCTGGACGACGTGCGGCAGGAGCCCAACCAGCTCATCGAGTTTGAGGGCAGCTATTACTTCATCCGGGAGGACGGCAAGTACGCCGTCAGCGAGAGCCTGTATCTCAGCGAGGAGATCCTGGAAGGGACCGGCCTGCCCGCCGGGGAGTACGAGTTTGACGAAACCGGCAAGATGATCATTCCCGAGATCCCCGTGAAGAACGGCCCCGACGAGGACGGATATTTCTATCTGAACAACGTCCGGCAGCCGGCAAGAAAGCTGATCGCCTATGAGGGGGATTACTACTACACCGGCGAGGACGGCAAGTATGTGGTCAGCGCGAATGTCTACCTGGGGCTTGAGTTCATGGAGCCCATCGGCCTGCCCGGCGGCTATTATGACTTTGATGAAGCCGGCAAGCTGATCCCGGTGGAGCCCGCCGTGAAGAACGGCCCCAACGCGGATGGGTATTTCTATCTCAATGATGTCAAGCAGAAGGCCTATCAGCTCATCTGGTTTGAGGGAGGCTACTACTTCATCAACGACTCCAACAAATTTGCCGCCAGCAGAACCATTTACCTCTCCACAAGATTTGTCGATGGCACCGGTCTGGCTGTGGGGTACTATGAGTTCGACCAGTACGGCAAGATGATTATGAAGAACGGTCCCTATCCCGACGGCTACTTCTACCGGGACGGCTCCAGACTGAACGCCTATCAGCTTGTGGAGTATGAGGGAGACTACTACTTCATCAACGACGCCAACAAGTACGCGGTGAGCAGAACCATTTACCTCTCCGCGAGATTTGTTGAGGGTACCGATCTGGCTGTGGGCTACTACGAGTTTGACGAGACCGGCAAGATGATCAGGAAGAACGGCCCCTACCCCGACGGCTACTTCTATCGGAACGGCTCCAGACTCAACGCCTATCAGCTTGTGGAGTATGAGGGAGACTACTACTTCATCAACGATGCCAACAAGTACGCGGTCAGCAGAACCATTTACCTCTCCGCCAGATTCCTGGAGGGGACCGACCTGGCGGTGGGTTACTACGAGTTCGACGAGACCGGCAAGATGATCAGGAAGAACGGTCCCTATCCCGACGGTTACTTCT
>CAMOSU010000049.1 GCA_946625125.1 uncultured Clostridia bacterium
AACAGCCCGATTTCCTAAGAAATGGGCTGTTTTTTGGTACGCCGGAAGGGACTCGAACCCCCGACCTACTGGTTCGTAGCCAGTCACTCTATCCAACTGAGCTACCGGCGCATACCACGCTCCTTCAAGCGCTCTGATATAATAGCACAGCATGGAGGAAAAAGCAAGCATTATTTTTTGTTTTTCAAAAAATTTTTGCGGGGCAGGCAACAGTTCCGCCCACCCCGCAGGGCGGCCTGAACCCAGGCTGCCGAGTATCTTGCGGCAAGCCCCCGTTTCTGCGGCAGGGGCGGCACTGCTCTGCATAAGCTCCGGCAGCCAAATCAGAGATTTGAGCCGTCCGCCTTTCGATACGTTTGGGACGAGCGATGCTCGCCTCTACGGAGCGAAGTGTAGGGACGGCACTCTGCCGTCCGCGATTCCCGTCCGCACCCGCCCGCAGGGGCCGGGTTCCCCGGCCCGGCGTACCCCGTCTGCGCCTGCCCGTAGGGTCGGCCATTGGCCGTCCGGCGGCGCTGCGTATGCGGGTAGATTTCTGTACGTCGGAACGACGCCGGATTTGCCCGCGGCGGACCGGACAAGCAATGTTTGTCCCTACACTCCTCTGCCGCGACGGCGGGGGCTTCGCTTTGGAGGCCTATTCCAGCTCGTCCAGGTTCTTGGAGAAGCTGTCCAGGCAGTTGGACATGAACCAATCCAGCTCCGGCAGGGCCATCTCCTCCAGGGCGCGGCGGGTCTGGTCCGCGGCGGAGGCGAACTCCAGATTGCCCGCCTTCAGCTCCTCGATGCACTTGATGTGGGCGGAGAGCTTGTCCGCCGCCTTTACAATGTCCCGGCTGGCGGGATCGTCCTCGAAAATCAGCGGCGCCATTTCCCCCCGCAGGGCTTCCGGCAGCATGGCCAGCAGCTTTTCCCCGCTGACCCGCTCCACCTGCTTATAGGCGTGCTTGATCTCGGGATTGTAATACTTGACGGGGGTAGGAAGATCCCCGGTCAGAATCTCCGAGGCGTCGTGGTAGAGGGCGGCGGTGGCGCAGCGCTCCGGGTCCGCCTCCAGTCCCAGCACATCCCGGCGAATCAAGGCCAGGGCGTGGGCCAGCACCGCAACCTGGTGGCTGTGCTCCTGCACGTTCTCGGGAAAGCTGTTCCGCATCAGCCCCCAGCGGGTGATGTAGCGCATCCGGGACAGCAGGGCATAAAACTTATATTGCATATCAGTCTCCTGAACAATCAGAATTGAAAATTGACAATTGAACGTTGAAAATGAATGTGTTTCGCAAATCGCGATTTGCGAAACCCCATAGTTTTTCATTTTTAGCTTTGCGTTTTACATTTCTCCAAGGGCGTACATCACTGCCGTCAGTCCCGCCAGGGAGGCGGTTTCGCAGCGGAGAATCCGGGGACCCAGGGTGCAGATCCGCATTCCGGCGGCCCTGGCCCGGGCGATTTCCTCCTCCGAGAAGCCTCCCTCGGCTCCGGTCATCAGACTGACAGAGACGGGCCGATTCTGCCCTGCTGAGCTCGGCGCAAGGGGAGTCGAAGGACCCGTTTCCCCCGCGTCTGCTTTGATCGCGGAGAGAACGGATTCTTCGCCGCGCTCAGAATGACAGGCGGGAAACGCCGCGAATTCCTCCAGGGCCTCCCGCAGCCCCAGCTTTTCCTCATTCTCATAGAACAGGATGGGCAGCTCCGCCCGGGCGGCCTGCGTCACGGCCTCCCCGAAACTGTTCACCGCCCGGACGGGGGGGATCACCCCCCGGCGGGACTGCTCCGCGGCGGAGCGGGAAATCTTCTGCCAGCGCTCCAGCTTCTTGTCCAGGGCCTTTCCCTCGGGGCGGGAGACGCAATAGCGGCTGGGAAACAGCAGAATCTCCGCCGCCCCCAGCTCCACGGCCTTCTGAATCACATGCTCCGCCTTGTCCCCCTTGGGAAAGGCAATCCAGACGGAAACCCGCGCCCCGGCCTCGGCGGGACAGGGCTGCCAGGCTCCGGCCTTCAGCCGCAGGCCCTCCTCCACGGTGCAGAGACAGTCCGTTCCCCCGCCGTCGCAGAGGGTCACTTCCTCCCCCGGCCGCAGACGCAGCACCTTGGCGTGCTCCGCGTTTTCCCCGGTCAGGGTATAAAGCTCTCCCTCCCGGGGCAAGGCGTCCACAAAAAATCGTGCCATAAGAGATCCTTTCCGCGGGGTATCTTTGGATTTGTGGAGCTGCCTCCGCAGGGGGCGGCGTCCTCGACGCCCCGAACGTGCCGTTCTCTGATCCCTCCGGGCCGTCGAGGACGCCGGCCCCTACGGATTGACAAATCCCGATCTGTCGGTCTTCCCCGTCCTCACTGGGTGATATGCGTGTGATTGTGTATGTGGTCCTGGCAGTAGCAGCGGTAGCCGGCGCAGCGGGAGCAGTAGCGGAACTCCAGCTCCGGGTTGCTGAGCTCCGTGCGGCTGCAGACCGTGCAGCGGAAGCGGGCGTTGTCCTTTGTGCGGACGTTGTAGACGGTTTTGGTCTTCATCTGCCGCTTCCAGCTTGCCTTGGTGGGATGATAGCGAAGGAAGTCGGGCAGCAGATTGGCGGACTGACGCCCGAAGAACAGGAAGTAGTTCAGCAGCGGCACGATGCTCAGAATCCAGCCCAGATACAGGCCCGCTCCGTGGCTGAGGCCGTAGATCATGGTGACAATGCCGTTGACAACGCTGATTCCCGTGAGCACCAGATCAATCCAGGCCAGCCACTTCATTTTCACCGGGATCACAAACCAGATCCGGATTTGCTCGTCGGGCATCAGAGTGGCCAGGGCCAGAAACAGGCTGAGGCTGATGAAGGTGGCCTCCGCGGAGCTGTTGAAGATCAGGGCGGCCACGTCGGTGAAAATCATGCCGCTGAGATAGTACAGGTTGAACTTCAGGGTTCCCCAGTACTGCTCCAGCATCCGTCCCGCCCAGACATAGAACAGCAGACTCAAAAAGCCCAGAAAGGGGATAAGACCCACCAGGTAGGTCAGGGGGAAGGTGAACAGCCGCCAGACCTGGCCGCTGAGGATCTTCCCCCGGTCAAACCGCAGGAAATTCACAAAGAGGGGGTCCTGGATGTTCAGCAGGTAGCTCAGGTACACCAGGCCGCAGCCAATGGCGATCAAAAGCATCAGGTTCGGAATGCCCCGGTCCCGGTTCCGATAGAAGAACCGATTGAGTTTGCTTCTTAGCTTTGACATAGCATCACTTCCCAATCAATTGCTTCCAGTATAATCCATTCCCGGGCTTTTTTCAAGAAAGAATCTGTAAACATTCTCTGCGAAGAGAAAAATAAGAAAAACTTATAGCCCAGGAAAGAATATCATGAAGATTTTTTTCAGAAAGCGGTTGATTATTTGAGTTTTGTCATGTATACTAATTATCGGTACAAGAGGCGCTGCGTCTCTTATGAATTTTTCACAAAACAAAAGTATTTGCAAGCAGGAGGTACCACTATGAAATACGGTCGTACATATAACTTCTCCGCCGGCCCCGCCACCATGCCGGAGCCTGTTCTGGAGGAGATTCGGGATGAGATGATGAACTACCGCGGCAGCGGCATGTGCGTCATGGAGATGTCCCATCGCTCCAAGGTCTTCCAGCAGATCATCGACGAGGCCGAGGCCGACCTGCGGGAGCTGATGAACATTCCCGACAACTATAAGGTCCTGTTCATTCAGGGCGGCGCGACCCTGCAGTTTGCCATGATCCCCATGAACCTGATGAAGAACGGCAAGGCCGTCTACATCGAGACCGGCGCCTGGTCCAAGAAGGCCATTGCCGAGGCCAAGAAGTACGGCGAGGTCATTGTCGCCGCTTCCTCCAAGGATAAGAACTACTCCTACATCCCCGACTGCTCCGACCTGGACATCCCCGAGGATACCGACTACGTCTACATCTGCGAGAACGAGACCATCCACGGCGTGACCTGGCCCAAGCTGCCCAACACCAAGGGCCACATCCTGGTCTCCGACCAGAGCTCCATGTTCCTGTCCAAGCCCTGCAACGTGGCCGACTACGGCATGATCTACGGCGGCGTGCAGAAGAACATCGGGCCCGCGGGCCTGGCCATCGTCATCATCCGCGAGGACCTGATCCGCGAGGACCTGGACCCCAAGACCCCCATCTACATGAGCTACAAGACCCACGCCGACGCCGGCTCCATGTACAACACCCCCAACTGCTGGGCCATCTACGTCTGCGGCAAGGTCTTCAAGTACCTGAAGTAGATCGGCGGCCTGGAGGCCATGGAGAAGATCAACATCGACAAGGCCAAGGTCTTCTATGACTTCCTGGATCAGTCCAAGATGTTCATGGGCACCGTCCGCAAGGAGGACCGCTCCCTGATGAACATCCCCTTCGTCACCGAGTGCAAGGAGCTGGACGCCGAGGTCATTGCCTACACCAAGGCCAACGGCTTCGAGAACCTGAAGGGCCACAAGTCCGTGGGCGGCCTGCGCGCCTCCATCTACAACGCCATGCCCAAGGAGGGCGTCGAGGCCCTGGTGGAGTGCCTGAAGGACTTCGAGGCAAACCACAAGTAAGAATTCTGTAGCGGCGCACAGTGTGCGCCATCATCACTGATAAATCGGAGGAAAATAACATGCGTATTCTTGTTACCGACGGAATGGATAAGTCCGCAATGGCCGCGCTGCGGGAGCAGGGTCACGAGGTCGTGGAGCAGTTCTATGAGCCCGATCAGCTGGGCGCGGCCCTCCGGGACTTCGACGCCGTGGTGGTCCGCTCCAAGACCAAGGTCCGCGCCAACCACATCGACGAGGCCAAGGGCGGCAAGCTGAAGCTCATCATCCGCGGCGGCGTGGGCGTGGACAACATCGACGTCAAGTACGCCGAGGCCAACGGCATCACCGTGCAGAACACCCCGAGAGCTTCCTCTCAGTCCGTGGCCGAGCTGGCCCTGGGCCACATGTTCGCCTGCGCCCGCTTCATCTCCGTGGCCGGCCACACCATGCGCGAGGGCAAGTGGGAGAAGAAGGCCTACGGCAAGGGCTATGAGCTGCAGGGCAAGACCCTGGGCATCGTGGGCTTCGGCCGCATCGGCCAGCACCTGGGCGTCATGGCCAAGGCCATTGGCATGAAGGTTGTGGCCTTCGACATCTTCCACATTCCCGGCATCGAAGAGCAGCTTGGCATCCCCTATGTGGAGATGGACGAGCTGCTGGCCCAGTCTGATTTCATCTCTGTCCACGCCCCCGCTGTGGACGGCGGCGCTCTGATCAACGCGGAGACCATCGCCAAGATGAAGGACGGCGTCACCATCATCAACACCTCCCGTGGCACCAACGTGGACGAGGCCGCTCTGCTGGCGGCTCTGGAGTCCGGCAAGGTCCGGGCTGCCGGTCTGGACGTCTGGGCGGAGGAGCCCTCCAAGAACGAGGCTCTCTACAACCATCCCAACGTCTCCTGCACCCCCCACATCGGCGCTGCCACCGGCGAGGCCCAGAAGCGCATCGGCGCGGAGATTGTCTCCATCATCGCCAACTTCTGAAAAACAGTTCGTGATCCCTTTGCAAAAGCAAAAAGCATATAAATTTATGGAGGTCAAAACACTATGAATGCTTATGTTCAGAGAGTCATTGAAAACGTCAAGGCGAAGCATGCTTCCGAGCCCGAGTTCGTGCAGACCATCGAGGAGGTTCTTTCCTCCCTGTCTCCTGTGATGGACAAGCACCCCGAGTATGAGAAGGTTGACCTGCTGGGCCGCATCGTGGAGCCCGAGCGTATGTTCACCTTCCGCGTTGTCTGGATGGACGACAACGGCAACTACCACACCAACACCGGTTACCGCTGCCAGTTCAACGGCGCCATCGGCCCCTACAAGGGCGGCCTGCGCTTCCAGAAGAACGTTTACCCCGGCATCATCAAGTTCCTGGGCTTCGAGCAGATCTTCAAGAACGCTCTGACCGGCCTGCCCATCGGCGGCGGCAAGGGCGGCTCCGACTTCGACCCCACCGGCAAGTCTGACGCTGAGATCATGCGCTTCTGCCAGAGCTTCATGACTGCTCTGTACCGCTACATCGGGCCCGACGTGGACGTTCCCGCCGGCGACATGGGCGTGGGCGGCCGCGAGATCGGCTACCTCTTCGGCCAGTACCGCCGCCTGAAGGGCGCCTGGGAGAACGGCGTTCTCACCGGCAAGGGCCAGAGCTACGGCGGCTCCGTCATCCGTCCCGAGGCCACCGGCTACGGCGCTGTCTACTACCTGAACGAGGTTCTGAAGCACGAGCATGACGACATCAAGGGCAAGACCATCGCCTGCTCCGGCTTCGGCAACGTCACCTGGGGCATCTGCAAGAAGGCCATGCAGCTGGGCGCCAAGGTCGTGACCCTGTCCGGCCCCGACGGCTACATCTACGATCCCGACGGCGTGGCCACCGAGGAGAAGGTCAACTACCTGCTGGAGATGCGCGCCTCCAACCGCAACAAGGTCAAGGACTATGCCGACAAGTTCGGCGTCGAGTTCTTCCCCGGCGAGAAGCCCTGGGGCCGCAAGGTTGACATCATCATGCCTTCCGCCATGCAGAACGACGTCAAGATGGACTCCGCTGAGAAGATCGCCGCCAACCACATCAAGTACTACATCGAAGTCGCCAACATGCCCACCACCAACGACGCTCTGGACTTCCTGCGTCATCAGGAAGGCATGATCGTGGCTCCCTCCAAGGCTGTCAACGCCGGCGGCGTGGGCGTTTCCGCTCTGGAAATGGCTCAGAACTCCGAGCGTCTGGTCTGGACTGCCGACGAGGTTGACAACCAGCTCCACCGCATGATGGAGAACATCCACCGCGTCTCCGCCGAGGCTGCCGAAGAGTACGGCCTGGGCTACGACCTGGTGGCCGGCGCCAACATTGCCGGCTTCAAGAAGGTTGCCACCGCCATGTTCGAGCAGGGCGCGTTCTAATCGAGGAACGGACGTACTGCCTGACAATCTGCCCCTCCGGCTTTCCCCAGCCCCCGACTGCCGGGGCAATGGGGAAAAGCCCGGAGCCCAGGGGAATGAGCGCAGCGGAAACGCTGCGCTCATTCCTTTTTTCGGCGGGGCGGCCCCGGTTTTTTTTAACAGTAAATTAACAGACAGAGGGAGAAAGCTGTGGTATAATAGGAGCACCAAATCAAAAACGGAGGAAACTGTTTATGGCAGATCGCATTGTACTCAATCCCATTTCCTATCATGGCCACGGCGCCATTGAGAACATTGTTCCCGAGCTGAGCAAGCGGGGCTACAAGAAGGCCTTCGTCACCTCTGACGCGGACCTGCTGAGATTTGGCGTGACCCAGAAGGTCACTGCCCTGCTGGACGCCGCCGGCTTTGCCTACAGTGTCTACAGCGACATCAAGCCCAACCCCACCATCGAGAATGTCCAGAACGGCGTGAAGGCCTTCCACGAGGCTGAGGCCGACTGCATCATCGCCATCGGCGGCGGCTCCTCTATGGACACTGCCAAGGCCATCGGCGTCATTGTGGAGAACCCCGAGTTTGCCGACGTCCGCTCCCTGGAGGGCGTTGCCCCCACCAAGAAGCACGCCACCTTCACCATTGCCGTTCCCACCACCGCCGGCACTGCCGCGGAGGTCACCATCAACTACGTCATCACCGACGTGGAGAAGAAGCGCAAGTTCGTCTGCGTGGACACCAACGACATCCCCGAGATCGCCGTGGTGGACCCCGATATGATGTCCTCCATGCCCAAGGGCCTCACCGCCTCCACCGGTATGGACGCTCTGACCCACGCCATTGAGGGCTATATCACCAAGGGTCACTGCGCCATTTCCGATATGTTCCACCTGGAGGCCATTCGCCTCATCGCCGCCAATCTCCGGGGCGCCGTGCAGAACACCCCCGAGGGCCGGGAGGGCATGGCCCTGGGCCAGTACATCGCCGGCATGGGCTTCTCCAACGTGGGCCTGGGCATTGTTCACTCCATGGCCCACGGCCTGTCCGCCCTCTATGACACCCCCCACGGCGTAGCCTGCGCCATTCTGCTGCCGGTGGGTCTGGAGTACAACAAACCCGTGGCCGGCAAGCGCTATCGCGCTGTGGGCAAGGCCATGGAGGTGGCCGGCATTGACTGGATGAGCGACGAGGAAGCCGCCGACGCCACCATCGCCGCGGTGAAGCAACTCTCCGCCGACGTGGGCATTCCCGCCAACCTCCGGGGCATTCTCAAGGAGGAGGACATCCAGTTCCTCTCCGAGTCCGCCTTCGCTGACGCCTGCTGCCCCGGCAATCCCAGGGATACCAGCGTGGAGGAGATCGTGGAGCTCTACAAGAGCCAGCTCTGATCCCCGTAGAAATACAGGCGCTCTCCTCCGGGAGAGCGCCTGTTCTGTTTCAAAAGAGGTCCTTGCGGCATAATCCGCCCCCCGGCGGCATATACCTGTCTGGAAGGAGGCGATGGAAAATGGACCCATGCAGATACGCGGAGCTGCGCTGCAAGGAGGTCATCAACCTCTGCGATGGGTGCAGGCTGGGCTACGTCTGTGACCTGGAGCTGGAGCTGCCGGAGGGGCAGATTTGCGCCATCTGGGTGCCGGGGCCTTGGCGCTGGCGGGGGCTCTTTGGCCGGGACGGCTGCTACCGCATCCCCTGGTCCCGGATTCAGCGCATCGGCGGAGATATGATTCTGGTGGACGCGGTGCTGCGGGACTGCCGCGCCAGACCCCCCAGGAGACGCCGCCGCCTGGATTAGCTCATAAAATCGAAAGATTTAAATTGGAGCATCGTATTAGCTTCGCTTGAACATGATGGGCTGGACCCGCTTATAGAGCAGCAGGCTCAGCAGGCTCACCACCAGTCCCTTGATGAGATTCAGAGGGGCAACGGCCAGAAGCACAAAGCTGGAAACTCCGGTAATGCCGCTGTTGATCTGGGTCCCCATGTCCACCAGAGCCTCCAGGGGCATGTGAAACATCTCCGCAAAGGCGGGGAGGAGGTAGACGGCGTTGAAGAGGCTGCCAAAGACGGTCATAACGACGGTTCCCACCGCCAGGCCCAGAATGGCCGTCCCCCGGGTTCGTTTGGCGTGGTAGATCATGGAGGCGGGCAGCACCAGGGCGCAGCCCACGGCGAAATTCGCCAGTTCCCCCACAAAGGCAGTGGAGCTGGCCTTGAAGAGCAGCTTGATGAGGATCTTCAGGAACTCCGTCAGCACCCCGGCCACCGGCCCCAGGTAGAAGCTGCAGATCAGAACCGGGAGCTCCGACAGGTCCAGCTTGTAAAAGCTGGGGGCCAGGAACACCAGGGGAATCTCAATCAGCATCAGGACGCCTGCCAGGGCCGCGGAAATGGCCACGGTGGTGATGTACTTGGGGGAGGACAGGCGCAGCCGGTCCCGGCAGAAAAAATGCTCAAACAGGCCTGCCAGGAGCAGCAGCCCCCCCACCACGGCGAAGCAGATCAGAATGAATTGTGCGGTTGCGTTCATACAAAAACCTCCCAATATGGAAAATATGCCTGAAGACTGTATGTCTTCAGGCATATTCATTGGCAGGCAATGAACAGCATCTTCTTTCATCCAGACTGTACTGTCGGTTCCGGAATCACACCGGATCGGCCCGAAGGCTCGCGGACTTTCACCGCCGGTCGGGAATTTCACCCTGCCCTGAAGATATACTGTATTCAGTTCCCACGTATTATACACCCCCCGCGGGAAAATTGCAAGGGGGAATTTCCGCTTTTTCGGGAAACCCAAAACGGAGCCCCTGGGGCGGGGCGGAGACATTCACGGTTTAGGGCGGGTGCGCGGGGGCGACGGATCGGCTGCTGACGCATCCGATTGTTTGCTGCGCAAACATGGCGGCCACTGGCCGCCGCTGCGGCGTGAACGCAAGGCTTCTGCCCCGGGCGGGCTACGGCGGACGGCAGATAAGTAACGGCCCAGATCTCTGATCTGGCTGCCGGAACTTATGCAAAGCAGTGCCGTCCCTACAGGCGGGTGCAACGGGGAATGGCGGCCTGGGGTCAGGCCGTCCTACGCCTGGAGTGAAGCATTGTTTATTCCTCCGGGTCCAAGAAGCCCTTGCCGTAGGCTTCGTCCACGGTGGAGAGCATGATGATGGCCTTGGGGTCCACCATATTGATGATGCGTCTTGCGTGGGTGACCTCCACCTTGGAGCAGACCACCATCAGCATCTGGTGACTTTGCCCGGTGTAGGCGCCCTTCACGTCCAGCAGGGTGGCGCCGCGGTTGATCTCCTCCATAATGCCCTTGGAGATATCCTGGGCCTTGTCGCTGATGACCTGGAGCATGCGCCGGGAACCGGAGCCATACATCAGTTTGTCGATGATGGTGGTGGAAACAAAGGTCATCAGAATGCCGTAGAGCACCGCGTCCACGTTGTAGGCGGCGTTTTCTCCCCGGAAGACAATGCCGCCCAGGAGAATGATGGAGCCGTCCACCGCGATGGAAATGGTGCCGATGGAGAGATGGGGCTTGAGCTTGCGGATGCTCATGATGATGAAGTCCGAGCCGCCGGTGGAGGAGCCGGGAATATAGATCAGAGCCAGGCCCATGCCGTAGAGGGCGCCGGCAAAGAGGGCGGTCAGCAGAGGATTGGAGGCCGCCTGGGGATAGAAGCCCAAGGGCTTGATGAGATAGTCCGTGAAGATGGCGGTCATGAACATACTCTTGACGGATTTGAAGAAGAACACCCGGCCCAGCAGGAAAAAGGTACACAGGGCTACGGGAACGTTGATACAAAGGGTAATGGCGCCGATGCCCAGCCCGGGCAGGGTGGCCTTGGTAAAGTGGTGAATGATCATGGCCATGCCGGTGACACCGCCCGGAACGAAGGGGGCGTTTTCCGCAAAGTAAACCACGCCCATGGCGTAAAGGAAGCTGCCCAGGATGTCGTGAGTCAGATCCCGGGCCACGGCTCTCCAGCCGTATTTGCGATAGTAATCCAGTACGCCCGGACCCGTCAGAGCGCGGCTTTTCAAGTGTTTCATTTCTCTCTTCCTCTCAACGAAATAACACAGGGGCTTCCCCCTGCGCCCTATACTGTATCATACAGCGCTTGTTTTGTCAACACGGAGAAGCCCCGGGCAGGAGGAAAACAGAGGCCGGTTCTGTGTGCCACAGCGCACACAGAACCGGCCCGAAGGGCTTTCCTGGTTGGGAATTACTTGCTCAGGGCCTTGGTGATGCGGGCCAGGGCGTCGTCCAGCTCCTCATAGCTCACGGGGATGGGAGGGGCGAAGCGGATGGTGTGGTCATGGGTCTCCTTGCAGAGCACGCCCTCATGGATGCAGGCCTTCACGTAGTCGAAGGCGTCGCCGTAGAACTCCACGCCGATGAGCAGGCCGCGGCCCCGGATCTCCTTGATCTCGGGGTTGTGGATCTTCTTCAGGCCGTCCATGAAGTACTTGCCCTTCTCCCGGGCCATCCTGGGGTAGTCGTCCCGCTGGAGGATCTCCAGGGCCTTCACGCCGCAGGCGCAGGCCAGGGGGTTGCCGCCGAAGGTGGAGCCGTGGGAGCCGGGGGTGTAGAGGCCCAGGATGTCCTGGTTGGCCGCGATGGCGGACAGGGGCATCACGCCGCCGCCCAGGGCCTTGCCCATGATGTAGATGTCGGGCTCCACGTTCTCATGCCAGCAGGCGAACATGTCGCCGGTGCGGGCAAAGCCGGTCTGAACCTCGTCGGCCAGGAAGAGGATCTTGTTCTCGGTGCAGATCTTGCGGACCTCCGTCAGCCAGCCCTCGGGGGGCATGATGATGCCGGCCTCGCCCTGAATGGGCTCCGCCAGGAAGGCCACGGTGTTGGGGGTAATGGCGTCCCGCAGGGCCTGGGCGTCGCCGTAGGGGATGGTCTTGAAGCCCGGGGTGTAGGGGCCGTAGCCGTCCTTGGCCAGGGGGTCGGTGGAGAAGCTGATGATGGAGATGGTGCGGCCGTGGAAGTTGTTCTCGCAGGTGATGATCTCCTGCTTGCCGTTCTCCACGCCCTTGACCTTGTTGCCCCAGAGACGGGCGGTCTTCAAAGCGGTCTCCACGGCCTCGGCGCCGGTGTTCATGGGCAGAACCATATCCTTGCCGGTGAGCTTGGACAGAGCCTCATAGAAATCGCCCAGGTTCTCGCAGTGGAAGGCGCGGCTGGTGAGGGTGACCTTGTCAAGCTGCTCCTTGGCGGCCGCCACGATCTCGGGGTGACGGTGGCCGAAGTTGTGGGCGGAATAGGCGGAGAGCATGTCATAGTACTTGCGGCCCTCGGGGTCTGTAACCACGGCGCCTTCGGCCTTCACGATGACCACGGGCTTGGGGGCGTAGTTGTGAGCGCCGTACTTGTTGGTCTTGGCAATGATCTGTTCAGAAGAATGCATGGTGTCCTCCTAATATAATCTGATTCTGAAAATTCGGTTGTGGAATTACTTCTGGGACATATAGGGGTAGACAATGGCGTCGGAGGGGTTGAAGGTCTCCTTTACGCAGTGGGGGCTCATCCAGCGGATCATGTTCAGGGCGGTACCCGCCTTGTCGTTGGTGCCGGAGGCCCGGGAGCCGCCGAAGGGCTGCTGGCCCACCACGGCGCCGGTGCACTTGTCGTTGATGTAGAAGTTGCCCTCGGCGTGGAGCAGGGCCTTCTCCATCTTCACGATGGCTTCCCGGTCCTGGGCGAAGATGGCGCCGGTCAGGGCGTAGGGGGAGGCCTCGTCGCAGATCTTCAAGGTCTCGTCCAGCTCCTCGTCGGGGTAGACGTAGACGGAGACGATTGGCCCGAAGATTTCCTGAACCATGGACTCATAGTCGGGCTTCTTGCAGAGGATGACGGTGGGCTCCACGAACCAGCCCTTGGAGTCGTCGCAGCTTCCGCCAATGACAATCTCGCAGTCGGGGCAGGCCTTGGCCCGGTCAATGTAGCCCTTGCAGCGCTCGAAGGAGGCCTTGTCGATGACAGCGGCCAGGAAGGTGTCGAAGTCCTGGACGTCGCCCATCTTGACTTCCTTCATCATTTCCTTCATGGTGGCCAGGACCTCCGGCCAGATGCTCTGGGGCACGAAGGCCCGGGAGCAGGCGGAGCACTTCTGGCCCTGGTACTCGAAGGAGCCCCGGATCAGAGCCGCGGCCAGAGGCCGGATCTTGGCGCTCTTGTGGGCAAAGATGAAGTCCTTGCCGCCGGTCTCGCCCACGATGCGGGGGTAGTTCCGGTAGGAGGCGATGTTCTCACCGATCTGCTTCCAGACGCTCTGGAAGACCTCGGTGGAGCCGGTGAAGTGGAAGCCCGCCAGCTCCTTCCGGGAGATGACGTACTTGGACATATCGCTGCCGGCGCAGGGGACGAAGTTGATGACGCCCGCGGGCAGGCCGCAGTCCATCAGCAGCTTCATGAAGTAGTAGTTGGAGAGCACCGCCGTGCGGGAGGGCTTCCACACCGCCACGTTGCCCACGATGGCCGGAGCCATGGGCAGGTTGCCGCCGATGGAGGTGAAGTTGAAGGGGGTAATGGCGCAGATGAAGCCGTCCAGGGCCCGGTAGTCCTGGCGGTCCCAGATGCCGGGGATGGAGGCGGGCTGATCCTTGAAGATCTCCTGGGCGGACCAGACGCCGAAGCGCAGGAAGTCCGCCAGCTCGGCAATGTCGATCTCCGCCTGGAACACGGTCTTGGACTGGCCCAGCATGGTGGAGGCGTTGAGCACCTTGCGGTAGGGGCCGGTGATCATGTCGGCAGCCTTCAGGAAGATGGCGGAGCGGTGCTCCCAGGGCATCTCCTCCCAGGCCTTCTTGGCGGCCAGGGCGGCGTCCACCGCCATGGTCAGCTCCTTCTCCCCTGCCATGCAGCATTCGGCAATCACATGCTGGTGGTCATGGGGCATGGTGACCTTGATGGTCTTTTCGGTGAAGATTTCCTTGCCGCCGATGATCAGCGGGATCTTCACGATCTCGGCGGACTGACGGGCAAGCTCCTCCTTCAGTTCCGCCCGCTCCTTGGACCCGGGCAGATAGCCCCGGAAGGCGTCGTTTGCAGGCCGGTCAATGGTGAAATAAGCGTTTGGCATAATTCCTCCTTTTGATTAATGACTCCTTGCACAAGGAGTCGAGTCTGCGCTGGGGCTGCCGCCATTCTTGGACATTTTTCACAAGAAGCGGCAAATTCTCCATCTGTTATTATAGCACATTTACCTGTACTTGTCAATCATAGCCGCGGGGGCAAATTGGGATTTGTGGAAGTCTTGCCAGCGTACAGTTGTTCAGACAAACCTCC
>CAMOSU010000050.1 GCA_946625125.1 uncultured Clostridia bacterium
AACAAGCGCTTAAGCAAAACAACAGCCCGTGGAGCTTCGGCTCCACGGGCCTTTGATTCAAATACAGAGCAGATTATTTTCCGAACAGCCCGCCCAGCTTGTCAGCGAGACCGTCCAGGTTGATCTTGGCCTTTACGCCCTCCACCACGGCGTTGATCTGGTCGTCGGGCAGGTCCACACCGATGAGGCCTTCCACGGTCTTTGTGGGGTCCTTCTGGAACTTGGCGCCGATGTCCTTGTCGCCCTTGATCTTCGCGATGATGTCCTCGATGATCTTCTTGATGTCGAATGCCATGACAGATTCCTCCTTGATTTTATCTTGTGTTACTTCTGTTTCCTATTGCCTATTGCCTATTGCCTGTTGCCTGTTGCCTTACTTTGGCGTCACGAATACTGCCGATTCGATGATGACGTCCACCAGGGGGACGGAATGCTCCCCGCTGTAGGGATTGTCCCCCAACTCAATCTCACAGATCTTGTCCACCGTATCCAGCCCCGCCACGATGTAGCCGAAGGCGGCGTAATTGCCGTTGAGGGTCGTGTTGTCCGCGTGCATCAGGAAGAACTGACTGGTGGCGGAGTCCTTGACCGTGGTGCGGGCCATGGAGAGCACGCCCCGGACGTGGAGCAGGGGGTTTTCCACCCCGTTGGAGGAGAACTCCCCCTTGATGGGGCTCAGCTCCTCTTCTCCGGCTCCGCCCTGGATCATGAAGCCGGGATAGACCCGGTGGAAGCTGCTGCCGTCGTAGTAGTGCCGGGCCACCAGATCCTTGAAATTCTGGACGGAGAGGGGAGCCACATCGGGCCGCAGCCGAACCACAATTTCCCCGAAGTCTGTTACGCTCAGCTTTACATAATCCGTGGGCTCCGGGCTCTCGGCAAAGTCGGATATTTGCATGCTGTCGATCTCAGCCTTCACCGCCTCCATGCTGAAGGACTCTGGAGCGGGATCGTTGGCTTTCTTGTTCAGGCGGCTGACTACAAGCAGGGCGGCCGCGGCCAGCACGCAGACCAGGGCAAGGGCGAGACAGATCACCGTGAGCTTTTTCCGCTTCGCGGTCCTGGCGTTCTCCGCCTCCAGCAGCGCCTGGGTTTCTTTCATTTTGTAAAAGCTGCTGAGATCCTTCCGGCAGTTGGGGCAGATCCGCGGATGGTCCGCAGGCAGCTTCTTTTGACATTTGGGACAATTCATTGGGTTTCCTCCGTTTCTTTGCTTTTTACGAATTTCCTGTTCCTGATTGCGGAATGACATCCCCCAGCAGGCCGTCCTTGTACAGCCCCGTGATCCGCACGGGCAGAACCCGGTTGTGCAAGCCTTCCCCCAGGGCGTAGACCCGGATGGAGTTCGGCGCGTGGCCGGTCCAAAGGGCAGCGCTGCGGGCGGGGGAGGGCGGACAAGCAGTGCTTGTCCCTACAGGCATGTCTGATTTCTGATCCCCGATTTCTGACGCCTCCTCCCCAATCTCTTCAAACAGCACCTGCTGCACCGTGCCGATCATGGCCTCCCGGAAGGCCCGGTTCATCTCACCGGCCTGGGCAATGGCGGCGGCGGAGCGGGCCTCCTTCACGGCGTTTCCCAACTGCCCCGGCATTTTGTCCGCCGGGGTGCCGGGGCGCCGGGAGTAGGGGAAAATGTGCATGGCGGCAAAGCCGCAGCGCCGGATAAAGCGCAGGCTCTCGGCAAACTCCTCCTCCGTCTCTCCGGGGAAGCCCACAATCATATCCGTGGTGACGGCGCAGCCGGGGAAGGCCTCCTTCAGCATCGCCACACTCTCGTAGTAGCGGGCCGTGTCGTATTTCCGCCGCATTCGGGAGAGCACCGTGTCGCTGCCGGACTGCATGGACAGATGGAAGTGGGGGCAAAGGTTTTTGTGCCGGTTTAAGGCGCAGAAGGCCTCGTCGATGATCCTGGGCTCCAGGGAGCCCAGACGGACCCGAACCTCTCCCGCGGCCTGACACACCGCCTCAATGAGCTGGGGAAGCCGCTGCCGCGTTTCCGACTGCCGATCCAAATCCACCCCCCAGGAGGCAATTTCAATGCCTGTCACCACGATTTCCCGATAGCCCTCCTCCACAAGCCGGCGGGTTTGGGCGACAGCCTCCGTCAGAGGCAGACTCCGTACCGGCCCCCGGGCGTAGGGAATGATGCAGTAGGAGCAGAAGTTGGAGCAGCCGTCCTGGACCTTCAGCATGGCCCGGGTCCGGGTGGAGAGCCCTCCCGCCGGGAGGATTTCAAACTGCCGGCGCTTCAGGGCTTCGTCCAGGGACTCCCGCTTCTGCCGGTCCTTCGCCGTCTCCAGGGCCAGCTCCAGAAAGGCCTCCCGTCCCCCGGAGCCGGAGATCACGTCCACCCCCAGAGCCCGCACATCCTCGGGCTTCACCTGGGAATAGCAGCCGCAGACCGCCAGCACCCCCTGGGGACACTGCTTCCGGAGCCTGCGGATCAGGTTCCGGTTTTTCTTGTCCGCCACGGCGGTGACGGTGCAGGTATTGACAATGGCCAGGTCAAAGTCCTCCCCGGGGGGGACCTGGAGATGCCCCAGCTCCCGGAGCCGCCGCTCCATGGCCTGGGATTCGTATTGGTTGACCTTGCAGCCCAAGGTTACAATGGTATATCTCATGTTGCCTCTCAATCAGCCCGCAGGGGCGCAAAGCGCGCCCGATCCAACAAGGGAGCACACAAACACAAACTGTTATTGATGCCTGGGCAAATAATACTCGTCCCCCTTCTGGTAGAAGGGGCATCGTCCTCCGCTGCGGGCAAAGACCCGCTCGAACTCGTCCTCGTCCAGGTCCATGCGGCAGTAGTACTCCTCATATTCCTCGTCATAGTCGTAATGCCAGCAGGATTCGCAGAGCGTGGGGTCCATTTCAAGTCCTCCCGGAGTTTTTTTCTATCATATCACAGCTTTGAAAAAAAAGAAACACTTGCGGTTGAATTTTTCTTGAAAAAATGGTAGAATGGGAAAAAACTCCGGGAGGACTGTATTATGGGTATTGTAGTCATCGGCGCCGTATTTGTGGACATCAAGGGCTTCCCTGCCGGGCAGTACATCCCCCAGGGGCGGAATGTGGGCAGCATTGAGCAGGTCCACGGCGGCGTCAGCCGCAACGTGGCGGAGGACATCGCCAACGTGGAGCTGCGCCCCACCTATGTCAGTCTGGTGGACAACAACGGCGCGGGGGAAGAGGTGGTGCGAAAGCTCCGTTCCCATAAGGTCAACGTAGACTATATTCGCTCCGTCCGCAACGGCATGGGTACTTGGCTGGCGGTCTTCGATCACACCGGGGACGTGGTGGGTTCCATCTCCCAGCGGCCGGATATGACTCCGCTGCTGGAGCTGCTGGAGGAGAAGGGCGACGAGATCTTCTCCCAGGCGGATTCCATTGTCATTGAGATCTGTCTGGAAAAGGAGATTGTCAAGAAGGCCTTCAAGCTGGCCAAGAAGTACAACAAGGCCGTCTATGCCGTGGTGGCCAATATGTCCATCGCTGTCCAGCGCCGGGACTTTTTGCAGGACTGCGCCTGCTTTATCTGCAACCGTCAGGAGGCGGGTATCCTCTTCTCAGACGATTATTCCAACGTCACCATCCCGGATATGGAGACCATTCTGGCGGAAAAGGTGCGCAGGGCCAGGATTCCCAGCATGATTATCACCCTGGGGGATAAGGGCGCCGTCTATGCCGATATGTTTGGATACAAGGGCTACTGCCCCGCCCGGAACGTCATCGTCAAGGATACCACCGGGGCGGGGGACGCCTTCTGCGCCGGGGTGTCGGTGGGACTCACCTACGGCAAGACCCTGGCGGAGGCCTGCGAGATCGGCTCCTTCCTGGCGGCCTCGGTGATTATGACCTCCGAGAACGTCTGCCCCCGCTTCCTGCCCAGCGAGCTGGGGCTGGATGTGGAGGTCCGGGACACTGAGGAAAGCTGAAGGCTGAGCAGCCTGAGCTGCGGGCAAAAGGAAGAACTGATCCGCCGGAGCGCCGTAAAATGAGCGCTCCGGCCCTTTGTCTGCCCTCTGTTTACAAATATTTCCAGGATTATTTACAATTAAAAAGTTACAAAGTGTTGACAAATTGTCCCCCGCCTTGTAGAATATAGAAAATGCAAGGATTATACCGTCCATAGCCGAGCGGTTGACATAACTACGGAGGAACGCCATGAAATATCTGCTTCATCGGATGACGGCTCTTTTGCTTGCGGTGCTGCTGCTGTGCAGCGCCGGAAGCGCCCTTGTCTTCGCGGCCCCCGGGAATCTCCCGGAGCCCCGGCTTTCCCTGGGAACCACCCCGGCGGACATGCTGGCCGGCGGCGGACAGATGGTGGATACCGAGCGGGGCCTGTTCTGCCTGGACGAGGCTGGCAGCATTTGCCTGTACAGCGGAAAGAACCAGGAGGAGCCTCTGGTTCCCGGTCCGGCCTCCCGCCTGAACTACGCCGACGGGGTGCTGTACTTCGCCCGGGTGAACCGGGAGGAGGGCTGCTTCGACCTGTGCGCCTACGATCTGGACCGGGAGGAAGAGAAGCTGCTGCTTTCCCGCTTCAGCGGGGAACTGGGTCAGCTCTATCTGTCGGAGGGGGAGAGTCTGTACTTCTCCAGCGGCAACGCCGTGTGGCTTCTGAATCTCGAGAGCGGGGACTATCAGATGGTTTTCTTCGTCCGGGATCTGTTCAGCTTTGTCCCCACGGCCTGCGGCCTGGTGTATGCCACCGGCACGTTGTTTGACTACAGCCTCTACGCCGGGAATCATCTTCTGGCGGAGCATGTGGAGAGCTACTATGTAGATTTTGATCTGGGCGACGGCGCTTTGGTCTACTCCCAGGGGGGAGAGGACTACCAGCAGGATCTGGCCTCCGCCTTTGCGGGCTTGGCCCGTCCCGTGGCCTTTGCGGGCTATGAGATGGTGCAGTTGGCCTCCGACAGTCGGAAGGAGCTCACAGAGGAAGAGGAGATGGCGGAGTTTGAGGCGGAAGCCCGCCGCCTGGAGCGGGAGTCCGACGCCCTGCAAAGCAAGGGCGGACAGATTATCACCGCGGCACCTCCCGATCCCGCGGAGGCGGACCCCGACGATCCGCAGCTTCCCCCGGAGCTGACGGAGCCCCAGGAGCCTGAGACCCCCACCGAGCCCTCTGAGACGGAGCCCGAGGAGGAGGCGCCCGAGGAGAGCGCGCCCACCGAGCCGGAGCAGCCTGTTGAGCAGACGGAGCCCGAGACGCCCCAACCCCAGGAGCCGCAGCAGCCCGAGGAGCCCGAGGAGCCCGAGGAGCCGCAGCAGCCCGAGGAGCCTCAACAGCCTGAGCAGCCCGGGCAGAATCCCGGAGCAGCCCCGGAACCCTCTGCACCGGTTTCCCCTGAGCCCAAGCCTGACGCCGGAGCGCAAAAGCCCGAGGCCCAGACCCCGGCGGCTCCCTCCCAAGAACCCGGGAAGGAGGGCGAGGGCGCCCAGTTTGTCCCCAATGAGGAGCCCGAGGCCAGCCCCCTGCAAATCATCGACGCCCCCACGGTGTCCACTCCGGTCTTCCCCCAGGAGGCTCTGCGCCGGACCCTGAGTCAGGGCCAGCAGAACATTGTCCGCCGGGCCAGGCAGATGCTGAACATCCGCTGGACTCCCCGTCTGGGCGTGGGCGGCTGGGGCTGGACCGACAGCAGCTATTCCGACCGAATCTATTACCAGGCCGGCATTACCTACACCGGCCTGCCCTACGGCCAGGGCATGACCTACGTTCCCTGGTATGCCAGCTTCTCCACCTTTGCCGCGGCGGTGAAGGACCCCAACAGCGTCTTCTACACCACCCGAAGCACCTATTGGCGGGGCTCCCAGTATTACGGCACCGACTGCTCCGCCTTTGTCTCCTGGGCATGGGATCTTCCCAGCCGCACTTTCAACAACAACAACGGCGGCATGGCCAGCCCCAGTCTTTCCACCCGTGTGGGCTCCAGCTACACCCTCATCGAGGTGGGCGACGCTCTGATCCGGGAGGACAGCTCCTGGAGCCACAGCCGCCTGGTCACGGATGTGATCTACAATTCCGACGGCTCCATCGCCGCCATTGAAGTCTCCGAGGCCAACCCCACCGTGAGCCATACCGGCTGCTGCTACAGCACCCGGTACACCGGAGCCGGCATGCAGAGCATGCTGGGAGGCTACGGCATCTACCGCAGCCACAGCCGCAACAGCGCCTCCTATACCCACGAGTGCGCGGTGCCTCTGGACGGCGACTACTGCACCATCTGCGGCGCCGGAGGAAGCTTCATCGACCCCAACGCCGGAAAGTACGTAAAGCCCGGCGTGGACGTGAGCTACGCCCAGGGAACCGTGGACTGGGCCACCCTGTCCCGGCAGATCGGCTTTGCCATCCTCCGGGTGGGCTACACCGGAACCGAGAACCCCGTCACCTTGAAGGACTCCTACTATGACGGCAATGCGGCGGGCTGCAAGGCCAACGACGTCCCCTTCGGCGTTTACTTCTACGCCGGGGCCACCACCCCGGAGCAGGCCATGCATGAGGCGGAGGAGGTCATTGACTACCTGGGCCTGATGACGGGCAGCGGCAACCTTCCCAATCTGCCCGTGTTCTATGACGTGGAGGAGAACAACAACATCCTCAGACTGGACGATACCAGCCTGCTGGCTGTGGTGACAGCCTTCTGCAGCACCATTGAGAACTTCGGCCTGCGGGCCGGCGTCTATGCCAGTACCTCCATCTGGAACACCCGCCTTACCAACGACGCCTACAAGCAGTGGGCGCGCTGGGCGGCCCAGTGGAATTCCTCCACTCTGGAGGCCTCCCCGGGGGCGCACCTGTGGCAGTACGACTCCAAGGGCCGTCTGGCCGGCATTGCCACCGAGGTGGACATGGACTACTGGATGGGGGATGTGGGCAATCTGGAGAACGCCTGCACCGCAGTGAAGACCGAGCCCGGCTGCGAGGAGCAGGGCAACATCGCCTGCACCTGCGTCACCAACGGCGAGACGCTGCAGCTTCCCATTGCACCCCTGGGACATGTGTACATTGACGGCTTCTGCACCCGCTGCGGCGCGGAGCAGCCCATCAGCCACCGCTTCTCCGACGTGGCGGACGACGCCTGGTATGCCCAGTCGGTGAGCTGGGCGGTGAACAAGGGCATTACTGCCGGCACCGGCGAGAACACCTTCTCTCCGGATCTGAGCTGCTCCCGGGGGCAGATTGTCACCTTCCTTTGGGCTATGGCCGGACGGCCGGAGCCCGCAATCACCATGGCCCAGAGCGGCATCACCGATGTGCCGGAGAACATGTACTATACCAAGCCCATCCTCTGGGCAATTGGCAGGGGGATTACCAACGGCACCTCCGACAGCACCTTCTCCCCTGAGGCGCCCTGCACCAGATCGCAGGCGGTGTGCTTCCTATGGCGCTACGCCGGTTCTCCGAGGCCCACGCTCCTGGGCAATCCCTTCCGGGACGTGGGGGACAGTGATTACTTCAAGGACGCAGTGCTTTGGGCCAAGGAGAAGGGCGTCACCAGCGGCATCTCTGAGGATGTGTTCGCCCCCAATCTGGTCTGTACCCGGAGTCAGATCGTGACCCTGCTTCGGGCGCTCCAGAACTATCTGGACGGGATCGCCAGGTTCCGGCCTTGACAGGACAATACAGAAAAAGCCTTCCGGCGGCAGTCCCTGGGGACTGCCGCCGGAATTTCGCGTTGCCTGTCCGGCTTATCCTGTAATCTTTTCCATGTGGGCCGAGGCGGTTTTGGCCAGCAGACGCTTGGTACCCTTCTGGTCAAAGGCAATTTCCAGCATGGCGTCGTTTCCCATTTTCGTCACAGTCAGCACCATGCCCCGGCCAAAGGCCGTGTGCCGTACCGTGTCCCCGGGCCGGAACTCAATGGCCGGCGGGGCGGACTTTGCGGGAGCCGAAAGGATGGTCTGCCTGGGCTGGGAGCGCTTCGGATTGCTCTCCCGCTGGTTGAAGCCGCCGTTTCCGGCATATCGCTGCGCTCCAAAGGGCAGATCGTCATAATAGAGCCGCTCCGGGGCAGACTCCGGCCGGGACTGGGGCGGCGTTCCCTGATCCAACAGGGCCGGGGGAATGTCCCGGATGAAGCGGGACAGACGGTTGACGGTGGTGCGGCCGTAGAGCATCCGCTGGCGGGCGTGGGTGACGGTCAGGGTCTTTTTGGCCCGGGTGATGGCCACATAGCAGAGTCGGCGCTCCTCCTCCAGCTCCGCGGTCTCTCCGATGCTGCGCAGGCTGGGGAAAAGGCCGTCCTCCGCTCCCACCAGGAAGACGTGGGGAAATTCCAGGCCCTTTGCGCTGTGAATGGTCATCATCACCACCGCGTCCGCCTCGGTGTCATACTGCTCGATGTCGGTATACAGGGCGATTTCCTCCAGAAAGCCGTGAAGGGAGGCGTCCTCGGGGTGGTTTTCCGTGTAACCCACCAGGGAGGAGCGCAGCTCTCGCACGTTTTCCAGCCGGGTTCGGCTCTCCACGTCGTTTCGGTCCTCCAGCATTTTGGCGTAGCCCACCTTCTCCACCAGAGCGTCGTAGAATTCCGGCAGGGGCAGGCTGTCCAGCAGCCTCGCGCAGTCCTCAATCAGCACGGAAAAGGCCGTGAGCTTGGCGGCGCTCTTTTCCAGAGCGGGGTAGTGGTAGGCGTCCGCCAGCACCAGATACTGGGGCAAACCCTGGTTTTCCGCCAGACGGCGCAGGGTTTCCAGAGTTTTGGCCCCGATGCCCCTGGGGGGATTGTTGACAATGCGGTTGAAGCGCAGATCGTCCGCCCGGTTGTTGATGAGCTGGAGATAGGCCAGCATGTCCTTGACCTCCGCCCGGTCAAAGAAGCGGGTTCCGCCGATGATCCGGTAGGGAATGCCGTTGAATTTGAAGGAGCGCTCCAGGGCATTGGACTGGGCGTTGGTCCGATAGAGAATGGCAAAGTCCCGGTATTTCTCCCCCTGAGCCCGGCCAAAGATCCGGCCCGCCACGTAGTTGGCCTCTTCGTTTTCCGTGGCGGTCTCCTTCAGGGTGATTTTGGCCCCGGGCTCGTTCTCGGTCCAGAGCTTTTTGCCCTTGCGGCCCTTGTTGTGGGCGATGACAGCGTTGGCGGCGTCGAGGATGGATTGGGTGGAGCGGTAGTTCTGCTCCAGCCGAATGAGCCTGGCCCCGGGGAAGCGCTCTTCAAAACTGAGAATGTTTTCAATGGTGGCCCCCCGGAATTTGTAGATGCTCTGGTCGTCGTCTCCCACCACACAGATGTTTTCCCGGCCTCCCGCCAGCAGGGCGGAAAGCAGATACTGCAAATGGTTGGTGTCCTGGTATTCGTCGATGAGCACATAGCGGAACCGCCGCTGCCAGGCCCGACGAACCTCCTCGTAGTCCTGCAGGAGCTTTACCGTAAGCAGAATGATGTCGTCAAAGTCCAGGGCGTTGGCCTCCCGGAGCACCCGCTGATAGTCTTCATAGCAGGCGGCGATGACGTCCAGCCGCCCGTCCTGCGCCTTTGCGGCCTCCAGCCGGTAGTCCTCCGGCATCAGCATGGCGTCCTTCGCTCTGCTGATGTGGGACAGGATCAGGCGGGGAGGCAGCTCCCGCTCGTCCACGTGCCGCTGCTTCATCACGTCCTTCATGACCCGTTCGGAATCCGCGGTGTCATAGATGGTGAACTGCCGGTCATAGCCCAGCCGGTCAATTTCCCGCCGGAGAATCCGGCAGCAGGCGGCGTGGAAGGTCATTGCCCAGATCTCCCCGGCCTCCTGCCCCAGCATGGCGGCCAGCCGCTCCTTGAGCTGGTTTGCGGCCTTGTTGGTGAAGGTGATGGCGATGATCCGCCAGGGCTCCACAGGCCAGAGGGCGCACAGGGCCGCGGTTTGGGGATCCATTTTGCCGGGCAGAGCCGCGGCGGCCTCCAGAGCCGCCAGCTCCGCCTCCCCATAGCCCTGGGGAATCTCCCGGGAATCGGAGCCCCGGCCAAAGCGGATTAGGTTGGCAATCCGGTGGATCAGCACCGTGGTCTTGCCGGAGCCAGCCCCGGCCAGCAGAAGCAGGGGACCTTCGGTGGCCAAAACTGCCTGCCGCTGCATATCGTTGAGGCGATCGAACTCCCGTTCGATGAGCTCCCGCCTTAGTTCCAGAAAGCGTTTTGTCTGTTTCTCGTCCATATCTTTTTCCTTTGTCGCATGATTCATCCTGTATTCAGATTCAGAGCTTCGCCCTTCGCAGACGCCGCCGTTCCAGTTGCCAGTTCAGAATCCCCCCGCAGAAAAACAGGTAGATGCAGATATACAGCCACAGCAGGGCAATGGCAATCACCGACAGACTTCCGTAATACAGGGAATAGTTGCCGAAGTGCTCCACGTAGAGGGAGAATAGCTGGGAAAACAACACCCAAACCACCGCCGCGGCGAAGGCCCCGGGCAGAGAGGCGGCGAAGCGTACCGGGCGGTTGGGAAACACCGTGTACATCACGGCAAACAGGCCGGTAAGCACCAGCACAGTCAGTAGGTGCCGCAGCCGGGACAGCCGCAGCAGCAGCTCTCCAAGGGGCTTTGCCTCCGCCAGCAGCAGGGAGATGAGATCCTGACTGATGAGATGCAGACCCAGCAGCAGAACGGTGATCACCACGCCCGCCAGGGTGAAGAGCAGACAGCGCAGCCGCAGCCGCAGGGGGTTACGGGTTTCCCGGGCGGTGCAGATCCGATTCAGACCCCGCATCAGACTGAGAACTCCCTTGGAGGTCATCCAAAGGGCGCTGACCGCGGAGATGGAGAGCACGGCGGGGGAGTCCACCGCAAACAGCTCGTCAATCATATAATCCGTCAGGCTCTGAAGGCTCAGGGGAACCAGCTTCTCCAGAACGCCCCGGAGATCCTCGGCGGAGATGGGGGTGTACTGCAAAACACTGATAATCAGCATCATCCCGGGAAAAATGGCCAGGATCCAGAAGTAGGCGGCGTAGGCCGCGAAAATGTGGACCTCCAGCCGCTGGACCCGCCGCGCAAAGCGGCAGATTCCCTCCCACATGCGGATTCCTCCCCCTTTCTCACCCGGCTCCCGAGGAAGACGGACGAGCCCGGAGCAGCTAAAACGCTGCCGCTATGATGGCCTATTATATCAGCTTCCACCGGGAATTGCAATCGAAAATCCAAAGGAAGGCGAAGCCGGAGAGGAATAAAATCTTCTCAAAAACATTATAAAAATGGATTGAAATTCCCTGCGAAACGTGCTACAATGTGCTATGAGAAGGACTATGCATAGAAGGGTGTATAGGAATTGTAGGCATTTAGAATGATGCCGCCGCATTCATACCGCAAGGCGTCCAAATCATTTAGAAAAGGAGACTTGTACCTATGAAGAAACGAATCTTCAGTTTGCTCCTGGTACTGACCATGGTTGTTTCTCTGTTCGCTGGACTGAGCTTTACCGCCAGCGCTGAGGGAAGCTATGGTAAGGCAAACAGCGTTTCCCCTGGGGACACGGTTTTGCTGGTTTGCGAAGACGTGTCAAAGGAGCTGGGGGGCATCAGCGCCACCGGCACAAAATACGGCACCGGCGTCGCCTATGGCTCCATGCCTACGGGGATTTTCCCCCTGAGCGTGGAGGAGGGCAGTGAGGAAGGCAGCGTTGCCTTCCGCAATGGCGACAACTACCTCTGCTGGATCACCGGCAACAGCCTGAACGTCAGCGACACCCTGAATGCCAACAGCTCCTGGGTTGTGAGCTTTGACGAGAACAACAACGCTGCGATTCAGAACGCTGCCGATTCCTCCAGACAGATCTGGTGGAACGTGAGCAGCCCCCGCTTTGCCTGCTACACCGGCAAGAGCGCAGGCAGCGCCTACTACAGCGTACAGCTCTACAAGCTGAGCGACGGCGACTATACCTGGAGCTGGAACGGCGAGGCGGGAGAAAACGGCTGGCACACTGAGGTCTGCCAGGAAACCGGCGAGACCCGCACCGTAGCCTGTACCCCCGGCGAGGGCGTGATTGATCCCGCCCCGAGCTGCGTGGCCGTGGGTACCGAGACCTTCCGCTGCACCGTCTGCGGCGGCGTCACCTCCACCCAGGAGCTGGCGATGGTTCCCCACAACTTTGTGGACGGCGTCTGCACCGTCTGCGGCGCCCTGCAGTCTGAGACTGACAGCTACGTTCTGGCCTCCTCCCTTCGGGCGGGGGATCGGATTCTCTTCGTGGACGCCGAAGCCCTGAAGGCTGCCGGCGCCCTGGGCGGAACCGGTAATTCCACTTACCTCACTGCCGTGGACGCCACCATCAGCGAGGACGCGGTGTTTTCCACCGACGCGCTGATCTTCGACGTGGAGGACGGCAGCGCCGCGGGAACCTTCGCCTTTAAGTGCGGGGAAAATTACCTCTCCGCCAGCGCTGCCGCCACCGGCAGCAACCATCTGTTCCTGAGCGAGACGGAAAAGAGCGAAGCCACCGACTGGACCGTGCGCTTTGAAGAGGGCCTGGCGGCAGTTTCCTACTGCGCCAGCACCGCCTCCACCGGCCGTTATATCCGCTTCAATACCAACAACGACAATCCCCGCTTCTCCGGCTACGTCTCCAGCAGCGACAAGATTCGCAATCCCTCCATCTACAAGCTTTCTCTTCAGGAGGATCTGGTGGACGTCTACGTGGTGGACCAGACCAACAGCGAGAACTTCAACGCCTATGTGTTCAACAGAGCCGCTGCCGCCAGCGACGGCACCGACTGGCCCGGCCACGCCCTGGACTGCCTGGGCAAGGACTTCGAGGGAAACAACTACTATAAGTTCACCGTGGACCGCGCCGCCTATGACGCTGTGATCTTCAACAACGGCACTGCCCAGAACGATGACAGTCACATGCTGGTGCTCAACACCGACATGGCCTCCGCCATTGCCGTGTACAACAACACCTTCTGGGAAGCCTGGTACAACGCGGACAACGACGTTTATCCCGCCGCCAACGCGGTGGTGGTGGAGCCCGACTGCACCAACGGGGGCTATACCTACTACACCGGCGTGCTGGGCAGCGTCTCCGATTTCCGCGATCCCACCGACGCCCTGGGCCATGATTACGGTCCCTGGACCTTCAACGGCGACAACACCCACAGCCGGGTTTGCGCCAACGACAGCAGCCATGTGGAAACCGACTACTGCGTGGACGAAGACACCAACGGCATCTGCGATGTCTGCGGCAGCGAGCTTGCGCTGATTACCGGGCTGGTGGACTCCGGCAGCTATATCATCGCGGCCAAGGTGGGAGACAGCTACTACGCCCTGCCCGCCGCTCTGGACAGCTACAATCCCGACGGCGTGGCCATTGATGTGGAAGACGGCGTTGTGGTGGACCCCGACGCGGAGGACTATGCGCTCCAGATCAACATGCTCCCCAACGGCAGCTATACCATCGACAACGGCAGCCTGCGCATCGGCATCGGCAGCAGCGGCACCGGCATTCTGCGCCAGAATCTGACCGAGGAGCTCACCGACAACTATCGCTGGAGCATCTCTGAGGGGACTGTGGGCAGCTACCGGGTTGCCAACGTGGCCGTTCCCAACCGCGCTCTGTCCTATCGGGACAACAGGGAGGATCCCGACGCCTCCGCCACCTACACCCGCTTCGGCCTGTACGCCGTTTCCAACCTGGACGGCACCAACAGCTACTACTTTGACGTGGAGCTGCTTCCCTACGAAGGAAGCGATGATTCCTGCGAGGACATTGACGTTTACTTTGTGGACGAGACGGACGGCAGCGACGCTTATGTTTGCCACTACAACACCCTTCTGGTGTCCGATGAGGACAGCGACGAGGACCTGTACTACAACGAGCAGTTGAGCACTGAGGGTCTGGAAAAGGGCGATCACAATTACTACAAGTTTGTCATGGACGGCGGAAGCTCCGAGGACCGGGTCTTCTTCCACAACGGCGTCAGCACCGATCCGGATTCCACTGAACGCACCCAGGCACTGGACTTCAAGGCGGATTCAGTACGGGATCCTTTGGACCCCGAGGGCAATCGCTTTGTGGTCTACTATGTCTACCGGGATGAGAATGGGCAGATGCGCGCGTCCAAGGGCGATGACGTATGGCCCAAGCCCGCCGAGACGCAGGAGCCCACTTGTACAGAGCCCGGCTGGAGCGCCTACGTCGGTTTGCGTACGGGCGTTCGGCTGGAGGAGACTGAGATTCCCGCCCTGGGCCATGATCCCAAGGCTGCCGTTCAGGAGAACAACGTGGAGCC
>CAMOSU010000051.1 GCA_946625125.1 uncultured Clostridia bacterium
CTGCCTCACCCATGTTCTGACACAAATCCCTTACCGATGTGCTGACACAACAACCACAATTTTCAATTCTCAATTTTCAACTCTCAATTCATCCGCACAGGCCGATTCTGACAGCCTAAAAAAATCATTGCAGCAGGCGGTCCAGCTCCTCCAGGTATTCGTCGGTGGTGTACCAGGCGGTGGCGAAGCGGACCACGGTATGGGCCGGGTCCGGGTTGGACCAGAAGCCCATAGGCAGCTTTTCCCGCAGGGCCTCATAGCGGGGCCGCTCCAGAATGGCGAACTGCTGATTGGTGGGGGTGTCCATATAGCAGGGGACTCCGTGGCGGGCCAGGATGGTCTTGAGCCGTTGGGCGGTCTCCACCCCCCGACGGCCGATCTCGTAGTACAGCCCGTCGGTGAAGAGGGCGTCAAACTGGACCCCGCAGACCCGGCCCTTGGCCATAAGGGCTCCATGCTTTTTGATGAAGTTGATGAAATGGGCCGGGGCGTTCCGGGGAAAGACCACCGCCTCTCCGCAGAGGGCGCCGCACTTGGTTCCCCCGATGTAGAAGGCGTCGCAGAGCCGGGCAATCAGGGGCAGGTCCACATCCGTCCCCCGGGCCATGAGGCCGTAGGCCAGCCTGGCCCCGTCCAGATAGAGCCGCAGGGCGTTGGCCCGGCAGATCTCCGCTATGGTCTCCAGCTCCTGCCGGGTGTACAGGGTTCCCCACTCCGTGGGATGGGAGATGTAGACAGCCCCGGGGTAGACCATATGCTCCAGGTTTTCATCCGCCAGCAGAGCGGCCACCAGGCTTCGCAGCTCCTCCGGGTCTATTTTCCCCTCATGCTCCGGCAGAGCCAGAATCTTGGCTCCCAGGGCCTCCGGCGCTCCCGCCTCGTGGACGTGGATGTGGCCGGTCTGGGCGGCGATGACCCCCTCCCAGGGTCGGAGAATGGAGGCCAGCACCACGGCGTTGGTCTGGGTGCCGCCGGTGAGGAAATAGACCTCCGCCCCGGGACTGCCGCAGGCCCGGCGAATCTTTTCCCTGGCCTCCAGGGTGAAGCGGTCAAAGCCGTAGCCCGGCTGGGGCTCCAGGTTGGTTTCCAGCAATCGCGCCAGGACCCGGGGATGCGCCCCGCAGGAATAGTCGTTTTCAAAGGTAATCATGGCTTGTACTCCCTCTGTGTTCTCAATCAGCCCGTCATGCGGCGCATCAGCACCGTACCCTGGGTTTTCAGCCAGGCTCTCCGGGACTCATACTCCGGCATAACCCGCCGCAGCTCCCCCCAGAAGGCCGGGGAATGGTCCATGTGCTTCCGGTGACAGAGCTCATGGACCACCACATAGTCCAACACCTCCGGAGGCGCCAGGGCCAGCAGGCAGTTAAAGTTCAGATTTCCCCGGCTGGAGCAGCTTCCCCAGCGGGTTTTCTGGTTTCGGACCGTGACCCGGCCATAGCTGACCCCCACCAGGGGCGCAAAGCGCTCCAGCCGCTCCGGCAGCAGCGCCAGAAGCCGCTGCCCCAGTTCACGCAGCTCCGCCTGGGTGAAGCGCTCCTCCGGGGCGGGGGCGGAGGCCGCCGCCCTGAGCCTGGCCCGCTGAATCCAGTCCCGGTGCTTTTCCACTACGGCCTCGATCTCCCGGTCTGTGGCCCGCCGGGGCGCCCGAACCACCAGGCTCCCGTCGGGGCGGAGCTGCAGGGCGATGCTTTTTCTGTCGGAGCGAACGATCTGGTACATACTGCCTCCCAAGGTTTTCTCCTATTATACCCCGGCTTTTCCGGTTTGTAAATGTGAAAATCGAAAAAGAGCTTGCTTTTTTCGTCGAAATCCCTTATACTCGAAGTTGCGGCTGAGACAAGCCCAAAATACAAAGACAAATCCACAGGAGTGAATACTATGAAAATCAAAGCAGTGGTGCTGGCGGCCGGCAAAGGCACCCGCATGATGTCCGAGGCCAACAATCTCCCAAAGGTTTTGCGGCAGGCCTGCGGCAAGCCCCTTCTGCACTACGTACTCAAGGCTCTGGACTTCATTCCCCCCCAGGATACCGTTCTGGTGGGAGGCTATATGCGGGAGGCGGTGTTTGAAGCCTTCCCCGCCTATCCCCACGCGGTACAGGACCCCCAGCTTGGCACCGGTCACGCGGTCATGTGCGCCCGGGAGCATCTGAAGGACTTTGACGGCACCGTGCTGGTGTGCTACGGGGATATGCCCCTTCTGAAGAAAGAGGTCTACCAGGGCCTGCTGGCCTTCCACGCCGAGAACGGCGCCGCCTGCACCATGCTCTCCGGCACCTGCGAGGAGTATCTGCCCTATGGCCGGGTCCTCCGGGACGAGAAGGGCGACTTCCTCCGCATCGTGGAGGACCGGGACTGCACCCCGGAGCAGAAGGCCATCCGGGAGCTGAACGTGGGCATCTACGCCTTCGACTGCAAGGCCCTGCTGGCCAGCCTGGACGAGATCAAGGACAACAACGCCCAGCATGAGTACTATCTCACCGACGTCCCCGCCATCCTGCGGAGCCACGGACAGCGGGTGGCGGTCTACACCGCCCAGCTAAACGAGCAGATTCTGGGGGTCAACACCCCGGAGCAGCTTGCCCTGACGGAGAAGTATCTGCGGCAGTAAGCATTCATAAAACCCCGCCCCCCTGTGCCGACCATAGGTTCGCACAGAGGGGCGGGTTTTTATGAATGGCGGACAAGCAATGCTTGTCCCTACAGGCGGGCGCATACGGAGATGGCGGCCAATGGCCGCCGCTGTGGGCGGGCGCAGCCCTCAGACGGCCAGCAGGATGTGGGCGTTCCGCAGAGCAGGGTCCGCGATTCGGTCATTGACAGAGTAGGCGTGTTTTTCCAGGTCCCCGCAGACGGCCTCGCTGAGCCCCTGGTCCTGGAGGACGGTGATAATCCGGGAGGAAAGCTCCTCCATCATATCCGCCTTGGCCTGGGCCATGGCGCGTCCGTTGTCGGTGGTGAGCAGCAGTTCCAGAGTTTCAGCCTCCTCCGACAGCAGGGGAAGCTGCCGCAGAGCCCGGAACTGCCACTTGTAATAGGGCAGATAGCGCTCATTCAGCAGAAAAATCACCGCGATGCCGTGGCGGGCAAACTCCCCCACCGCAAGCTGAGCGGCGGCGGGCTCCCCATGGGCGATGCAGCGCTGATAGTTATACTGCCCCGCCTGGGCCATCAGCAGCAGACGCCCCGCCAGCTTCTTGCAGCGCACATCCCGGGGCTGACGGGAGAGCCTGGCGCGAATGGCGGCAAAGCTCCCGTCGCCCTCCCGGAACAGGGCGCCGTTGACAATCTCCGCCAAATACTGCTCCTCCAGGTGGAGCCAGCGGTCCAGGGTCAGGGTCCCGTCCCGGCTGCCGGTGCGGGCCTCCAGGAAGTCTCCCAGCCGGATGATCCCCCGGCGATTGCCCCCCACAGGGGCCAGCTTGGGCCTGACAAAGCCCAGAAACTCCCCGGGCAGCTTGGCATAGGCCCGCTCCAGCCGAAATTCCGTTTTCCGGTCCAGAAGCTCCTCCTCCGGGAGAAACACGCAGAAGCCGGGCTCAAAATCATGGTCCCGGGAAAGCGCGTCGTCCCAGCCGAAGCACTCCGAGCCGCTTCCCACCAGTCCCACAGCCAGGCGGTCCGCCCATTCGGGAAATTCCTCCCGCAGCATGGGGGCGCCATAGGCTTCAAAGTACCGTCTCGCTAACTCAAGCCCCTGCATAGATTTCCTCCGCTCTCTGCTTCAGCTCCGCGGCGTCCGCGAAGCGGCCGTAATAGCCGAAGCTGGAGGCACATTTTTCGCAGGTGAAGGCGTAATACCCGTTCCGGGGCAGCTCGGAGCGCTCCAGCAGGGCTCTGGCCCGGTCCAGCCGGGTCTCGATCTCCGGCTCCGCCTCCAGCAGTCCCTGCTCCGCCTCCGCCAGATTGGCCAGGTTCAGCTCTGTAACGGCCATTTCCAGGGCGCCGTTGGGCTGGGCCTCCATAATTCCCAGGGCTTTTTCAAAAAGCTCCCTGGCCTCGGCATAGCGGCCCAGATCCGTCAGAGCCAGGGCCATATTGTTGTACAGGCCCCCCATCCGCCCGTCGGCGGGGTCCAGCTCCCGCTCATAGATCTCCCGGGCCGCCTCATAGCAGGGCAGGGCTTCCCGGGCGCGCTGGAAGTTCTTGTACACGGTACCGATGTTCAGCTCCGTGGTGGCGGCAGTGACGGTGTTTTCCAGCCCGGCCCGGCTCACCAGCTCCCGGGCCTCCAGGGCGGCTTCCAGGGCGGCGGACTGGTCCCCCATCTTCCGCAGCAGGCCCATGCGCTCGTTTTCGATGGAGAGCAGGCCCCGCCAGTCCCGGCCCGCCAGGGCCTCCTGCCGCCAGTAATCCAGGTGACGGCGGGCGGCGGGGTAGTCGTTCCGATTCAGATACTCGTCCAGCCGGGTGATGCAGCGCCGCAGATCCACCGGGGTGACGGTCTCGTCCTCGGGCTTGCAAAAGATGCAGGCAGGCTCCAAATAGTCCTCGGGCTTTAATCCTTTCATGCAATCGCCTCCTTGACCCGTTGTTGTTTGTCACTTGTCAATGTTCAGCGCTTTTGTTCCAGGGGTTCTCCGGGTCCGGGTCCGTGGGGTCCCAGCAGGAACGGGGGTCCTTGGGGTCCAGGGGAATCAGCTCCGGCCGCTCCACGGGGATGGTTTCGGCGTCGTAAATGTGGACGGCGGTCCCCACGGGGCAGTTGTCGTAGATCCACTTCACGTCTCCGGCGGCCAGCCGCACGCAGCCCATGGAGGCGGAGGTCCCCAGCTTATTGTACTCCTCGGTTTCCAGGCTGTCCTTCTCCATGCGCTCATAGGGAACGGAGTGGAACAGAATGTCTCCGGTGATGCCGCTGATGTACTGGCCGTAGACGTTTCCAAAGAGCAGGCCCCACTCCCGCTTGGTTCCCAGGCGGTAATCCCCGGTGGGAGTGGCCTTCCCGGTGGAGCAGAGCCACACCTTCACGGGGACGGTATACTCGTCCTCCTCGTCCCGGCCGTACACGATCACCACATTCTGACTGCGCAGCACATCAATGGAATAGGGCAGATCGTCCTGGGACAAGGCCAGGTAGACCTCCTCGGGATAGTTGTTCACAGCGATGGCAGTCTCCCGTACCAGGATTTCCTCTCCCCGATGCAGGGTGGCGGTGACATAGGCGCTGCGGTCCGGCTGGTAGCGGTCAAAGCTGAACTCCAGCTCCGCGCTGGTCTCCAGGCCGGGGCTCAGCACCAGCTCCTGCCATTCCGCCACGGTCTCGCCGTCCATCTCCAGGGTCAGAGAGCAGGTCCGGTCCGCCTCCGGGCGGGCCATGTCCACCCGGGGAAAGGACACCGTCAGCTCCACCCAGGGACAGCCCGGGGTGGCCACAAGTCCCTCCGGCAGTTCCATCTCAATCCCGGCCATTTCGCCGGGGGCCGGGGTGGGGGCGGGAGCGGGCTCCCGGGTGATCTCCGTGGTTTCCGGGGCGGCAGCAGCATCAGAGGACGCGGTGGGGGCCGCGGTGGGGATGCTCTCATTGGCGTGCCAACACCCCGCCAGAAGCAGCAACAGCAGCGCAAGGAGGAAAATCAGTCGTTTCATAAGCAAATCCTGTCGTATCTATTCAGCAGCCATGATTGATTCTGTTTCGTATTCCGTTGACGAGGCACCGGGGTACAGGGATCAGGGATCAGGCGCCAGGCAGCGTCTGTTTCCTGCGCCGCCCTACGGCGGGGTACGGCGGAACCGTCCCGATTCTGTCATTCTGAGCGCAGCGAAGAATCCGTTCCCCCGTCCCCTGATGCCTGATCCCTCGTTCGTGCGGGGTACGGTGGCGGCCAATGGCCGCCGCTACGGGCGGGCGCAGGCGGGGTACGGCGGCGGCCAATGGCCGCCGCTGCGGGCGGTGCCGCAAAGTACGTGCGGGGCGTCGGGGACGCCGCCCCCTACGGCGGAATCGTCCCGTTTCTGTCATTCTGAGCGCAGCGAAGAATCCGTAACCCCCGTCCCCTTTTTTCAATGTTTTCAAATGGCAATTTGAAAACACCTCAATTTTCCATTTTCAATTCTCAATTTCCCCGTGCGGGCTACGGTGGCGGCCAATACCCATGAAGGACACAGGTGGCCGCCGCTGCGGGCAGTGCCGCAAAGTACGTGCGGGGCGTCGGGGACGCCGCCCCCTACGGCGGAATCGTCCCGATTCTGTCATTCTGAGCGCAGCGAAGCATTGCGCCCTTCATGGGTGAATCCGTCCCCCCGTCCCCTGATGCCTGATGCCTGAACTCGAAGCGTCCCGAAGTTTGCCTGCTGAATAGTTACATCCTGTCTTTCTATTTGGAAGTACCCGATATTATACAAAAAAACATCCCGGATGGCAAGAGCAAAGGCCCCTGTTTTTCATGGAAATTCTATGAAAAACAGGGGTTTTTAAGCGGCGGCCCCCGCCTGGGGGCCGCCGCTGTATTGGGTTCAGCGCTTTTTCATCAATTCCCGCATCCGCTGGCTGTGATCCAGAATGCGCTTCCGCATCCGCAGATTCTGGGGGGTAACCTCCAAAAGCTCGTCGTCCGCCAGGTACTCCAGGCACTGCTCCAGGGAGAAGACTCTGGGAGGCGTCAGGCGAATGGCGTCGTCGGAGCCCGCCGCCCGCATGTTGGTGAGCTGCTTCTTCTTACAGACGTTCACCGTCATATCCTCGTTGCGGTTGCAGGCTCCCACGATCTGGCCCGCGTACACCGGCACGCCGGGGCTGATGAACATGGTCCCCCGGTCCTGAACGCCGCCGATGCCGTAGGCGGTGGTCTCGCCGGTCTCATGGGCCACCAGGGAGCCGGTCTTCCGGCGCTCAATCTCTCCCTTCAGGGGAGCGTAGGAGTCCAGCACGGAGGACATGACGCCCTCGCCGTGGGTGTCGGTCAAAAATTCGCTGCGGTAGCCGAAGAGGCCCCGGCTGGGGACCAGGAATTCCAGGCGGTAGCGGCTGCCCATGGGAGTCATGGACACCAGATCGCCCTTGCGCTGGCCGATCTTCTCAATCACAGAGCCCATGGCGTTTTCCGGCACGTCCGCCACCATCCGCTCCACGGGCTCGCACTTGACCCCGTCGATCTCCCGGGTCAGCACTCTGGGGGTGGAGACGGAGAACTCAAAGCCCTCCCGGCGCATGGTCTCGATGAGGATAGACAGGTGCATCTCCCCACGGCCCGCCACGTTGAAGGCGTCGGTGCCCTGGGGGGTCACATGGAGGGACACGTCCTTCAAAAGCTCCCGCTCCAGCCGGTCCTTCAGGTTCCGGGAGGTGACGTACTTTCCCTCCCGCCCGGCAAATGGGCTGTCGTTGACGGCGAAGGTCATCTCAATGGTGGGGTCGGAGATTTTCACAAAGGGCAGGGGCTCCACGTTCAGGGGGTCGCAGACCGTGCGGCCGATGGTGATGTCGGAGATGCCGGAGAAGGCCACGATCTCCCCGGCGCTGGCCTCCTGGATGGGGGTGCGGCCCAGGCCGTCGAAGGCGTAGAGGGCCACGATCTTGCCCTTCTGCTGGACGGAGGGGTCGTGGAAGTCGCAGATGGTGACCTCCTGGTTCTGGCGGATGGTGCCACGCTCGATGCGGCCGATGCAGATCCGGCCCACGTAGTCGTTGTAGTCCAGGCTGGACACCAGCATCTGCATGGGGCCCTTGGCGTCGCCCTCGGGGGCGGGGATGTAGTTGACGATGGTCTCGAAGAGGGGGATCAGGTCCTTGCCCTCCTCGTGGGGGCCGTAGGCGGAGATGCCCTGCCGGGCGGAGCAGAAGATGGTGGGGGAGTCGAACTGCTCCTCCGTGGCGTCCAGGTCCAGCAGCAGCTCCAGAACCTCGTCCATGACCTCCTCAATCCGGGCGTCGGGACGGTCGATCTTGTTTACCACCACAATGACCTTGTGGCCCAGCTCCAGGGCCTTTTGCAGCACAAACCGGGTCTGGGGCATGGGACCCTCGGCGGCGTCCACCAGCAGCAGTACGCCGTTGACCATCTTCAGAATGCGCTCCACCTCGCCGCCGAAGTCGGCGTGGCCCGGGGTATCAACGATGTTGATTTTGTAATCCTTATAGTGGACGGCGGTATTCTTGGCCAGGATGGTGATGCCCCGCTCCCGTTCCAGGTCGCCGGAGTCCATGACCCGGTCCACCACGGTCTGATTTTCCCGATAAATACCGCCCTGCTTCAGCATCTCGTCCACCAGGGTGGTCTTGCCGTGGTCAACGTGGGCGATGATGGCAATATTTCTGATCTTTTCCTGTGGGATCATTTCTCTCTCCCCTTTCACATAACTCTGAGAATATAGCATATCAGACAAAATTTTGCAAGTCTTTTTGGGCAGATTTTCGAGAAAATCTCCAGATGAACCGTAACAGTTCCGCCCTTGTGCGGGGCGGCGCTCCGCCGTCCCCAGGGGCAAGCAGCAAGTAACAGGGAGTAAGGAATCAGTATATGGACGCGGAACCGGATCGGGCATCTTATTCCTTGTTCCTTGTTCCTTATTACTATGCATCGTGCGGGGTACGGCGGGCGCACACTGTGCGCCCCTACGGGCGGGTCTGATGCCCGATGCCTCGCCGGTGCGGGGAACCGCGGACGGCAGATCAGTGACGGCCCAAATCTCTGATTTGGCTGCCGGAACTTATGCAAAGCAGTGCCGTCCCTACCGCTCGCTCCGTAGCGGCGAGCATCGCTCGCCAAAACGTACCGAAGGACGAAACGCACGGACGGCAGATAAGTGACGGCCCAAATCTCTGATTTGGCTGCCGGAACTTATGCAAAGCAGTGCCGTCCCTACCCCTCAATTCGTAGGGACGAGCATTGCTCGTCCGGTCCGCCCTGGGCGGACAATTTGCCCCAGGCAAATCCAGCGTCGTTTCGACGTAAGGAAGCCTGCCTGAATCCAGGGACGCTTCCCCTCAGCGGAAGCTTCTGGCCCAGTTGCGGAGGGAGTCCGGATACCGATTCTCCGCCACCTCCCGGCGCATGCGGTCTGTGAGGGGTCCGTTGGCGGCCAGCTTTTGCAGGATCAGAGCCTGGAGCTCCGGAACGCTCATCTCGTCCATGGACTTCCCGGCGGGCGGGGTGATGGCCGCGGGCTCCGCCGCTGAAGCCTCAGACTCCGGCCCTCGGTCGGGCCGCGTCTGCTCCGCCAGGGCCGCTCTCCACTGCTCCGGGTCCGGGATGGGCGGAAGCTCCCCCTCCGGGCTGTCCTCCTGGGGCAGCAGCAGCTCCGCCCCGTGGGGCGGAAGCTCCAGGCGGAGCCTGGCGTTTTCCGCCTGCCAAACGCCGCCCCGGAGGGCTGAGCGATAGCGGCCCAGCCTGGCGGGCAGGGTCAGAGCCGCCGGAGCGTCGGCGTTGTTGACGGCAACCAGAACCTCCCGGTCTCCGGCCCGCCGGGCAAAGGCATACTGTCCCGTGGTCAGGCTCAGCCTTTCGTAGGCGCCCAGGCGCAGGGCGGGCTCCTGCCGCCTGGCCCGGGCCAGAGCGGCAATCAGCGGGGCGTGGGGCTCCTTCTCGTAATCCTCCAGCCGCAGAGCCGGACGCAGGGAGGCGTCGGAGTCCCGCTCCTTCCGCCCCTCCACAGCGAACTCGGAGCCGTAGTACACCGAGGGAAGGCCGGGCAGGGTGAAGAGCAGCACATGGAGCGGAAGATAGTCCGCCTTGCAGCGCAGCTTGGTCTGAATGCGCTCTACGTCATGATTGTCCGCAAAGCTGTAGAGGCTGCCGCAGAGCTCCCCCAACTGCTCCACCGTGTGGGCGATCTCAAAATAGTTTCTGTCGTTGTGGCCGGAATACAGGGCCTTGTACAGACGGTAGTTGGTAACGCTGTGGAGGGTGGCGCCGTTGACCCAGCGGGCATACTCCCCGTGGATGACCTCGCCCAGCAGCAGAAATTCCGGCTTGAGCTCCTCCGACAGCCGCCGAAGGGCCTGCATAAAGCCGAAATCCAGCACGTCCGCCGCGTCCAGGCGCAGGCCGTCGATGTCGAATTGCTCCACCCAGAAGCGCAGGGTATCCAGGTGATATTGCACCACCGCCGGGTTTTGCAGGTTCAGCTTGACCAGCAGCTCATAGCCGCCCCAGGTCTCATAGGAAAAGCCGTCGTGATAGCCGTTGTCCCCCCAAAAGTTGACGTTCCGATACCAGTCCCGATAGGGGGAGGCCTCCCGCTTTTCCAGCAGATCCCGGAAGGCGAAGAAGTCCCGGCCGGTGTGGTTGAAAACCGCGTCCAGAATCACCCGGACGCCCCTGTGGTGGCAGTAGGACACGAAGTCCTTCAGGTCCTGGTTGGTTCCCAGTCTGCCGTCCAGCCTGCGGTAGTCCGTGGTCTCGTAGCCGTGGCCCACGGATTCAAACAGGGGACCGATGTAGAGGGCGTTGAAGCCCATCCCGGCCAGATGGTCCACCCAGGCCCGCAGAGTCCCCAGCCGGTGTACCGGCTCGCCATAGGGATTTTGCCGGGGCGCCCCGCACAGCCCCAGGGGATAGATGTGATAAAACGTTGCGTTCTGATACCAAGACATAGAAGTATCCTTTCTCAATTTCAAAAATGCGCAGCTTCGTTTCTCATTATAATCAGCCTCCCTGTCCTTGGCAAGCTTTTTTTGTAATGGCGGAAAAGCTGCCCCACGGACAAAACGACTGCCCTCCGCCGGAACGGGGGCAGTCGTTTTGTTGTGTGTCTGTGGGCCGAGCCCTCATCAGGGCTTCAGCTCCAGGTAGAGATTCCGGTACTGACGGGCAGAGTTCTCCCAGGAGACGTCCTTCTCCATATCCCGGAGAACCATCTCGTCCCAGCGCTCCCGCTGGGTGAAGTAGAGGGTCTTGGCCCGATTCACGGCGTCCAGCAGCAGACCAGCGTCGTAGCGGTCAAAGCTGAAGCCGTTGCCGCTGTTTTCGTACTGGTTGTAGGGCTCCACGGTGTCCTTCAGACCGCCGGTCTCCCGCACCACGGGGACAGTGCCGTAGCGCATGGCGATGAGCTGGGTCAGGCCGCAGGGCTCAAAGAGGGAAGGCACCAGCAGGGCGTCGGCGCCGGCGTAGATCCGGTGGGCCAGAGCCTCGTCGTAGGCGATATAGGAGCAGACGCTGCCCTTGTAGCAGTTCTCAAAGTGGCGGAAGCTGTCCTCGTAGCGGGCGTCGCCGGTACCCAGGACCACGATCTGGGTATTCCCGTCCACCAGGGCGGGGAGGATGGAGTTCACCAGATCCAGACCCTTCTGGTCGGTGAGCCGGGAAATCAGGCCCAGCACCATCTTGTCGGCGTTCTGCTCCAGGCCAAGCTGCTCCTGGAGGGCCAGCTTGTTGGCCTTCTTCTGCTCCACGGCGTTTTCCACGCCGTAGGGGGCGGGCAGCAGCTTGTCCACCCGGCTGTCCCACTGCTCCACGTCGATGCCGTTGACAATGCCCCGGAGCTTTCCGGAGTGATAGCGCAGATGGGCGTCCAGGCCGTCGCCGTAGAAGGCGGTCTGAATTTCTCCGGCATAGGTGCCGCTGACGGTGGTGATGCGGTCACAGTAGGTCAGGCCGCCCTTGAGCATGTTGGCGTCCACCCAGTTCTGGGTCAGCACGTCCTTGTTGAACACACTGTCCGGCAGGTTGGTCCAATACTGGATGGTGGGGATGTTGTAAACTCCCTGGAAGCGGAGGTTGTGAATGGTAAGAACGGACTTGGTGTCCCGCAGGGGGGTATCCGCGAAGAGGGTCCGCAGATAGATGGGGACCAGAGCGGCCTGCCAGTCGTGGCAGTGGATCACGTCGGGAACCCATTCCATATAGTTCAGGGCAGCCAGGGCTGCCTTGCCGAAATAGCAGTAGCGGGGAATGTCGTCCACCAGATTGGTATAGGGATTGCCGTAGGCAAAGAACTCCTCGTTGTCAATGAAGTCGTAGACCACGCCGTCGGCAACGTATTCCATAATGCCCACGTAGAAGGAACGGCCATCGGCGCAGAGATCCATGTGGAAGGAACCCCGGTATACCATCTTGTCCTGCCACTTCTGGGGAATGCAGCGGTAGCGGGGCAGAATCACCTTCACGTCGCAGTTGAGCTTGGCCAGGGCTCTGGGCAGAGCATACATCACGTCTCCCAGGCCGCCGGTTTTCACAAAGGGATAGCATTCGGAGCCGATGAAGGCCACGCTGCGCCGGGGCTGAGGCAGCTCCGCAGCAGCCTCCGTCTCCACGACGGAAGCAGTCTCCACAACGGGAGCGGTCTCCGCAACGGGAGCGGTCTCCACAACGGGAGCGGTCTCCACAACAGGGGCGGTCTCCACAACGGGAGCGGTCTCCGCAACGGGAGCGGTCTCCACAACGGGAGCGGTCTCCACAACGGGAGCGGTCTCCGCAACGGGAGCGGTCTCCACAACGGGAGCGGTCTCCACAACGGGAGCGGTTTCCACAACGGGAGCAGCCTTTTTGGCTCTGGGCTTCCGGGCCGCGGGCTTCTTCTCCGCAGCGGGCTTCTTCTCCGCGGCGGACTTCTTCTCCGCGGCGGACTTCCGGGCCGCAGACTTTCCGGCGGCCACGGGCTTTTCCTCCACAGAGGAAGGAGTCTTTATGGTTTCATCCGAAGGGGATTCAAGCTTTTTTCTTGGCATTTGCGTGTTTCCTCCTTATACTTGAAATACTTTGCCTCATTATACTCATTTCTCGGGAAATGTCAAGTCTTCCCTTTTGCCGGAGGGACGATTCGTCTTTGCCGGAGGAATTATTCGCACAGCTCGGCATAGCTGTAGGGAACGGCCCGGGCCAGATCGTCAGGACTGCATTCCACCTGCCAGCCGATCTTCCCGGCGCTGAACAAGATGCTGTCCCAGAGGATGGCGCTCTCCTCCAGGAAGGTGGGGAAGGGCTTTTTCATACCGATGGGAGAGCAGCCTCCGTGGACATAGCCGGTGAGAGGCAGCAGCTCCTTGGATTTGATCATGACGATGCTCTTTTCCCCGGCGGCGGCCGCCGCCTTTTTCAGATTCAGCTCCCGGAGCACCGGGATCATGAAGACATAATACTGCCCGGACTTCCCCACAGTCACCAGGGTTTTGAACACCCGTTCCGGGTCCTGTCCCAGCACAGCCGCCACCTCGGCGCCGCTGACGGCTTCGCTGTCCCCGTAATAATGAGACAAATATGGAATGGTCTTCTGATCCAAAATCCGCATCACGTTGGTTTTCTCCTGCTTTTTCACAGTACCGTCACCTTCTCCATATAGAGTCCCTCCCGGTCCTGCCGGACCCGAAGCACAAAGGGGAACAGATCCCGCTTGGTGCAAAGCCAGAAATCCGGCTCAGGGTAGATGTGTTGGGTCTCAGGCCGGAAGAAATGCTCCCCCCCGTGCTGCCGCAGACGCAGAATGCGTTGGTCCATGTCCGGGATGGGCTGCTCCAGAAGCAGCGCCCGGATATATTCCGCGCAGAGCCGGTCCTCCGGGGCTTCCCGGACTCCGGCGTTCCCCATACAGACCAGGCTCACCGTGTCCGGGTTTCGGCTGCGGAGATAGGCCGCCACCGCCCGGGCGTTTACCAGGCTGCCGGCAACAATCTCCTCCGCCCGGGCGGCGTGAGTCACCCCCTGGGTCCCGGCGCTGGTGGTGTGAATAACGCGTCGGCCTTGAACAGCCTGTGGGGGAATGGCCCAGGGGGAGTTCCCATAGTCAAAGCCTTCGCATTTCGCCCCGCCCCGTTCTCCCACCAGCAGAGCCTCCGGGTCCCTGCTTCGCCAGGAAAAGGCTTCCTCCAGGGAAGACACGGGCCGCAGCTCCGAAGCACCCCAGTCTGCCAGATAACACTCCAGGGAAAAGGCCCGCAGCACGTCAATGATCACCGTCAGTCCCTGGGCTTGCTTCGCGCCCTCTAAAAGCTCTAAGATCCGAATCTCCATGGCCGATTCTTCTCCTCCCTGTTCTGTCTGAAGAATACAAGAAAACCGCATCCCATACGGAACGCGGTTTATTGTGTTGGCGTTATCTATTTTTGCGGCCAGTCACCCGGCAACTATCGTCGACGAACTTGAGCTTAACTTCTGTGTTCGGGATGGGAACAGGTGGACCCTCAAGCCAATCAACACCAACTATTCAGGATTGCATCCTGAAAACTGAACACAGCTTTGACAAATCATGCTTTCAAAGGTC
>CAMOSU010000052.1 GCA_946625125.1 uncultured Clostridia bacterium
TGGCGGGCATCGCGGCGGCCAGGGGTCTGGCCGCCCTACGCAGCATCTCGACAAATTCGGATTTGCGCTGTTGTCACAGGCTCTTGTCCCGCAGGCGCAGCCAGTCCTCCCGGGTCAGGATGCGGAGCTCGTGGTCCTCGGTCTTGCCGGATTTGGTGTGGAAAACGCCGTAATCGTAGTGGCGGAAGCCGCACTTTTCCTGGACCCGCAGGGACTGCCGATTCCACAGAAAATGACCGCAGAGAATGAGGTCCAGGTCCATTTCCTCGAAGAGCCAGCGGATGACCGCGTTGGCCGCCTCCGGCATCAGGCCCTGGCCCCAGCAGTCCTTCGCCAGAACGAAGCCCAGCGATCGGACCCGCTGCGCGGCAAATTCCGGGTATTGTTCCTCGTCGTAGCGCTCCACGCCCAGGGAGCCGACGACCCTGCCCTGATATTCCAGGGCGAAGGTCTTCCTGCCGCTGATGAAGCGATCCAGAACCCTTTGGGATTCCTCCCGGTTCTCATGGGGGTTCCAGCCCGCCATGGGACCAACCCCCGGTACGGAGGCGTACGCATAAAAATCCTCCAGATCCGTCTGCCGCCAGGGGCGAAGAATCAGCCGCGAGGTCCGCAGCGTCACGCTGCTGACGTCGATTTCCGGGATCATAGCGTTCTCCTTTCTCGACATGCCGACATCGGTATGGCGCACACTGTGCGCCGCTACAGCGCTTTCCGCAGCAGAGCGCGCAGATCTGCGATTTGCCGGTCCGAAAGATCAGCGCCCTGAACACACTCATCCAACGCTTCCCCGCGGAAAGCGCTGCCGATCAATCTCCGCTCCAGCCTTTCGGCCAGGGTTTCGTCCATGGCGTCGGTGTAGACCTTCGCGGCTTGGATGACGCCGGATTCCACTTGTAATTGGATTTCCACGCCGCCCCAGGGGAAGCGGTCCTCCACGGAGAAGGTGAAGGGCAGCTTGGGACCGTAAAGCCAGGCGTCGGAGGCGTATTTTGCCCGCAGCTCCCGCAGATCAAATTCGTCGGGGCTGATCCGTTCAACCGGGACCACCTCATCCGCCCCAGTGTGCGCACTGAGACACCTTCCCCTCAAGGGGAAGGCTTTGGCTGTTGCCTCGCGTCCCCCGTCCCCTGTTGCCTGTTGCCTGTTGCCTGTTGCCTCGATGTGGCGCACACTGTGCGCCGCTACGGCGTAGACCTCCGCCAGAGCGGCGATCAGGGCGTCGGCGAGCCGGGGGATGGTCAGATCGGGGACGAACTCCCGGAGATTGACCACCCGGGAGCGGACGGAATCCACGCCCTTGGCGGCCAGCTTGGCCTTCGACGGGCTCAGATAGCGCTGCACCATCTCCATGTCCACATCCACCATAAGGGTGCCGTGGTGGTAGGCCTTTCCGTTGTGCTTATAAAAGGCGTTGCCGGAAAACTTGCGGCCGTCGGCCAGAAGGTCGTTGCGGCCGGAGCGCTCCGCGGGAATGCCCAGGCTCCGGCAGGCCCGCTCCAGCACCGTGAGCTGGCGGGGCAGATCGTACTCCTCCCCGGGCATGACAAAGGTGAAGTTCAGGTTCCCCAGGTCGTGAAAAACAGCACCGCCGCCGGAGAGGCGGCGGGCCAGGTGACCGCCCTCCTCCGCGAGGAGGGCGGTTCTGCATTCCTTCCAGGGATTTTGATTTTTGCCAATGACCACGGTGCGTTCGTTCTGCCAGAGATAGAGAATCAGCTCCCCCTTCCCCACCCGGGAAAGCAGGGCTTCCTCCAGGGCCAGGTTCTCATAGGGGTCAAAGCTCCGGCTCCGGCAGAGCAGCAGCCGCTGAATCATGCCTTTACCCAGCGGACGATGGGGTTCCGGGCGGCAGCCACCTCGTCGGGACGACCGATCTGGGCGTGATGGGGGGCGGCGTGCATATATTCGGGGTCGGTATGGGCCAGCTCATAGAGCTTGCGGAAGACCTCAGCAGCCTCGTCCAGGGTCTCCCTGCTCTCAGTCTCGGTGGGCTCCAGCATCAGAGCCTCATGGACGATCAGGGGGAAGTACATTGTGGGCGGGTGCATGCCGTTGTCAATCAGGGACTTGGCCACGTCCAGGGCGGAGACGCCGGTCTCCTTCTTGAACTCGGAGAGGTCCAGCACGAACTCGTGCATGCAGACCCGATCAAAGGCAGGGGTAAAGGTACCCTTGATCTTCTCCATGAGATAGTTGGCGTTGAGGACGGCATTCGTCGAGGCCTCGGGAACGCCTTCCCTGCCCAGGGTCAGCAGATAGGCCAGGGCCCGGACCACCACCAGGAAGTTGCCGGCAAAGCCCCGGACCTGGATATGGCCCTCTCCCTCCATGAGCGCGGACTTGGGCAGGAACTCCTTGAGGAAGTCCTTGCAGCCTACGGCGCCCGCGCCGGGACCGCCGCCGCCGTGGGGGGTGGCGAAGGTCTTGTGGAGGTTCATGTGGATGCAGTCGAAGCCCATATCGCCGGGGCGGACGTGGCCCATGACGGCGTTCAGGTTCGCGCCGTCGTAGTAGCACAGGCCGCCGGCCTCGTGGACCAGCCGGGTGATCTCCAGGATGTTTTTGTCAAAGATGCCCACGGTGTTGGGGTTGGTGAGCATCAGACCCGCAGTGTCGGGACCCAGGGCGGCCTTCAGGGCCTCCAGATCCACGCAGCCGTCGGGGGCGGAGGCCACGTTCACCACGTCGAAGCCGCACATGGCGGCGGTGGCGGGGTTGGTGCCGTGGGCGGAGTCGGGAACGATGATCTTGGTACGGGCCTTGTCCCCCCGGGCGTCGTGGTACTGCTTGATGAGCAGGACGCCGGTGAACTCACCGTGGGCGCCGGCGGCGGGCTGGAAGGTCATGCCGTCCATGCCGGAGATCTCGCAGAGGTACTTGGCGGCCAGCTCGTAGACCTCCCGGCAGCCCTTGACCGCGTCGGCGGGGGCCAGGGGGTGGATATTGGTAAAGCCGGGCAGGGCCGCGGCCTCCTCGTCAATCCGGGGATTGTACTTCATGGTGCAGGAGCCCAGGGGATAGAAGCCGCAGTTCACGCCGTGAACCCGCTGGCAGAGCTGGGTGTAGTGGCGGGAAACGTCGTTCTCGCAGAGCTCGGGCAGCTCCAGGGGCTCCTGCCGGGTCTCGGGCAGCTCAAAGGCAGGAACGTCGCAGGCGGGCAGAAGGCTGCTGTGCCGGCCGGGAACGCTCTTCTCAAAAATCAGCTTCATTACGCCAGCACCTCCTTCACAATGGCAGCGGCTCTGTCCAGCTCAGCCCGGGTATTCTTTTCGGTGGCACACCAGAGAATTTCGTTCTCCCCCAGGGGCAGACCGCCCAGGATGCCGGCGGCGTCCAGGGCCGCCAGAATCTCGTCCCGCTTGGGCTGGAGGGTGACAAATTCCTGATAGAAGGCGCCGCCGTACTTCAGCTCCACGCCGGGGAGCTTGCAGAGCTCCGCCTGGAGATAGTGGGCCTTGGCAGTGGTCTGCCGGGCGGCCTCCTTCATGCCCTCGGGACCCATGGCGGCCATATACAGACCGGCGGTGAGGGCGCAGAGGGCCTCGTTGGAGCAGATGTTGGAGCTGGCCTTCTCCCGGCGGATGTGCTGCTCCCGGGCCTGGAGGGACAGGACGTAGGCCTTGTTGCCCGCGTCGTCGTGGGTCTCGCCCACGATGCGGCCGGGGAGCTTGCGCATCATCTTGGAGGTGGCGGCCATGATGCCCAGGTAGGGGCCGCCCCAGGCGATGGGCAGGCCCAGGCACTGGCCCTCGCCCACCATCACGTCGGCGCCCAGCTCCTTGGGAGTGGGCAGGATGGCCAGACTCAGGGGATCGCAGGACAGAACAAACAGGGCCTTGGCGGCGTGAACCGCCTCCCCGATGGCCTTGGCGTCCTCCAACTGGCCGAAGAAATTGGGCTGCTGGAGCACCAGGGAGGCCACGTCGGGGGTCAGCATTTCCTTCAGGGCCTCCAGGTCGGTTTTGCCGTCCTTGCAGGGAACCACCCGCAGCTCGGTGTTGGAGCCGTAGCAGTAGGTGCGGATGGTGTTGATGGTGTCGGGATGCACCGCGGCGGAAACCAGGGTGACGCTGCGCTTCCGGTCCCGGCACATGGCGGCGGCTTCCGCGGCGGCGGTGGCGCCGTCATAAACGGAGGCGTTGGACACGTCCATGCCCGTAAGCTGGCAGACCATGGTCTGATACTCAAAGATGGACTGGAGAATGCCCTGGCTCATTTCCGCCTGGTAGGGGGTATAGGCCGTGAGAAATTCTTCCTTGGCGGGGATGTACTTGACAATGCTGGGAATGTAGTGGTCATAGGCGCCGGCGCCCCGAAGAACGGTCTTGTAGACCTTGTTCTCGGCGGCCAGGGCCTCCATCCTGGAACGGACCTCCAGCTCGCTCATGCCGGAGGGGATGTTCAACGGCTCCGTCAGGAGCATCTGGGAAGGCACGTCGGCATAGAGCTCTTCTTCCCGCTCCATGCCGATGGCCTTCAGCATCGCTTGCCGTTCCGAGAGGGTTCCGGGAACGTAGCTGCCCATTTAGCCCTCCTCGGCGCAGAAGGCCTCGTAGTCGTCGGCGTCCATGAGCTCTTCCCGATCGTTGACCTGCTCCACCTTGATGATCCAGGCGCCGTAGGGATCGGAGTTCAGCATCTCGGGGGCGTCGATCAGCTCCTCGTTCACCGCCTGCACGATGCCGGACACGGGGCTCACCAGGTCGGAAACCGCCTTGACGGACTCCACGTCTCCAAAGGACTCACCGGCAACCACCTCGTCACCGGCCTCGGGGAGATTGATGAAAACCACGTCGCCCAGGGCGTCCTGGGCAAAATCGGTGATGCCGACAACGGCTGTGCCGTCCTCTTCCTTGACCCACTCATGGGACTTGGTGTACTTCATATCGGGATTGATGGTCATAATAATATCCTCCTAAGATAATTTTGTTTTTTTGACCGTATGGCTTCGCCTCCCGGGGAGGCGCGTTTCTCACTTGGCGACGACGGGAATCACATAGGGCGGCAGGTTGTTGGAGACGTGCTTCAGGGGGATGACAGCCTTCAGCCGCTTGCCCCGGACGTCCACCTCCACCTGGGCGTTGGTGGGAATGTCGGCCTTGATGTAGGCGATGCCGATGGCGCGCTTGGCGGTCTCGTCCAGCAGTCTGGCCTCGGCCCCCTCGCCCTCGGTCTTGTAGTAGGGAATCATGGTGGCGGAGGTGACGTAGCCCACCTTCTCCCCATTGTAATACACGTCCATACCGTGACGCATCACGCCCCGGTCCAGCAGGGTGATGGCGCGCACCCGCTTGGGCAGGATCTCCAGATCCGCCGCGGTGCCGCGCTTTTCCCGGAACGCGGTCTGGGCCTCGGCCTGCTTGGCCAGGGGCTCACGGCCGATGAAGTCTCCCTTGGACTCGTCGAAGGAGACGGCAAAGCGGGCCAGGGCCAGGGCAAAGATGGGCATTTCCTTGCCCTCCTCGTCCACGCCCAGCTCGTCGCCGTAGAGGGGCAGCATGCACTCCATGCGCAGGGTATCCCGGGCGCCCAGGCCGGCGGGCTTGGCTCCCAGCTCCATGAGCCGGTTCCAGGCCCATTCCGCGTCCTCATTCTTCAGGAAGATCTCATAGCCGATGGGCTCGCCGGTGTAGCCGGTGCGGGCGATCCAGGTCTTGTGGCCCTCCAGATCCAGAATGGACAGGTTGTTCCGGGCGGGCTTGGTGACGTCCTCCACCCCCGCCAGCTTGGCCAGCATCTTGCCGCTCTCGGGACCCTGGACGGCAATGGAGATGGTCTGATCGGTGATGTTGCGGATCTGGCAGTCGTAGTTTTTGACAATGGGCGCAAGCCAGGCCAGGTCCTTGTCGGTGTTGGAGGCGTTCACCACCAGCAGGAAGCGCTCATCCTCAAACTGATAGAGATAGGCGTCGTCCACGGCGCTGCCGTTCTCGTTGGGGATGATGCAGTACTGGGCCTTGTTCAGCTCCAGGGCATTGACGTTGCTGGTGAGCACATGCTGCAGGAATTTGACCCGATCAGGACCCTCGATCAGCAGTCTGCCCATGTGGGAGACGTCGAAAATGCCGCAGCACTTCCGGGTGTAGAGATGCTCCGCCACGATCCCGCTGGGATATTGGATGGGCATTTCCCAGCCGCCGAAGTCCACCATGGTGGCGCCGGCCGCCAAATGGGCGTTGTAGAGCTGGGTGCGTTTGAGTTCGCTCATGGAATTACCTCCTGTATATTCGTTGATAGGGAAAGCTGCTTCGCGCGGCGGCCAGAATCCGGCCGCCCTGCGCATTCAAAAAACGGCGGCACAGCCCCGAAGGGTGTGCCACCGTTTGAAGCCTGAGAGATTCCCCGGACATCGGCCCGGGTTGCACCTACGGCGTACGCGAAGGGCGCACTCTACGGTGTTTCGTCCGGACCCGATCCTTTTGCCTGAGAGCTTTCGCGATCCCCTTCGGCGCCGCCCGCGGCGGTCTCTCCCGGGTCCCTCATCCGACGATATGCGGGCATGCCTCCGCCCGTTTTTTCTTATTACAAGTTACCATATTCCCCCGGGGCTTGTCAAGGATTATTTGTGGAAAGAAACCGATTTTTCGTATTGACGGGAGGGACTTCACACCGTATAATAGGAGGGGAAAGAATACTGCGAAGGGGTGGATTTTATGGAGCACAGCTATCAGCAGGTTCTGGAGCGGGGCGCGGCGCTGGTCACCGGCGGGGAGCTTCCCCCCTGCCCGGAGGCGGAGGCCTCTCTGCGCTGCCTCATGCGGGGCAACGCCCAGTATCTGGATCACAGCCGCAACGCCGCGGAGCTGACCGATCTGATTCGTCTCAGCACCGCCCATGAGGGGCAGCATCCCTACGCCGCCGTGGTCTGCTGCGCCGATTCCCGGGTGCCGCCGGAGCACATCTTCAGCGCCGGAATCGGGGACCTCTTCGTGATTCGCAACGCCGGAAACGTCATGAGTCCAGCCGCCCTGGGCAGCGTGGAGTACGCCGCCGCCCATCTGCACGTTCCCCTGATTCTGGTTATGGGGCATCGGGGCTGCGGCGCGGTGGTGGCCGCCCTGCAAAAGCACCGGGAAGCCGGCGCTCTGGGGGAGCTCATCGCTGAGGTCAGCCTGGGGATCGGACACGCCCGGGATCCCAGGCAGGCGGAGCGGAACAATCTCTGTCACAGCCTGGAGACTCTGGGACAGAGCGAGGTTCTCCGGGACCTGGCGGACCGGGGCAGGCTGGGCTTTGCGGGAGCCGTCTATGACATCCGCTCCGGCGCGGTGGAGCTGCTGGTCGATCCGGAGCCGTCCGCCGAGGATCGCTGATCTCCCCTGAAAACAGATTATATATGGAAAGGATGGATGACTCTATGCGCTTTCCCAACGCTCTGGAGGGCATGAAAAAAATCCGCACCTCCACGATTCTCTCCCTGTGCCTGGCCGTGCTGGCGGCCCTGACCTTTTTCTGCAGCATGACCCAAAGCGAGGACGTGCTGCCCCTGCTGCTGATTATCGTCCTGGCCGCTCTGGTCCTCAGCATCACCGCGATCATCCTGGAGCTGGTGGGCATCAGTCGGGCTGCCCGGGACATGAACAGCTTTTCCTCCGCCCGGACGGCGCTGATCGTGGGGCTCGTCATCAGCGTGGTCTCCGGCTTCTTCTCCCAGGACAGCGTCCTCCGGAGCGTCATGTCCCTGCTCAACAGCGTCTGCTCCATTTTCGCCACGATGCTCATTCTCCAGGCCACCGTGGACCTGGCCAAGGTCTCCCAGCGGCCCGACGTGGCGGAGCGGGGCCAGTCCATGCTCCGCGTTGTCATCGGCCTGATGGTGGCGGGCCTGGTCCTGGCTGTGGTGCAGCTCATCGTCCCCAGCTCCGCACAGGCTCTGAATCTGGTCCTGTCTCTGGCCGGGCTGGCTCTCTCCCTGCTCCAGGCCTTCCTGCTGCTGCGGTATTACCGCGAGGTCATCGAGATGCTGGAAGAAGGCAGCCCGGAAGCCGGAGACGAGAGCGCTTCCGCCGGGAGCAGCCATTTTGAATAAGCTGAAAAATCTATCTGGAGGTAAGATTCCATGGATCAAAACGTCATCAAGCGCAACGAGCTTTTGGCCCAGCGGGTCATCAAGGGGCTGGAGTCCCGGAACATGAAGGGCTATTACGCCGCTTCCAAAGAAGAGGCCCTGCGCCTGGCCCTGGAGCTGATCCCCAAGGGCAGCTCCGTCACCATGGGCGGCGCCATGAGCGCCCACGAAATCGGCCTGGTGGAAGCTTTGAAGGGGCCGGATTACCGCTTCATCGACCGGGACGCCTATGCCGACAAGCGGGCCGCCATGCTGGCGGCCTACGACGCCGACGTTTTCCTCAGCTCCGCCAACGCCATGACCGAGGACGGCATTCTGGTGAACATTGACGGCAACGCCAACCGGGTCTCCGCCATTGCCCAGGGGCCGAAGAAGGTCCTGATGATCGTGGGCATGAACAAGGTCTGCAAGGATCTGGACGGGGCCATGAAGCGGGCCAGAAACGTGGCAGCCCCCATCAACGCCCAGCGCTTCGGCCTGAGCACCCCCTGCGCGAAAACCGGCGCCTGCATGGACTGCAAGAGCCCGGACACCATCTGCTGTCAATTTTTGATCACCCGCTACTCCCGGCACAGTGACCGGATTCATGTGATTCTGGTGAACGACAACCTGGGATTCTGAAATCGCGGACGGCAGAGTGCCGTCCCTGCAATCTGAAATCGCGGACGGCAGAGTGCCGTCCCTACAATACAACAAAAGGAGACTTAACATGAACGTAACCAAGGACATCCGCTACATTGGCGTCAACGACCACCAGATTGACCTGTTCGAGGGTCAGTATGTCGTGCCCCTGGGCATGGCCTACAACTCCTATGTGATCCTTGACAGAAAAATCGCCGTAATGGACACGGTGGACCGGAATTTCGGCAAGCAGTGGCTTACCAACCTGGCCGCCGAGTTGGGCGGCCGTCAGCCTGACTATCTGGTGATTCAGCACATGGAGCCCGACCACAGCGCCAATATTCAGCTCTTCATGGAAACCTACCCCGAGGTGACGCTGGTCAGCTCCGCCAAGGCCTTCCCCATGATGAAGAACTTCTTCGGCACCGAGTTCGAGGATCGCCGCATCGTGGTGAAGGAGGGCGACGTGCTGGAGCTGGGCGAGCACAGCCTGCACTTCGTCCAGGCCCCCATGGTCCACTGGCCCGAGGTCATCATGACCTATGACGCCAAGGACAAGGTCCTCTTCTCCGCCGACGGCTTCGGCAAGTTCGGCGCCAACGACGTGGAGGATCCCGAGGGCTGGGACTGCGAGGCCCGCCGCTACTACATCGGCATCGTGGGCAAATACGGTCCTCAGGTCCAGGCCGTCCTGAAAAAGGCCGCCAAGCTGGACATCGCTGTGATCGCCCCCCTGCACGGTCCTGTTCTGACTGAGAATCTGGGTCACTATCTGAGCCTCTATAACATCTGGTCCAGCTACGCGGTGGAATCCGAGGGCATTGTAGTCGCCTTTACCTCCGTTTACGGTCACACCAAGGCCGCCGCCGAGCTGCTGGCAAAGAAGCTGAAGGAAAAGGGCTGCCCCAAGGTGGAATTCCTGGACCTTGCCCGCATGGATATGGCGGAGTGCGTGGAGAAGGCCTTCCAGTATGGCCGCATTGTCCTTGCCACCACCACCTACAACGCCGGGATTTTCCCCTTCATGCGGGACTTTATCGAGCACCTGACCGAGCGGAACTTCCAGAAGCGTACCGTGGCCTTCATCGAGAACGGCTCCTGGGCGCCCATGGCCGCCAAGATCATGAAGACCATGCTGGAGCCCTGCAAGAATCTGACCTACGCCGATACCACCGTACACATCAAGGGCGCTCTGAGCGAGGAGAGCCGGGCCGAGATCGAAAAGCTGGCTGACGAGCTGTGCAAGGACTACCTGGCCCAGCACGACGAGACCGCCAACAAGTCTGACCTCTCCGCCCTGTTCAAGATCGGCTACGGTCTGTACGTGGTCAGCGCCCGGGACGGCGACAAGGACAATGGCTGCATCGTCAACACCGTGACCCAGGTCACCAACACCCCCAACCGCATCGCCGTGTGCATCAACAAGGCCAACTACACCCACGAGATGGTGAAGAAGACCGGCGTGATGAACGTCAACTGCCTGTCTGTGGAGGCTCCCTTCTCGGTCTTCCAGCACTTCGGCTTCCAGTCCGGCCGAGAGGTGGACAAGTTTGCCGACTGCACGCCTCTGCGCTCCGACAACGGCTTGGTCTTCCTGCCCAAGTATATCAACGCCTTCATGAGCCTGAAGGTGGAGCAGTACGTGGATCTGGACACCCACGGCATGTTCATCTGCACCGTCAGCGAGGCCCGGGTCCTCTCCGACAAGGAGACCATGACCTACAATTACTACCAGGCCAACGTGAAGCCCAAGCCCGAAACCGACGTGAAGAAGGGCTGGGTCTGCAAGGTCTGCGGCTATGTCTACGAGGGCGAGGACCTGCCCGAGGACTTCATCTGCCCCCTGTGCAAGCACGGCGTCGCGGACTTCGAGCCTCTGGGCTGAGCTCCGGACTTTTCGACTGACCACTGCCCTCCGCTCTGCGGAGGGCAGTACCCCATTGTCTCTTCCGGCGGAGGCCGGAGGGTAAAACAACAGCCCGTGGAGCTTCGGCACCGCGGGCTGTTGTTCTGGAATAACGTCAAAATCACCAAAAGCACATGTTTCCCCCTTGCGAAAAAGCTATGTTTTTGATAAAATAAACAGTACCGACTTTATTCTATGGAGGTATGTCTATGAAACACACCAACCCCCGCCGCGTGCTGTCCTTTCTGACGGTGCTGGCGCTCATGGTCTCTCTGCTCTCCGGGCTGAGTCTGACCGTCTTTGCCGACACCCTCACAGGCACAGCCACGGGCTACACCAAGGCCTCCGACGTGGTCTACGACAACAGCGGGACCTATCTGAAAAACTGGGGTGCCAGAGGAGAGCTTGCCTGCTTCCTCACCAGCTACGCCCAGGAGTACTACACCGGCAGCTATTCCTACGCCAGCCTGTCGGCTAACTCCGGCAGCTCCAACTCCAACAGCTACACCAGCAGCGCCCTCTACACCGCCCTGCGCTCCATGGTTTCCGCGAAGCAAACTTATGTCACTGATTACCAGGAAACCAGGAGTATGTACTGTTACACCGACTGCGTCAACAGCAACAACAGCTACATCTCCTCTTTCTACTCCGCTACGAAACTCACCGGTAGCTGGGACGGCTCCTGGAACCGGGAGCACACCTGGCCCCAGTCCAAATCCTCCGGTTCTCAGCTTGAAGACATCATGATGCTGCGCCCCACCTCCTCCACGGAAAACTCCTCCCGGGGCAACAAGGCCTACGGAGAGTCCAGCGGCTACTACAATCCCAACAACGAAGCCGGCTCCCTGGGGATCGACCTCCGGGGCGACTGCGCCCGGATTGTCCTCTATTGCTATGTCCGCTGGGACAATCAGGACTACATGTGGGGCAGCGGCGGGGTCATCGAGAGCGTTGACGTTCTGCTGAACTGGATGGAAGCCGACCCCGTGGACACCTGGGAGATGGGCCGCAACGACGTCGTCCAGTCCATCACCGGCGTGCGCAACTGTTTTGTGGACTACCCGGAGCTGGCCTTCCTGCTCTTCGGTCAGGAGGTCCCCGCCAACTACCCCTCCCCCTCCGCCGGGGCCTCGGAGGCCTACACTGTCACCGCCCTCTCCAACGACAACAGCTACGGCACGGTATCCGTCAACGGTTATACCGTCACCGCCTCTCCCAAGTCCGGATACTATACCGCGGGCTATACCCTGGTCTCCGGCTCCGCCTCTGTCACCCAGAACGGGAACGTCTTCACCGTCGTCCCCTCCTCTGACTGCACCCTGCGGATCGACTTTGCGGCGAAGCAGCCTGTCACCCTGAGCTTTATGGCCAACGGCTCCCTCTACAGCACCGTTTCCGCCTATGCCGGAGACAGCGTTACCCTCCCCGCCTTCGCCTCCGATGTGGCGGACTGGACCGTGGTGGGCTGGAGCACCGCTCCTGTGGCAGACAGCACTGAGAAGCCCAGCTACTATTCCCTGGGCGCCAGCTTCATTCCCACCGCCAGCACCACTCTGTACGCGGTCTATCTGAAGACTGAGGGCGGCACCGGCAGCGGGGAATGGACCCTGCTGACAGACGCCGCGGATCTGACTCCCGGCATGCGCCTGATTCTGGCCAACAATGAGGATAACGTTACCGCCGGAGACATCAGCTCCAGCGTAATGGAAAGCCTGTCCTCCGGCTTCTCCGCGGACAAGTCCACCATCACCAGCCTGGACGCAGGCACTGTAGAGCTGACCCTGGGAGGCAGCGCCGGGGCCTGGACCCTGTCCAATGACAACGGCCAGCTCCTGGGCTCCACTGCGGTGAAGAAGCTGGCCTGGGACAGCGGCACCACCACCTGGAGCATCGGCATTTCCAACAGCAACGCCACCATCCAGAACGCCACCTCCAGCTATGGCCGCTTCCTCTACAACCACGGCAGTCCCCGCTTCACCACCTATACCTCCTCCGTCAGCAATACCATGCTGCTGCCCCAGCTCTATTATCTGGACGGCAGCCAGGGTGTCGCAACCTACAGCACCAATCCCAGCGGCCAGGCCCATACCCACAGTCTGAGCTATGTGTCCGCCGTCTCCCCAAGCTGCGCCCAGCCCGGCCACATTGCCTATTGGTACTGCGCCGGCTGCGGAAAATACTTCTCCGACGCCAACGCCCAGACGGAGATCAGTCTGGACAGCACCCTGATCCCCGCCACCGGCGTCCACAGCTACGGAAGCTGGAGCTCCAACGGCGACGGCACCCACAGCCGAATCTGCGCTGTCTGCCAGAGCGAAGACAGCGCCTCCTGCAGCTACAATGCCGTGGTCACGGCTCCCACTGCCTCCGAGCAGGGCTACACCACCTATACCTGCACCCTCTGCGGCTACAGCTATGTGGGCGATTATACCGCCCCTCTGGGCCAGGACTACACCGTCAGCTTCACCACTCCCGCGGGGGTGGAGGCTCCGGCTCCCATGGTGAGCAACACCAACACCGGCATCACCCTGCCCACGGCGGAGGCCCCCGAGGGCTACAGCTTCCTGGGCTGGGTCACGGAGGACTATGACAACGTCCAGACCCGACCGGCTGAGATTCTCACCGGAGCCTATACCGCTCCCTCCGACATCACCCTGAAGGCCCTGTATACCTACAATCAAGGCGGCGGCGACAGCGCCCCGGCTCTGGTGGTGATGGGCCTGGAGGATACTCTGGCAGAGGGCGACAAGATTGTCATCACCGCCAATGATCTGAACAGCGGGGAAGCCTACGCGCTGTATCAGCAGACTGTCGGCAACAGCTACGTCAACAAGTACGCCTTCACCAACGACGTGGAAAGCGTACTGGCGGACGAGAAGAACTATCTCACCGTCAGCGCCGCCTCCCAGGGCTGGTATCTGGGAGACGAGGAGAACGGCTGGCTCTACAACAACAGCGGCAGCAACAATCTGAGCGTCAGCACCGCCAACAAGTCCGTCTGGACGCTGACCACCCTGGACGGCGCTCTGGCTCTGACCGCCAACAACCGCCATCTGTCCTACCGCTACGATCTGACCAACAACTACTGGCGCATGGGCGGCACCAATCTGGGAACCAACGGCAACTGCCAGCTTACCATCTACAAGCTGACGGAAGGCGAAGGCGGCACCGCCTACTACACCACCATCATCAACGCGCCCCACGTCCATACTCCCGCCGAGCCCGTGATTGAGAATGAAGCTGCCGCCACCTGCACCGCTGCCGGCTCCTACGAGTCTGTGGTCTACTGCGCCGAGTGCGGCGAGGAGATCAGCAGAGAGACGATCACCGTTCCCGCTCTGGGCCACAACCCCGGGGAGCCTGTGCAGGAGAACTACGT
>CAMOSU010000053.1 GCA_946625125.1 uncultured Clostridia bacterium
TCGATGAGGGCAGCGATCTTTTCAGACATTGTAATATCCTCCAATTTTTAGTAGTTTGTTTTTTGAATTGAGATTACTCAGCGGGGGCTTCTGCGGGGGCAGGGCCGGCCTTCTGCTCACGGATCTGGTCAATGACAAAGGCCAGAGAAGTGATGGGAGCCAGGAAGGTGCCCAGGACCTGAGCGATGAGGGCATTCTTGGAGGGCAGCTCACCGAATGCGTTGAGAGCATCAACGGTCTGAACCTTGCCTTCCACGATGCCGCCCTTGATCTTCAGGACGTTCTTGTTCTTCTTTGCGAATTCGCTGACGATACGAGCGGGGGCAATGGGGTCGTCCGTGGTGGTGGCCATGGAAGTGGTGCCGTTGAGAACCTCGTCGAACTCGTTGAAGCCGACCTTGTTGGCGGCCAGACGGGTCAGGGTGTTCTTGACAACGGAGTACTCCACGCCGGCTTCGCGGAACTTGTTGCGGAGCTCGGTATCCTGAGCGACAGTGATGCCCTTGTAGTCAACAAAGACAACGGCGGTAGCCTTGCCGATCCGGTCGGACAGCTGGTCTACGATCGCCTTTTTGCTTTCGAGTACCTTTGCGTTGGGCATGTTTGGTTGTCACCTCCGAATAGAAATAAAAAATGTGTCCGTGCGGCCAAAGAACGCAAGGACACCGTAGAAATGTCATATCGCGGAACCTCGGCGGGATTTACGGTCGAAACCACCCGCTGTCTTTGGCAGCTCGCATATAATACCAGAAAAACAGCGCTTTGTCAAGAGAAAAAACGCTGTTTTTCCGGTATTTTTTCTGTTTTTTTTTAGTGGGTTCCGGGCTTCTCGCCGCGCAGGGTCCGCATGGAATTCAAGATCGCGATGACGGAGACTCCCACGTCCCCAAAGACCGCCAGCCACATATTGGCCAGTCCCAGGGCGCCCAGGATCAGAATGATGAACTTCACCGCCAGGGCGAAGACGATGTTCTGCTTCACGATCCGAAGGGTCTTCCGGGAGATGGAAACGGCGGTGGGGAGCTTCCGCAGATCGTCGTCCATGATCACCACGTCGGCGGCCTCAATGGCGGCGTCGGAGCCCATGGAGCCCATGGCGATTCCCACGTCGGCCCGGGAGAGCACCGGGGCGTCGTTGAGCCCGTCTCCCACATAGCCCAGGGTTTTCCCCCGGGGCTGGACAGCCAGCAGGGCCTCCAGGGCCATCACCTTGTCCTGGGGCAGAAGCTCAGCCTCCACCTCGTCCAGTCCCAGAGTCCGTGCCACAGCCTCGGCGGTCTGACGGCGGTCCCCGGAGAGCATCACGGTTTTATCCACCCCAGCGGCCTTCACCTGCTCCAGGGCGGAGGCTGCCCCCTCCTTGATGCCGTCGGTGATCACCAGAACGCCCCGGCAGCTTCCGCCCAGGGCTACATAGACCAGGGTGCCGTCCTCCCGGGCGGGGGAGAAGTCCACCCCCCGCTCCCGGAGCAGACGGGCGCTGCCCACCAGCAGCTCCGCTCCGTCCAGAATTGCCAGGACGCCCCGTCCGGCAATTTCCTGGACGGCCTGGACCCGGCTCAACTCCGGCTCCTTGCCCCAGGCCTCCCGGATGGACTGGGCGATGGGGTGGTTGGAATAGCCCTCTCCCAGGGCCGCCAGCTCCAGCAGCTCCGCCTGGGTTCCCAGGGCGGGAAGCACGGCGCTGACCCGGAATTCCCCCTTAGTGAGGGTGCCGGTTTTGTCAAAGACCAGGGTGGAAAGCTTGGACATGGATTCCAGATAGTTGCTGCCCTTCACCAGAATGCCGTGGCGGGAGGCGGCGCCGATGCCGCCGAAGAAACCCAGAGGCACCGAAATCACCAGGGCGCAGGGACAGGAGACCACCAGGAAGATACAGGCTCTATGGATCCATTCGCCCCAGCTCTGGTGGAAGAACAGCGGCGGGAGGACTGCCAGCAGGACCGCTCCAACGGTGACGATGGGGGTGTAATACCGGGCAAACCGGGTGATGAAGCCCTCCACCCGGGCCTTCCGGGAGGAGGCGTTCTCCACCAGCTCCAGAATTCGGGTAACGGTGGCGTCGGCGTAGGCCTTGGTGGTGCGGACGCGCAGGGTGCCGCTGCCGTTGACGCAGCCGGAAATCAGCTCGCTGCCAGGAAGGGCGGTTCTGGGGACGGATTCTCCGGTGAGGGCCGCCGTGTCAATGAGAGACTCGCCCTCTATCACAATGCCGTCCAGGGGAATCCGCTCCCCCGGCTTCACCACAATGACGGAGCCCACGGGAACGTCCTCGGGGTCGGCCTGCTCCAGACCCTCGGGGGTTTCCAGGTTGGCGTATTCCGGCACAATGTCCATCATGTCCGCGATGGATCTTCTGCTTTTGCCCACGGCGCAGCTCTGGAACAGCTCTCCCACCTGGTAGAGCAGCATCACCGCCGCCGCCTCCGGGTATTCTCCCACGCCGAAGGCGGCCAGGGTGGCCACCGTCATAAGGAAATTCTCGTCAAAGACCTGGCCGTGGAAAATATGCTCCACCGCCTCCCAGAGAATGTCCCAGCCGATGATGAGATAGGGGATCAGATAGAGCCCCAGCTTCCCCAGCCGGGGCAGGGGGTCCAGAGTCCCCAGATGCTCCAGAACCATCAGCGCTGCCAGCAGCGCCGCCGAGAGCAAAATCCTGTATAGGGTACGTTTTTGCTTCTTTGTCATGGGAATCACTCCATCGAATTGAAAGTTGAAACTGGAAAAATGAATCTTTTCGGAGTTTCTCAAATGGCAATGTTTCTATTATGTCGCCCCACTCTTCGTAGGGGCGGATGCCCACATCCGCCCTTGTTGACCGACAAAAATCGGCAGTTAGGTCCGATGTGGGCATCGGACCTGACGGGCGATTGAATCGTTACATGGCAATCTGAAAAACACACGCGTTTTCAATTCTCTATTTTCAATTGACCAGGATCCTGCAGCCCTTGTCCACCTTGTCGCAGCACTTCTGGGCCTCCGCCAGAATTTCCTCAAAGCGATCGTCCTCGGCCTCCAGGGTCAGTCTCTGGGTCATGAAGTTCATGCTGGCGTCCATCACCCCGGGAATCTTCTTGATGAGAGCCTCCATCTTCGCGGCGCAGTTGGCGCAGTCCAGCTCTTCCATTTTGAATTTCTTTTTCATGATCTTGACCTCCGGTATCATAATTTCGGGATCGCTCCCAGTCAGATTTCCTCGTCCTCCAGAACGTGCTCCATGCCCATGCGGCAGATGGTCCGCACATGGTCGTCCGCCAGGGAATAGTAGATGACCCGTCCGGCCTTTCGGTATTTCACCAGGTTGGACTGCTTCAGGACCCGGAGCTGGTGGCTCACCGAGGACTTGCTCATCCCCAGCAGCACGGAGATATCGCAGACGCACATCTCCGCTTCCATCAGGGCATAGAGAATTTTCAGCCGGGTGGAGTCGCTGAACAGCTTAAAGGCGTCTGCCAGATCCAGCAGAGTATCGTCGTTGGGCATGGTCTGCCGTACCCGGTCCACCACCTCCTGGTGGATTACGGTGCAGTCTGTCCGGTCCAGCTCGATGTCGTAAAACTTCATGCGGCGTCTCCCTCCTTCGGTTGAAAGGTTGAACGATTGTTCAACTGTTTGACTGTATTGTACTACGAAATTCAGCCCTTGTCAAGAGGGGAAGGGGAAAAATGGGTATTGAATAATGGAAAATTGTGTGCTTTTCAAACTGCCATTGAAGGCCGTGAAAATGATTCCGAAAAAAGAAGTGCAATACCCGGCGTAATGGGCTATAATACAAATAAGCACTTTTTTGTGGAGACTGTCAACCTGCCTCCGGCTTGGCGCGTCTAAAGGACAGAACGCAAATCACGGAGGTGATTCCCATGGGTGACGCGGAGTTCTTTCAGATTTATCGCGCCTTGATCCGAAGCTGGGGCCTTTCGCCGGAGGCGGCGGAGCGCCAGCTTGGGGAGGTGCTTCGGCGGGTGCGCGCCGTCAAGGACCCCGGAAGGCCGTCCCATCCACCGCGTGCTTATGCGGCAGAGCATCGCAAGGATTACAATTCCCTGTAAACGGGAGGAATGTACCATGAAGAACAGAGAAAAAGACAGCACCCCCCGGGAGGATCTGGCCGCCCTGGTGGAGCGGGCCAGAACCGGGGATCAGGAGGCCTACACCGCCCTCTATGAGACCACCAGCCAGGAGATATACCGCAGCATCCGGGCCATGGTCCGGGATGAGGAGCAGACGCTGGACATCCAGCAGGACGCCTATGTGTTTGCCTTTACCCATCTGGACCAGCTCAAGGAGCCGGGGAAATTCCGCTCCTGGCTTCGGACCATTGCCGTAAACCGCACCCGCTCTGTGCTGCGCAAGCAGAGTCCGGTACTGTTCACCGAGCTGGAGAACGAGGAGGGAGAGGGAATCCCGGAGCTCCCGGATCTCCGGGAGGAGAACGTTCCGGAGGCCGTTCTGGAGCGGAAGGAGACAGCCCGGCTGGTGCAGGACATTCTGGAGGAGCTCAGCCCCGGACAGCGGCTTTTGGTGGGCATGTATTACTATGAGCAGATCCCCGTGGGGGAAATCGCCCAAAATCTGGGGATCAGCTCCGGCACCGTGAAAACCCAGCTCTCCCGGAGCCGCAGGAAGATTGAGGCCGCGGTGAAGCGACTGGAGGCCCGGGGCGTGAAGCTCTACGGCCTGTCGCCTTTGCCCTTTCTGCTGGCCCTGCTGAAGCGGCAGAGTCCCACGGCGGAGGCCAGCGGGGCGGTGCTTCAGGCCAGCCTGGCCAAAACCGGAGGCGTAGCGGTCCATGTGGGCAGGCACTTCTTCCAGACAGCCCTGGGCCGGGTGGCCCTGGGGGTCCTGGCCGCCGGCGTCCTGGGGGGCGGCGCCGTGGGCTACCGCTGGGCTCGGGAGCAGGTTCGCATTGGGGACTATCAGTTCCCCTCCAACGTGGAAAGCGCGGAGAATCTGGTCCCCGGTCCCACCAACCACATTTTTGTGGATACCCCGGAGGAGCTTCCCACCGAGATCAGCGACGTGCCTGAGACCACTGCCCCGGAATCCACGGAAGCGGAGAGCACGGAGCCGGAGACCACGGAGCCGGAGAGCAGCGCGTCCCGGGAGACGGAAAAGCCCTGGACGCCAGAGCCTCAGCCGACGCCCGCTCCCAGCTCCCAGGAGGCCCCGGAGCCTGTGGAGACGGAAGCCCCTGCCCCGGAGCCCACGGAGGATCTCGGGATGCTCCCCACGGTTCCGCCCTATCCCCCCAGTCCCGGCACAGTGACCATTGCCCTGGGAGAGTCCTGGAGCTACACCCACAGCGGCGGCTCGGAGGCCAGCCTGAGCTTCTATGTGGAGCAGAGTAAAAACCAGAGCTGGGACAGCTACGGCTGGGACGCCCGGCACATCGGAAATCAGACAGAAGGGGACACCGCCCTCTACTTCCGCCCGGAGGAGGCGGGGACCTACACCATTTATTACAAAAGCTTTGGCACTGGAATCCCGGTGCCTTGGGCCACATTGATTGTAACAGGAGGAAATGAAGAATGAAACAACAGATCAGACGAGTCCTGGCGCTTCTGCTCTGCGGCATGCTGCTGCTGTCTGCCGTCCCCGCGGTCTTCGCGGCGGAGTCGGTGAATTTCCGGGTGATCCTGGAACAGGGAAATACAGACGGGAACGCTGTCTATGTGGTAACGGAGCCCCAGTTCTATACCGCAAAGATCAGCGGCTTTTATGGAGACTACGCGGTGTTTACGGACGTTCGCACCGGAGCGCAGGGGATTGTGGACTACAGCGGCGCAATCCTGTACCACGGCGGCCCGGGGAAGCCGATCCCTTCTGCTGTGATCGACCGAAACCTCTTTCTGGGAGACACGGACTACCGTGACAGGGGCTATCTTTACAACATGGACGGAGAACGCGTGTTCGATGCCGAGGTGGACAGATACCATGTAGGCGTCTACCGGGACATGGCAACGGGAGAGAAGCTGGGCTACTGGATCGGGAATCCGAGCGGCATCTATGGGATTCTTCTGGACCCGGAGGATTATCATGTGCTTACGCAAGACGGGGTAGGACTGGCCTGGAACGGAATGGTCCCCTGCCGCTTGGATGAAAAATGGGGTCTGCTGGACCTGAGGGATGGAAGCTGGCGTCTGCCCTGCGTCTATGACAGCCTCCGCTTTCTCACCCAGGACAGCCTGCTTTGCGGTCAGAACGGGAAGTATGGCGTGATCTCTCCGGATGGCAGCCCCCTGTCGGATATGAACTATGAGCAGGCGGAGTGCTGGAATGGGGGCGCCCGTTTGGGCCGGATGCTCTGCTGCGTTTTTGTGGTGCGGGACGGAAAATACGGCGTTCTGGCCTCGGACGGCAGCCTCATTGCAGCCCCGGAGTTTGATACGCTGGACTTCATGGGCTTCGAGGAGGAGGGCTACCCCTATTTGTTCTCCGCCCAGAAGAACGGAGAAACCCGGTACTACAACGGCTACAGCGACCGGATCGTTCTCCAGTCTGAGGACCGGGACGCCTGGACCGCCCTGCCCCGAGAAGGGCTGTATCTGAAGAAGGACGGACATCATGACTACCTGGTGGACGCCCAGGGGACCCTGCTGATTCAGGAGCCGGTGTGGGTTGTGGCAAAGTCAAAGACCAGCCTGATCCTGGAGCTGCTTCAGAGCCGAAGCGTCCGGGTCTATGACTGGGATATGAAGCTGCTGAAGGAGCTTCCCTGCGAGTGGGCGTACTCCGTCGGAACAGGCTTCGCAATCCAGAAAAGGGACCAGGAGACCGGAAAAAGTGTGGAGTTCTACAACGCCCTGGGAACCCTGGTGAATACCGTCCCGAACGCCGCTGTGATCGGCAATGATAGGGAAATTCATGCACTTCGCCGGGAGGACGGAAGCTGCGCCTTTTATGGAGAGAACGGCGTGGCCCTGACAGACTTCATCTACGACAGCGCAATAAATGTTTCCTCCGGTTATGATCCGCTTTCTTATCCCTTTTATATCTGCACCCGGGACGGACACAGAGGGGATGGGACATATGAAATAATCGACGGCAGGACCGGGAGAAACGCCCTCTTCGAGGGCTGTACCACTGCGGGCGACAGCTATTTGCTGTCGGAGGGCGGCTACTTCCCCATCTTTTCCCAGGGGAAGACCGGGGTGGCCCGGCTGACCAAACGGGGGGAGAGCCCCTTCTGGGATGTGAGCCAGGAGGCCTGGTACGGGGACTCCTCCAGGTTTTGCAGCAACGCGGGGCTGATGAACGGCACAGGAGCCGGCAGCTTCTCTCCCAGTCTCCAGATGACCCGGGCCATGCTGGTCCAGGTGCTCTACAGCATCTCCGGGGAGCCCTGCGCCGACTACGGCTTTACCGACCTGGAGCCCGGCGCCTGGTATGAGAAGGCGGTGAACTGGGCCGCGGCCAAGGGCATCGTCAGCGGCACCTCCGGCACAAGCTTCGCCCCGAACCTCCCCGTCACCCGGGAGCAGATGGTGGCGATTCTGTACAAGTATGCCGGGCTCTACACCCAGGCAAGCCCGGATCTGACGGTGCTGAACAAGTATTCCGACGCGGATCAAATCGCGGAGTACGCCAGAGGCCCCCTGGCCTGGGCGGTGGAAAACGGCCTGATCAGCGGCACAAGCCCCAGCACCGTTTCCCCCCAAGGAACCGCGGACCGCGCCCAGGTGTCCGTCATCCTGATGCGCTTCATCCAGTACATGTCCGCCCGCTGAGGAGCCTGAGCCTGAGCCTGACAAATCGGGATTTGTGGAGCCGCCCCCTACGGCGGAAACCTCCCGTATTTGTCATTCTGAGCGCAGCGAAGAATCCGTAACCCCGTCCCCTGTGGGCGGGCGCGGGCAGGGTACGTGCGGGGCGTCGAGGACGCCGCCCCCTACGGCGGAAACCTCCCGTATTTGTCATTCTGAGCGCAGCGAAGAATCCGTAACCCCGTCCCCTACAGGCGGGGGCAGGCAGGAAACGGCGGACGGCAGAGTGCCGTCCCTACAGGCGGGCGCACCGGGGGACGCCGCCCCCTACGGCAGAGGCCTCCCGATTCTGTCATTCTGAGCGCAGCGAAGCATTGCGCCCTTCATGGGTGAATCCGTTCATTCTTTCCGTATATCACGAAGAAAGGGACGGATTTCTCAGTCGCAAGCTCCTTCGAAATGACAAGATGAAAGCGAAACAGCGTACTACGGATTGACAAATCCCGATTTTCCCCAAAACCGAACAGCCGGAATCCGCTGCCCCAGGGCGGCGGATTCCGGCTGTTTCTTACAGCCATAAGTACAGCCCCAGGGCGATGAGCAGCTCAATGGGCTCCGCGCCCTCCTGCTTTTTGGACAGCAGCAGCACCGCCAGGATCAGCAGATCCTCCGTATCCAGCCCCCGGGGCAGAAGCCGGGCCAACAGTCCCTCGGGACCGAACAGGCCGGAGGGGGAGGGCAGGGGAGGCGGCCCCGGGTTCCGGGGCCGGGAGGCTCCCGTGGGCTGAACCCGCTGGGGCGGCGGGGGAAGCTCCGGCTCCGGCCTGACTGGGGCCGGAGGTCCTTCGGGGCGGCGGACTCCGGCCTCCCCGGGGGGCTCCGGCGGAAGGGCGGGGGGCGATCTGCCCTGGGCGGCCCGCAGCTCCGCCCCGTCCGGGAGCTGCTGCCGGACAAAGCCCCCCTCCGGTCGTGGAGTGTAGCGGCTATACATGGCCCTGCCTCCTGCTTTGCAGAAGCTGTCCCGCCAGCCGGGAGAGCGCCGCCGCCCGCATGGCCCGATCCGCCTTGGCCTGACCGGAGGGGGAAAGGGTGGGCCGCAGAGCCCCCAGAACCCGGTCCTCCGTCCCCCGGAGGCTGGAGAGCCCTGCCATCAGCTTCCCCAAATCCAGACCCTCCAGCCCCGGCAATCCCACGGGCGGGGAAGCGCTTTGGGGAACGGCTTCCCCGCCGCCCTGGGGCGGACGGTCTTGGGGAGCGCTCTGCCGGTCCGGAAGCTCGGCCCCCTCCGGGGGCTTCAGCCCCAAGGATTCCGCCAGGGCGGAAATCTGGGCCATCTGAGCGGGGTCAGAGAGGACGCTTTGCAGCGCGGCTTGCAAATCCTCCATGCTACAGCTTCCCCTCCAGATTCCTGGTCAGCGCCTCCGCCTCCGTCCCCTCCAGCAGCGGGGAGAGGGCTTGCTTTACGCCCTCGGTGTCGCCTCGGCGCAGGGCCGCCGTGGCGGCCTGCAGACCCGCGCCTCCGTCGGCCTGCAGCAGGCGAAGCAGAGCCTGACCCTCCGGGCCTGCCAACAGGGCCTGAATCTGAGCCGGGTCAGGGCTGGAATTGGAAAATTTTTGTGACGCTTCAAGCATTTCCTTGCCTCCCATGGAATTATCTGCTATAATAAGATATGCAAGAAAGAATGGAAAGGTGCGGCCATGAAGATCATTGTGTTTTCTGACTCCCACCGGGAGCTGGACGGGATGCGCCGGGTCATTGACCGGGAAAAGCCCGATTATGTTTTCCACCTGGGGGACCACGACAGCGACGCGGAGCAAATCAGCCGGGAGTATCAAAGCCTCCCCGTCTCCATGGTTCGGGGCAACTGCGACGGATGGAGCGAAACCCCCAAGACCCTGTGCTTTACCTTGGGGGGGAAGCGCTTCTTCCTGTGCCACGGGCATACCTACGGGGTCAAGAGCGGCTATCTCCGGGCAATCTACGCCGCCCGGGAGCAGGATGCGGAGATTCTGCTCTTCGGCCACACCCACGAGGCCTATTACGAGTGCGCCGAGCTGGGGGGAGACCGACAGCTCCACATTCTGAACCCCGGCTCCTGCGGGTACGGCTGGCAGCCCAGCTACGGGAAAATCCGCCTGGAGGCAGGCGTTATTCAGGAAATCGGATATTATAAGATTTAGAGGTGCATGATATGATACTCGCCATTGACGTTGGCAACAGCAACATCGTTCTGGGCTGCATCCAGGACAGCCAGATTCTCTTCGAGGCCCGGATGGCCACGGACCGCATCAAGACCGGGGACCAGTACTGCGCGGAGCTGAACTCCATGCTGGGTTTATTCAAGGTTGCGCCGGAGGACATTGAGGGGAGCATCATCTCCTCCGTGGTACCCCTGGTGCAGCAGGTGCTGGTCTGGGCAGTGGAGCGGCTGACGGGAAAGCCCTGCCTCACCGTGGGACCCGGTTTGAAAACCGGCCTCAACATCAAGATCGACAACCCCGCCCAGGCGGGCAGCGACCTGATCGTGGGCTCCGTGGCGGGGATCGAGGCCTATGGCGCGCCCCTTTGCGTCATTGACCTGGGGACCGCCACCACCATCTCCGTCATTGACCGGGACGGCAGCTTCCGGGGCGGCACCATTGCCCCCGGGGTGATGCTCTCCCTCAACGCCCTCTCCAGCGGCACAGCCCAGCTCCCCGGCATCAGCCTGGAAAAGCCCCGCCGGGTGGTGGGTACCAACACGGTGGACTCCATGCGCGCCGGACTGCTCCTGGGTACCGCCTCCATGCTGGACGGCATGGTGGAGCGCATCGAGGCGGAGCTGGGCTATTCCACCAGGGTGGTGGCCACCGGGGGCCTTGCCAAGTTCATCGTCCCTCTCTGCAAGCGGGACATGGAGGTGGACGAGCACCTGCTGCTGCGGGGGCTGGACATTCTCTATCGCAGAAATCAGCACTGAGGCCCTCATACGATTCTCCAATAAAACCATTTAAAATCCTTGCGGCCTGATTTGCGCCATACTTCTAATAGTATTCACAGGGAAAAGGCGCACATCATCATCACCGCGCAGAGGATGAAGCAGGCCCCAAGACCGATGGTGAACAGGGCTTCCCCCAGGGTATTCAGAATCGCCCGTCTGCGGCGGGCTCTGGCGCGGGCAGACCGGGCGGGCTGAGCCGCCGGGGGCAGAATGCGAATGGCCGGGGTCCTGGGCATGGGCTTTGTCATTGTGTTTGTCATGGTATTTCCCTCCGTTTTTTATTTCTGAGGGTATTCTATCAGTTTATCGGTCCCATAAATGGGACAGAAAGGAGCCTCCATGAAAGAATTTTACTTTCCTGTACGCCGCAACACCCAAATCCACTGCTGTCAGTGGGTCCCGGAGGATAAGCCCCGGGGTGTGATCCAATTGGTTCACGGCATTGCGGAGTATGCCGCCCGGTATGACGAGCTGGCGAAGGTATTCACCGACCACGGCTTTGTGGTGGTGGGGGAGGACCATATGGGACACGGCAAGTCCATCTCCCCGGAAATCCCCCAGGGCTGTTTTGCCGACGGCTGGATGACCGCGGTTTCCGACAGCTACCGCCTTCTGCAAATGACCAAGGAGGAGTACCCGGACCTGCCCTACATCATCTACGGTCACAGCATGGGCTCCTTCATGACCCGGACCCTGCTGTACACCTACCCCGACGCGGGGCTCAAGGCGGCCATCATCAGCGGCACCGGCTGGATGCCCAAGGCCGTGCTGAGAACCGGCCGGGCGGTGTGCGCCGCCGAGGGCAAACGCCGGGGAATGAACAACACCTCCCCCATGATCAACAAGCTCATGTTCGGCTCCTACAACAAGGGCTATGAGAATCCCCGTACTCCCGTGGACTGGCTCTCCAGAGACGAGGCAGAGGTGGACAAATACATTGCCGACCCCCTGCTGGGCTTTGACGCCTCCATCGGCCTGGCCCGGGAGATGCTGGGGGGCATGCTGATGAATGAGGACAAAAAGAACCTGGACAAGATGCCCAAGGACCTGCCTGTGCTCTTTGTCAGCGGCGACAAGGACCCGGTGGGAAGCAACGGCAAGGGCGTGCGGCAGGCCTACGAGGCCTTCAAGGCCGCCGGAATGCGGGATGTGCGCCTGAAGCTCTACCCCGACGGCCGCCACGAAATGCACAACGAGCTGAACCGCCGGGAGCTCCATGCCGACGTGCTGGCCTTCCTGGAGGATGTGCTGAACAAATAAACCTGCAGGATCGCAAAACTGTCCCCTTTATGGGACAGATTATCCGTTATCATAGGCTCAGAAACGAAAGGAAAGGATCTGAGCCCATGTTATTCGGTTACGACATTATCTCCGTCCGGGGCCACTACGAGGTTTACGACGCGGAGGGCAGCTTTGTCTGCTCCGCCGATACCCGCTCCGAGGCCATTTCCGAGATCCTCTCCGCCTGAACGCGCCCGCCCCGTCATTCTGAGCGCAGCGCAGCGGAGCCGAAGAATCCGTACTCCCGCTCCGACGCCCGCGGCGCTTCGAATTTGTCATTCTGAGCGCAGCGCAGCGGAGCCGAAGAATCCGTATTCCCGCTCCAATGCCCGCGGCGCTTCGAATCTGTCATTCTGAGCGCAGCGCAGCGGAGCCGAAGAATCCGTATTCCCGCTCCGATGCCCGCAGCGCTTCGAATTTGTCATTCTGAGCGCAGCGCAGCGGAGCCGAAGAATCCGTACTCCCGCTCCGATGCCCGCGGCGCTTCGAATCTGTCATTCTGAGCGCAGCGCAGCGGAGCCGAAGAATCCGTACCTTCAAAGCTATGCCAAGCTACAAGCTCACATTACAATACGACGGCAGCCGCTACCGGGGCTGGCAGCGGCTGCCGGATACGGAAATGACGGTTCAGGGGAAGCTGGAAGCCATCCTGGGGCGCTGCTTTGGGTCGCCCGTGGAGGTCCAGGGCAGCGGCCGCACCGACGCGGGGGTTCACGCCCTGGGGCAGGTGGCCTCCTTCCATACAGACCGGGACCTGCCTCCCGGGGAGCTGCTGGCGGCTCTGCGCCGTTGGCTCCCGGAGGACATCGGGGCGGTTTCTCTGGACTACGCCCCGCCCCGTTTTCACGCCCGGCTTTCCGCGGTGGAGAAGCGCTACCGCTATCGGGTCTGGACTACCCAGGCCCCCTGCGTGTTTGAGCGGCGCTTTGTCTACGTCCTGCCGGGGGAGTATTCCATCCCCGCCATGGAGCGGGCGGCGGAGCTTCTGGAGGGGACCCACGATTTCCGGGCCTGCTCCGCTGTAAAAACTAAAAAATCCACAGTTCGTACCCTCTCCCGGGTGGAGATTTCCCGGGAGGGGGACGAGTTGCGTTTCGACTTCACCGGGGACGGCTTTCTGCACCACATGGTCCGCATTCTCACCGGCACCCTTCTGGAGATCGGGCGGGGGGACCGTCCTCCGGAGAGCGCCGGGGAGCTCCTCACCGGCGGCCCCCGGGCCGCGGCGGGCTTCACCGTTCCGGCCAAGGGGCTGTGTCTCATGGAGGTGCGATACCCGGAGCCGGAGGAGAAGGAAAGCCGCGGAAAAACAAGGATTGGAATGAAAGTATGAACATTCAGATATTTGGAACAACAAAAAGCTTCGACACAAAAAAAGCGGAGCGCTGGTTCAAGGAGCGCAGGATCAAGTACCAGTTCATTGATATGAAGCGCTTTGGCCTCAGCGGAAAGGAGTTCGACTCCGTACTCCGGGCCGTGGGGGGCGTGGACAAGCTGGTGGACTGGGCGGGCAAGGACCCGGACCTGGACCTGCTGCGCTATCTGGGCAGCGAAAGCGCCAAGGAAGACAAGGTCTATGAAAACCAGGGGCTGATCCGCCTGCCTGTGGTTCGCAACGGCAAAAAGGCCACCGTGGGCTACGCCCCGGAGCAATGGCAGAAATGGGAGGAAGAAGGATGAAGAACCCCGCCAAGCTCTTGCAGCTAAAAAAGCAATATGAGGCTTTCACAGGCCGACACCCGAAATTCATGAAATACCTGGCCTACATCACCGACAATTATATGAGCGAGGGGACCGTTATGGACGTCACCGTGACTGACGCCCAGGGCAAGTCCCTCCATGGCAACGCCCGGCTCAGCGCTGAGGATGTGGCCTTCCTCCAGGAAGTCCGCCGCATGCTGGGCGGCGACTGAGACAAATCGGGATTTGTGGATTTCTCCGCAAAACCTCCCCTGCTTGCAGGGGAGGTG
>CAMOSU010000054.1 GCA_946625125.1 uncultured Clostridia bacterium
CCTCCGCCCTGCCCGGCCACGCCGAGGAGCTCAGCGAGGCCATGAACGCCGCCCTCTCCAAGAAGTGGGGCGAGCTGCGGGGCCTGCAGGTGGTCTCCATCGCCATGAACCCCATCACCCTCTCTGAGGAGGACCAGGAGCTCATCAAGAAGGCCCAGCACGCCGCCATTATGCGCGATCCCACCATGGCCGCCGCCACCCTGGTGGAGGCCCAGAGCCAGGCCATGAAGGACGCCGCCAAGAATCCCTCCGGCGCCATGACCGGCTTCATGGGCTACGGCATGGCCCAGCAGGCCGGCGGCATCAACGCCCAGAATCTCTTTGCCATGGGTCAGCAGCAGGCTCCCCAGCAGCCCGCCGCTCCCGCGGCCCCCAAGGCCAACACCTGGCGCTGCAGCTGCGGCGCCGAGAACACCGGCAAGTTCTGCGCCGAGTGCGGCAGCCCCAAGCCCGCCGCCCCCGCCGGCTGGACCTGCCCCTCCTGCGGTGCGGTCAACAAGGGCAAGTTCTGCGCCGAGTGCGGCGCCAGGAAGCCTGCCGACGAGCCTCTGTACCGCTGCGACAAGTGCGGCTGGGAGCCCGATGACCCCAAGCATCCCCCCAAGTTCTGCCCGGAATGCGGCGACATTTTTGACGACAGAGATATCCGCTGACCCGTCCATAAGCGAACCGTCCGGCTTCCTCGGGAGCCGGACGGCTTTTTTGTTTTTTCCTGTTGACACAGCGGTTTTTTTCAGTATAATAGATTTTTAGAGGTTTTTGGAAAGGAGGCGTTTTATGCTGAAGCTCTTTCGGGACGGAAAAATCTGGACCATTCCCAATTTCATGTCCTTTTTCCGTCTTTTGCTGGTCCCCTTCATCGTGTGGGCCTACGTCGGCCTGCAAAACACGAAGCTGGCCATCATCCTTTTGGCAGTCTCCGCGCTGACGGACGTGCTGGACGGACGGATCGCCCGCCGCTTCAACATGGTCTCCGATCTGGGCAAGGCCCTGGACCCGGTGGCGGACAAGCTCACCCAGGTCTGCGTGGTGCTCTGCCTGGCCTTCACCTATCCCCTGCTGTGGATCCTTCTGGGGCTCTGCGTGTTCCGGGAATCCTGCATGGCAATCCTGGGCTATATCACCATCCGCAAGACCAATCAGGTCCCCTCCGCCCGCTGGTACGGGAAGCTCTCCACGGTGGTGCTCTACGCCTCCGCCCTGGCGCTGATGATCTTCCCCCAAATGCCCGGCTGGCTTTCCACCGGCCTCATCGTCCTCTGCATCCTCTGCGTAGCCCTGGCCCTGACCCTCTATGTGCGTTATTTTGTGGGGCTCTGGCGGCAGGCGGAGGCAAACAAAAGCGCCGCATGATCCAATTCAGACAGCCGCGACCCTGTGGTCACGGCTGTTTTTCTTCCATGCCGTCCGACTCAAACACGGTTCGGAAGGCCTGGGCCGCCTCCTCGCCTTGATCGGCGCAGACGGCCAGGTCTCCCTGACTCAGCATCCCCACCAGCTTCCCGTCCTGGGTCACCGGGAGTCTTCTGACTCTGTGCTTTCCCATGGTCCTGGCGGCGCCGAGACCGCTTTCCTCGGCGTTGACCGTCACGGCGCCGCTGCTCATGACGGTGCGGACCCGTGTGATGTTGGGGTCAAAATTCGCCGCGACACAGCGTACGGTGATATCCCGGTCTGTGAGCATCCCCACCAGCCTTCCCCCGGAGGCGGTCACCGGCAGAGCGCCTACGTTATGTCGGCTCAGAAGCCGGGCCGCGGCGGCGACGGTTTCCTCCCGGTCCACGGTGATCAGATGGCTGGACATCATATCCTTGACTTGCATAAAAGCATCCTCCCTTTGGCTTTTCTGTCCAAAGGGAGGATGCCCGTATTTCGGAGATTTCAAACAAGGCACGCTTTAATTTCTGTTCAAGCCCAGCTGTTTCCGGAAGAACTCCGCGGTTTGCTCGATCACGTCGTCCCGGAAGGGGCTCTCCAGCTCCGCGTCCTCCATGACCTGCTGAACGCCGGCGCTGTAATCCCGATCCAGCAGCCGGAAATACGCGGCCACGCCGTCTCCCTTCTGCCGGGTCTCCAGCTCATAGACCTGGAGGGCCGTCTCCGCCGAGACGCAGTAGCTGATGACGTAGTAGGGCACCTCAAAGAAGTGCAGGACGTCGATCCAGCCCTGGGAGTAGTAGAAATCGAAGCCATCCTCATAGACCCCGAAGTCCTTGCAGCATTGGAGATAGATCTCGTTGATCCGCTCCACGGTGATCTTCTCCGGGTCCAGGGCGTAGACCCGCGCCTCAAACTCCGCGTAGGCCCCTTGATACACGAAGGTCTCCAGCAGATCGTAGAGCTTATAGCGCAGCAGGCTGTCCCGCTGTCTCTGGGACAGGGCGTCGCTGTACTGCAGGGCCAAAAACTCCATGGCCTGGGAGAAGGTCTCGGCGGTCTCCAGGTCCTCGTTGGCTCCATAGTTGTGATAAGCGTCGGTGAAATGGCCGAATTCATGGGCGAAGGTGGTGTAATCCTCCCCGCTTCCCTTTGCGTTCACCAGCACGAAGGGGGCTTCATAATCATAGATATAGGTCTGGAAGGAGCCCTCTATCTTCTTGGGGGACTGGGCAATGTCGCAGAGGCCGTAGGCCCGCATGAAGCGATAGGCGTCCCAGACGGAGCCGCCGATGGTCTGGGCGGCGGAGGCCACCATCTCCATGACGCTTTGCTCCGAGGCGCTGCCGAAGGAGGGGGAAGAAAAGCCGAATTGCGGCATCGCTTTCTCCAGGACGGGAACCAGGTGGGTCCGGATCCCATCCAGGAACTCCACGCCCTGCTCCGGGCTGTAGTCCCGGGTATAGGTCACGTCAAAGCTGTAATCCGCGTAGCTGTCATAGTCCAGGGCCGCGGCCAGCTGCTGGCGCACCTTCACCAGCCGCACGAACAGCTCTCCCACGGAGGCGTTGTAGCTGTCGTAATAGGCCTGGAGCGCGCCGATATAGGTGTAGTAATCGTCGGTCTCCAGCCACTCGTCCAGGGGCTTTGTCTCCCCCTGAAAGCTCACCTGCATATCCGCGGTGAGCGCCCGGTATTCGCTGAGCAGGGCCGCCTCCTCCTGGGACAGGCGAAGGTATTCCGGATTGGTGTAGACCTCATAGTCGTCGTACTGCTCAAAATAGCCGCTGCCGAAGTATTCCTCCTCCAGCTGATCTCTGGCCGGAGAGGCGGCAAGAGCCTTGTTCAGGGCCTCCAGCTTCTCCTCCACGTTGGGGGTCTGCTCCTGGCAGAAATCATACTCGGATTTGAAATAGCTGTCCGCGGTGTTGAGGCTGTAGCGGATGTTGGCCAGGGTGTCCATGGAATAGAAGCTGATATAGCGGCTGTAGAGCTCGTAATAGTCCTCCAGAAGGGACGCCGCGTCGCCGCTCTGCTTCGCCTCCTGGATCAGCGCGTCAAAATCCGCGTAAAGCTGTTCCACGTCGGGCCGCCGGTATTCCATCTCCGAAAAGCGGACCATTTCCAGGGCTCCGTCCGGGAGATAGTCCTTTTGCCCGGCGTTCTGCCAGCGGATCAGGGCCTCGTCGTTGGGGTCGATGGGCTCCGTGCTGACGGGCTCCGTATTCGCCGTCTCCGGGGGAGCCTCCGTGGATCCCGTTTCCGTCGCGGACGGCGGGGTCGGGGTGGCGCTGGGAGCGGTCTCTGTGCCGGGTACTGCCGCGCTCTCTGAGGGCTTCATGGTCAGAACGCTCAGGTTCAGACAGCCGCTCAACAGCACAGACAGGGCGGTCAGCAGCGCCGCAAGGGCCATTCTATGCTTTTTCTTGTTCATGCTTCCCTCTCCATTTCCTCTGTGAAGCGTTCCAGCAGGCTCTGATAGGCCCTTGGGCTGCCCGCCAGGACGCTGCATTTTCCAAACAGGTCCAAATCGCTTCCGTCCAATTGGCTGATCCGACAGCCCGCCTCCCGGGCGATCAGAGAGCCCGCCGCGTAGTCCCAGGGGCAGAGCCGGGCCTCAAAGAAGGCGCCGGCCTTCCCGGCGGCCAGATAGCAGAGGTCCAGGGCGGCGGAGCCGAAGCGGCGGATATCCTGGACCAGGGGAAAGGCCGCGTTGAAAAGCCGCAGGGTCCGGGGCACCAGCTCCCGGTAATACAGGGCGGAGCCGAAGATCAGGATCGTTCGTTCCAGGTCGTGATCCTCGCAGCGGATGGGCGCGCCGTTGAGCCAGGCTCCCTTGCCCCGCTGCGCGGTGTAGAGCTCCCCGTCAAAGGGATTGTAGACCACGCCGTACTCCACGCTGCCCCTGTGGACCAGCCCCACGCTGACGCAGCTGTTGTGATAGCCCTGGATAAAATTCGTCGTTCCGTCTATGGGGTCCACAATGAACACCCACTCCCGCTGGGAGAGCTCCTCTCTTTGGTCGCCCTCCTCCCCCAAAAAACCGGCCTCCGGCAGCAGGGCCAGCAGCTCCCGGCGCAGCTTTTCCTGCACCAGCAGATCGTACTTTGTCACCAGGTCCCTGGGCCCGGTCTTTTCCCGCACGGAGCTGCCCACGTCCCGGGCGGAGCGAATCAGCTCCCCGGCGGCCAGCGTGCGTTCCGTCAGCTTCTCCAGCATCCAATCACCCTTTCCGAAAGCGCCTTTTCCAAAGCTCAGAATGATGATTCATTATACCGCATTTCATGGGGAAAATCAAGGATTGCTTTGGAACTTTCCGCAACTCTGCCGGACAGCAGCAGCAAAGCCAGCACATTGGGGACGGCCATGAGCCCGTTGCAGAGATTCGCGGCGGTCCACACCACCCTGGCCGAGCAGAGGGGAGCCGCCGCCACGGTAGCGGCGTAAAGCAGCAGATAGCTCCTCCGCAGGCGCTCCGAGTCCCCCGCAAGCCAGCGCAGACAGGCGGTGCCGTAACAGCTCCAGCCCACAACGGTGGTAAAGGCAAAGAGACCCAGGATGGTGAAAACCAGGAGTCTGGACAGCAGCGGCGGAAGGGGCAGGCCCCGGGAAAAGGCCGTCATGGCAGCGGCGGTGCCCGCGCCCTCCGCCCCCGTCGCCAGGATCACCAGCCCCGTCAGCGTACAGATCAGGAGGGTGTCGAAGACCACGGCGGTCATGGAGATCAGGCCCTGTTCCCAGGGGCGGACGCCCCGGGCCGAGGCCGCGGCCATGGGCGCGGTGCCAAGACCGGCCTCGTGGGAGAAGACGCCTCTGCTGACCCCCGCCGCGGCGGTGCCCAAAAGGCCGCCTCCCGCGGCGGCTGGGGTGAAGGCCTCCCGGAGGACTCTGCCGCAGAGCTCCGGCAGAAGCCGGGCATGGCGCAAAAGGATCCAGATGCAGCAGAGCCCGTAAAGGCCCCCCATCAGGGGCACAAGGACCGAGGAAAGGCGGCTGACCCGCTCCATGCCCCCCAGCATCACCGCCGCCGCCAGCAGCGCCAATCCGAGCCCCGCCAGGACGCAGATCAGCGGTACGGAGAGCCCCCAGGGCAGCCGCAGAAGGCGAGGTCTCAGCCCCTCCAGGTTCATCAGCTCCGCGAGACAGGCGCTGACGCTGCCCACCTGGACGAAGGTCCCCACCCCCAAGAGCCCCGCCAGGGCCCCGCAGACCGCAAAGGCCGCGGCGAAGGGCCGATAGCGCGGCCCCAGTCCCAGGCTGATATAGGCGAAGGGTCCGCCCCAGGGCTTCCCTGTCCCCTCCCCGCAGCGGTATCGGACAGCCAGGACCCCCTCGGCGTATTTCAGCCCCAGGCCGGTGAGGGCGCTGAGCTCCATCCAGGCCAGGGCGCCGGGTCCTCCCAGGGAGAGCGCCGTGGCCACCCCCACGATATTTCCCGTTCCCACGGCAGCCGAGAGGGCGGTGCAGAGGGCGCCGAAGGGCGTGACGCCTCCCGATGCTCCCCGTCCCCGGCGAAAGGTCAGCTTCAGCGCCAGGGGCAGCCGCCGCAGGGGCAGGAGGCGAAGCCGCAGGCTCATATAAATCCCCGACCCCAGCAGCAGGACCAAGAGCGGCCAGCCCCAAAGGGCCCGTTCCAGGCGCAGCAGCAGCGTTTCCATGGAAATTCTCCTTTCCGGCCCGCGATGTGGGGCTCATTCCGAAAAAGCATATGGATTTTCCCCGGAGAACATGAAAAAAAACTTGCACAATGGGTGACAACATACTATAATATATAGAAAATTAACGCTTTTTCCCTCCGCTTTTGCGGAGAATCCCATACAGGAGGCTTTCTTTATGCAAGAAAAAACCGCAAAAAAAATCAGAGCCTGCTTCCAGCCCGGCAAGCGGATCCATCTTGTGGGCATCGGCGGCGTTTCCATGCGGCCCCTGGCCCTGGTGCTGCGGGACCGGGGCATGGAGATCACAGGCTCGGATATGAACGCCTCGGTTTCCACCGAGGAGCTGCAGGCCAAGGGGATCCGCGTCTGCATCGGCCACAAGGCGGAGAACGTCCTGGGCGCGGACTGTGTGATCCGCACCGCCGCCGCCCACAACGACAACCCGGAGATCGCCGCCGCCAGAGCCGCAGGCATTCCGGTCTTTGAGCGGGCCCAGGCCTGGGGCGTGCTGATGCAGGAGTATCCGAACGCCGTCTGCATCGCGGGGACCCACGGCAAGACCACCACCACCGGCATGGTGACCCATATTTTCATGGAGGCCGGGCGGGACCCCACCGTTATGATCGGCGGCTACCTGCCCCTGCTCCACGCGGGGCATCGGGTGGGCAGCGGCGATACCATCATCGCGGAGAGCTGCGAATATTGCAATTCCTTCCACAACTTCTTCCCCACCGTGGCGGTGATCAACAACATTGAGGCGGATCATCTGGATTTCTTCAAGGACCTGGAGGAGATCAAGGCCTCCTTCCGGCACTTTGCCCAGCTGATCCCGCCGGAGGGCGCGGTGATTGCCAACGGCGACGACCCCAACACCGCCGACGCCCTGAAGGGTCTGAAGTACCTGCGCTTCGGCTTTGGCCCGGACAACGACGTCCATCCGGAGGAGGTATCCCAGGATTACCGGAGCTGCACCGTGATCTGCGGCGGCAAGCCCTGGTGCCGCCTCTCCCTGTCGGTCTACGGCGAGTACAATCTGCTCAACGCCCTGGGCGCCTGCGCGGTGGCCTGGCACATGGGCATCGACGGAGAGACCGCCGCCCGGGCTCTGGCCGGATTCCGGGGAGCCGGACGCCGTCTGGAATACAAGGGCCGCTGCGGCGGCGCCGAGGTCTATGACGACTACGCCCACCATCCCCACGAGTTCCGGGCCCTGATGCGGGCCGTGCGGACCATGGGCTATCAGCGGGTCGTGGTGGCCTTCCAGCCCCATACCTATACCCGCACCAAGGCCCTCTTCGACGAGTTCGTGGAGGAGCTGCAGGCGCCGGACGTGCTGGTGCTGGCGGAGATCTACGCCGCCCGGGAGCGGAACCTCCTCAACATCCACTCCAGCGATCTGGCGGCCAAAATTCCCGGCGCGGTCTGCTTCGACACGCTTCCGGAGGTCTCCGCGTATCTGCGCTCCATCGCCCGGCCCGGGGACATCATCCTGACCGTGGGCGCGGGAGACATCTACAAGGCCGGCGAAGCCATCTGTGACTGATACGGGAGGGAATACCCATGAAATACCTGCTGGATCACAGCAATTACGCGAATTTTGCGGTCTATGAGCGAAACCGGCTGCCTGCCCGGAGCTATTTCATTCCCTACCCGGACCGGGCTTCCGCGGACGCGGTTTCCCCCCTGGAGAAGCGATACCGCTCGGAAAAGGTGCTCTGCCTCAACGGGGAATGGGACTTCAGGTTCTACCCCCGCCCGGTGGAGCTGCCCGCGGAGCTGGACACCGACAGCCTGGACTTCGATCAGATGCCTGTCCCCGGCTGCTGGCAGTTTCACGGGGTGGACCGTCCCTTTTATGTGAACGTCCGCTATCAATTCCCCTATGATCCTCCCAGGATCCCCACGGTGGAGCCGGTGGGACGGGTCTTCTCCTGGATCGGCTTCGATCAGGGGGTGAAGCCCCGGTGGAGGACGCCCAAGGACGAATACAACTTCGTGGGGGTCTACCGCCGTTTTCTGCGGGTGGAGCCCGGGGACCGGCGCTATATCATTTCGTTCTTAGGCGTGGCCAGCTGTCTGGACCTGTACTGCAACGGCAGCTATGTGGGCTATTCCGAGGGAGCCCACAACACGGCGGAGTTCGATCTGACCCCCTATCTGCGCCCCGGTCAGAACGAGCTGCTGGCGGTGGTGCGCCGCTGGTGCACCGGCAGCTATCTGGAATGCCAGGATATGTTCCGAAACAACGGCATCTTCCGGGACGTGCTGCTGCGGATCTCAGAGCCCGAGGATCTCTGGGACATTGACGCGAAAACCCGGCGGGAAAACGGGCTTTACCGTCTGACCCTCTCCGCCTGCGGCAGCGAGGGAAGCGCCGTGCGCTTCACCCTCTCCGGCCACGGACTGGAGCGCAGCGCGGAGGCCGTGGTGGAAAACGGAAGGGCCCAGGTCTGCTTCGAGGCGCTGGATGTGACGGAATGGAACGCGGAGGCCCCCACCCTCTATGACGTATATTACGAGACAAAGAGCGGCTGCATCAAGGAGCGGCTGGGCTTCCGCAGCGTGGAGATACAGGGCGACGTCTTCCTGCTCAACGGCAAAAAGCTGAAGCTGAAGGGCGTGAACCATCACGACAGCTCCCCCACCGGCGGCTATACCCTGAGCCCGGAGGAGATTCAGCGGGACCTGCTGGTCTGCAAGGAGCACAACATCGACACCATCCGGACCTCCCATTATCCCCCCGACCCCCTGCTGCTGGAGCTGGCGGAGGAGCTGGGGCTCTATATCATCGACGAAAACGACCTGGAGACCCACGGCACCTGGGCCATGCGCCTGCCCCCCAGCTACGACCGGATCTCCGACGATCCCAAGTGGGAGCCCCGCTATCTGGACCGGATCTCCCGGCTCTACGGGCGGGACAAGCTCCACGGCAACAGCTGCGTCATCCTGTGGTCTCTGGGCAACGAGTCCGGGGGCACCCGGAACACCGACGCCATGTACCATTGGCTGAAGGCCAGGACGGAGCTGCCGGTCCACTATGAGTCCATCATCCACTGCAAACGAAAGGCCTACGACCTGGGCAGCGAGATGTACCCCGCCCCGGCGCAGGTGGAGGCCGTGGGCCTGCACAAGCGGAAGGAAGCGGAACTCAACGACAGACCCTATTTCCTCTGCGAGTACGCCCACGCCATGGGCGTGGGCCCCGGCAACGCGGAGGCCTATTGGCAGATCATCTACGCCCACGACAATCTGCTGGGCGGCTGCGTCTGGGAAATGACGGATCACGCCGTGCTCCATCCCGACGGCAGCTATACCTACGGCGGCGACCACGGCGAGTGGGAGCACGACGGCAACTTCTGCGTGGACGGCCTGTTCTACCCCGACAGGAGGCCCTCCACCGGGGCAAGGCTCATACGCCACATCTACCGGCCCATCCGGGTCCGCTGGGTGGAGGCGGACCGCTTCGAGCTGTTCAACACCACGGCCTTCACCCCGGGCAGCGCCTATCTGCTCAGCTTCCGCTGGAACGACGGCAGCGAAGCCCGGCTTCAGCCAGAGATCGGCCCCCTGTCCCGGGTCCGGGTCTCCCTTCCTCTGGGGGCCGAGACCGGGGAGGGCAGGCGCGTCACCGTAACCTGCACCGACACCCGGACGAATCGGATCATCTCCACCGAGCAGCTGGTTCTGGCGGAGCCTGCCCTGCCGGCTCCGAGCCCGAAGGCCCTGCCCTCGAACGCCCGGCTGCTGAACGGGCGCTTCTGCCTGGAGCTGCCCGACGGGCACAGACTGACCGCCGAAGCCCCCTCCACCAGCCTCTGGCGGGCCGCCACCGACAACGACCGGGACCCCCAGGGCGCCAACACCATGAAAGGCTGGTACGGCACGAAGGAAACCCTGGTCTCCGTCCGGGAGACGGCGCAGGGCTTCGAGCTTCGCTCCCGCCTGACCAAGGACCCCCTGACGGTGTTCCAGGTGACGGATACCTATGAGGGCACAGAGGACGGGATCCTGGTCACCAGCCGCATCCATTGTCTCCGGGGCAAGGGCAGTCTGCCGCGCTTCGGCAAGGTTTTCCGGCTGCACCGGGACTTTGACCGGGTGAAATACCTGGGTCGGTCCGGAGAGAGCTACAGGGATATGAAGGAGCAGTTCCCCATTGAGCTGACAGAGTCCTCTGTCCGTGAGATGACGGAGCCCAATATCAAGCCCCAGGAGAGCGGCAACCGCTGCGACTGCCAGTGGGCGGAGCTGTCCGACGGACAGGTGCGCGTCCGCTTTGAGGCGGTGGACCGGCCCTTCGAGCTGGGGGTGAAGCCCTACAGCGACCTGGCCCTCACCCGGATGAAACACCGGGAGGACGAGCGCGCCACCGGCACCTACGTCACCATCCAGGCCTTCCAGCAGGGCATCGGCACCGGCTCCTGCGGCCCCCGCATCGCGCCGGAGTTCACCTTCCCTGTAACAGAGGATTATGTGTTGCGTTTTGTGATTCGTGTAGAACAGAACTGATACGAAAAGCCTCCGTCAACCCTGACGGAGGCTTTTCTGTACACAACTATATTATTTTCGCTCAACACGGAATCTTCCAGAAAGCGGTCTGGTTATCCCCTTCCGGGACAAATTCAAAGCCAAGGGATTGATAGAGGCGGACAGCGGGATCATGATCCGTTTCTACGAACAACAGCATTCCATTGGGACGGTTCTCGGCAAGCGCTTTTGCCATCAGCTTTCTGCCCCAGCCCCGACGTCTGAAGGCCTCTTTGACCCGAAGATCATAGACCTCGTTGGTATCATATTTGTGGGTCACGTCCACGTAGCCGACAATCTGCCCGTCCTCGAGTGCCAGGAAAGCACGGAAACGCTCCGGTGAATGGAACACCTTTTCTCCGGTCCAATAAACGTCTTTGCTGTGCATGGCGCAGTATTCCGCAAGATACCGCTGGGAAAGGGGCACAATGCCCGCTGTATCCTGCTCCTGTTTGAAATCAGCCAATTCCATCCGGCGCTGCACCGGGTCAAACGCCGCTTTTCGTTCTTCCAGAAGCTCTTTCAGCAGTTGATTGCGGGGATTGAATACAAAATCCGCCTGGAAGCCCGGATAACAGGCACGCAAAAAATCCAGGATTCCCCGATAGGCAGCAGGTGACCGGGAAAGCCCCGCAATCATCTCCAAATAGCGTTCCTCGGGCAGCACCAGGAATACAAACAGGCCGGTAATCTGTCTGCCGTCATAGACGCCAAGGACAAGATTGTTTTGTTTCTCTGCCGCGTTACGCAGATTCACCTGCATCTGCTCCTCCGAGAGAAGATGCGGATCGGAATAATCAGGGTCCTGCCTGAAGTCTGCCAGAAAAGGCCCAATTGAGGCAAGGTCACGAAGAACACATATCATCCATTACGGCTCCCTTCTCATTTTCCTTTCACAGCCGCTTCCGCAAGGGCCCGGAAAAGGACTGCTCCGGGACCCTTGGCAGGGTCGAAGAACTCCGGGTGCCACTGAACAGCCCAGAGAAAGGGATAGTCGGGGTGGAAAACGGCCTCGATGAGTCCGTCGTCGGCAATGGCCATGGGCTCCAGGCCGGGGGCCAGCGTTTTGATTCCCTGGTGGTGACAGGAATTGACGCCGAGGGTTTTCGATGCGTACAGGACTTCCAGCGGTCCGGAGAGCGCCACCGAATGCTCCGCCCGGTCGTATGGCCGCTCCATACGGTGATTCCGGCCCTCCGGGCGTTGGCTGGGGAGGTCCTGCCAGAGAGTCCCGCCAAGGCAGGCGTTGATCAATTGCAGGCCCCGGCAGATGCCAAGAACGGGTTTTTTCAGATTCATAAGCTCCTGCAGCATGGCGGCCTCCATCCGGTCTCGGGCGGAATTCAGCTCTCCACAGCAGTCCAGCATCTGCTCCCCGTAAAGAACCGGGTCCACATCCTGGCCCCCAGTGAACAGGAAGCCATCAAAGTCTCGGGCAAGCTGGGCCGTGTCCTGCTCCGCGAAAAGGGGCAGCATCACGGGAACCGCCCCCGCGGCCTGAAGTCCGGCAAAATAGCCCGGGAGCATCCAATAGGAGTCCTTTTCCCTGTCATACAGGGGCAATACGGCAATCAGCGGTTTTTTCATCCTTGGTTTCCCCTTTTTCATTGTTTTCAAATGGCAATTTGAAAACACCTCAATTTTTCATTCTTCATGATTCATTTTTCATTTCGACGTCTGCCCGCGCCAGAGCTTGTCCTCCCGGTAGATCAGGTTGCCGAAGCCTCCGTCCACCCGATCCAGGGAATGGGGCTTTCTGGCCTTGGCGGTGAAGCCCTGATAGCCCCGCAGGTCATAGGGGATCCGATCCGTGTTCCCTGCCAGGACCTGATTGCAGACCTCGATCACCCCGTCGAAGATGGCAAAGGGCAGCTCGCCGCTTCCGTGGCCCTCTAAGATACGGTCCACCCGGCCCGCCAGCAGGCCCTTCAGGCGGATCAGCCCGTCCCGGAATTCCTCCACGGTGGAGGCCTCCCGGCCCAGAAGGAAGCTGGCCCGGCTGACCCCGTCCCCGGAGAATAAGATCCGGTCCTCCCGGTCCAAAAACACCAGATTGCTTCGAGTGTGGCCGGGACAGGAGAAGGCCTCCAGGGTGATGCCGCCCAGATCGAAGACGTCACCCTCCCGGACCGGATGGAAGCGCTCATAATCCGGCGGGGGCAGCATATCCGCCGGGGTCACCAGCTTCGCGTCCCGGGAAATGTCCAGGCCCAGCAGCCGGTAATCCGCGTCACAGTGCCGCAGGAAGGTCTCCTTCTCCTCCGGGTTCAGATACACCTGGTCGAACTCCACGGCCCCCATGGCGTGATCCTGGTGGCCGTGGGTCAGAAGCACCGTCAGAGGCAGATCGTTGAGCCGGTCCACCACGGCCTTCAGAGAGCCGAAGCCGCAGCCGGTGTCGATGAGGGCGGCCCGCTTCTCCCCCTTTACCAGGTACATCCGTTCATGGAAGCGGCCCAGGATGCCGGTGATATGATCGTTGATCTTGTATACGTCAAATGTTACCATAAGCACCATCTATGCAACGCCCTCCGACATTGCTGCCGGAGGGCGATCTGTTTGTGATTACTTGTTGGGATAGGGCTCCAGGAAAGCGTGGAAGTGCCGCATGGGCAGGGTACGGCCCTTGACGATGCGCATGTTGGGGATGGACTCCCGGTCCTCGTAGAGGGCCTTCACCGCGGCGATGACGTAATCCAGGTGCTCCTGGCTCAGCTGGCTGCGGTTCACGGCGAAGCGCACCACGTTGCACAGCTCCTCCTGCTGCTCGGGGGTCTTGAGGTCGTACTCCATGGAGTAGTCGCCCAGCTCGGAGGTGCGGATGCCGTAGCGGCGGATCAGCTCGATGGAGAAGCCCTGACCGGCAAAGGTCTCGTGGCCCCGCTTGCCGTCGAAGAACTCGGTCATGTTGATGTAGACGCCGTGGCCGCCGGCGGGCAGGATGACGCCCTTGACGCCGGCCTTGTAGAAGCCCTGGGCCAGGTACTCGCACTGCTGCACCCGGGCCTCCTGGTAGTTGAAGTTGCACTCCTCGTAGAGGCCGGCGGCCAGGGCCATGATGTCACGGCCGGACATGCCGCCGTAGGAGTCGTTGCCGTAGCAGGAGATCTGCTTCACCTTCAGCAGCACGCCCACGTCGGTCTTGACGGAGCCGTCGGGGTTGAAGTCGGAGAACTTTCTCCAGAAGCGGCCCTTGTCCCGGAAGGCCAGCATACCGCCCATATTGGCGTGGCCGTTCTTCTTGGCAGACATGGTGAAGCCGTCGCAGTAGGAGAACATCTCGGTGGCGATCTCGGCAATGG
>CAMOSU010000055.1 GCA_946625125.1 uncultured Clostridia bacterium
GGCGGCTTCGCACTGGGGCACCTCCCCTGCAAGCAGGGGAGGTTTTGCGGAGAAATCCACAAATCCCAATGATCCCCTCAAAGTCTTGTCTGAAGCCGGGTTTGCAGGAGTTGAGTGAGTCGCCTGGCTTGACTGCGGGTATCGGAGGCGCAGCGGGAGAAGTCACCGGCGTAGTCGCTGAATTCCGTCTCCAGGCTCTCATAGGCCTGGGCGCTCTGCCGCAGCCGGAGAATCAGCTCCCGCAGAAGCTCCGTTTCCGGACCCTTGAGACGCGGCGGAGGACTGGGCAGCCGCAGCTTCCTGCCTGTCAGCAGATAGTGCAGGGTGCTCAGCTCCCGGGTCCGGGCCTCAATTCCGGCAGCCGTCCGATTCAGGGCCGCGGCGCCCTGGCCCCGCAGCCGCCGGGCCAGCGCCCGCAGCTCCGCTGCCTCCCCCCGCTGCTCCAGAATCAGCCCCTCCAGGCGCTCCGGCAGCAGGGTCTCCCGGGCTGTGACGTTCCCCGGAGCCTTTACCCGACGCCAGACCTCCTGTTCGGTTTGCAAATCCATTTTGCCACCACCTTTCGCCCCCAGTGTATGCAAAAGGGCGAAGCTCCGTGCATGGGAGCTTCGCCCTGGGCTTCAGCGCGCCGTCACCGGGAGCTGAATGCTGTACCATTTTCCGCTGCGATAGATGGTCAGCCGAACCCAGTCCCCGGCCTTATGGGAATCAATGATCTCTTCAAAGGCTTCGGCGTCTGTAAGCTCCGTCCCATCCACGGCGGTTATCACGTCATACTGATACAGCACCCCGTCGGGAGCCGTACCGACTCCCACGCCGTCAATCCACACGCTGCCGGGGAAGCCATACAGGAATTGGTATTCCTCGGGGATATCCGAAACCTCCAGCCCCAGCCACAGGCTGTCGGAGGAATCGGCGTCCTCAAAGGCGGAGACAATGGCCTCCAAATCCCGGGCGGAAACCGCAAAGCAGGGGTCGTCTCCCGAGACAATTCTTTGGCCGATGGGGGTTGTCAGTCCCAACACCCTGCCCCGCTTGTCCAGAATGGGACAGCCGTAGCCCACCTGCTGAAGCTGCGCGGAGCTTTGAAGGATGGTGTAGTCCGTCCCGCTGACCCGGAGGCTCTGACAGGCAGAGAGCATACCCTCATAGAACAGGTTCGGGATCTGACTGCCGTAGGGATTGCAGACACAGTACACGTTCTCCCCCACTGTCTCCTCTCCCGCGGAGAAGCTCACAGCACTCAGGTTCTGGGCCTCGATTTTCAGCAGGCAGACGCCGGAGGTCCGTTCCTCCCCGACACGCTTGGCGGCGTAGGCCGAGCCGTCGGAAAGGGTCACGGTGATGCCCGTGGTATTGGTCAGCCCCTCTGAGGCGGAGAGGATATAGCCGTCGGCACTCACCACCACTCCGGTGTTGACGCTGCTGCCGTAGTAGCTGTCCAGTTGTACGCAGACTACCCCGGCAGACACCCGCCGGTAGATCTCGCTGGGGCTCAGGCTCTCCCCCACTCCGGGAACCAGGGAAAGCCGCACCGACTCCCCCGCTCCGTTCTGGGCGGCCACATAGGACTCTCCCTCCGGGATGTCCAGATCCCGGGGACCCTCCTCCGCCCCCTTGGTCTCCTCGCTTCCCAGCATGGCAAGGCGCAGACTGCCGTCCCTCCGCTCCAGGCGGACATGGCTCATAGCCGCCACCACGCTGAAGGTGCAAAGGGCGATGACGGCCAGACCTACAGAGATCCAGAGTCCGGCATGGCTCCGCCGGGGCCGGGGCCGGGCGGAGGTTCCGTAGAAGTTCTCCGGGCAGACAGGCTCCCGCTGTTGGGGCAGCTCCTGCACCTCGGCCTCCATGGGAGTCCGTTTGTCGTCCATTGTTTTCACCTTCTTGATTCAGAGTTCAGGCATTGCTGAGTTTCGGCATGGTGAAGGAAAATTCCGTCACGCCGTCCCGGCTGGTGACGTAAATATCCTCCTCATGGCTGAGAATGATGGTTTTTACGATATAGAGCCCCAGGCCCCAGCCGTCCCGGTCCGCGGAACGGCTCTTGTCTGTCTTGTGGAAGCGGTCAAAGACCAGGGGCAGCTCCTCGGCGGGGATGGTGGCCCCGGTATTCCGCACGGAGACCAGATACTTGCCTCCCTTGGTCTGGGTGATCCCCAGCCCCAGGGTTCCCCCCTCGGGACAGAATTTCACGGCATTGTCAATGAGATTGTAAACCACCTGGGTGACGGCGTCGGGGTCCGCAAGGGTTCTGGCGCCCTGATCCGGCAGGTCGGTCTCCACCTCCAGACCCTTCTGATTGATCTTCCCCTCGAAGCTCAGCAGCACCTCCCCCACGGTCTGGCAGAGGTCAAAGCTTCGCCTCCGCTCCGGGGGAATGCCCTGGTCCTGGAGCCGGGATATCTCCAGCATGGAGCGTACCAGCCGGGACAGGCGCTTGACCTCCCCGGCGATGATCTCCATATACCTGGGCTGCTGCTCCGGGGGAATGGTCCCGTCCAGCATGCCCTCCATATAGCCGGAAATGGTGGTCATGGGCGTTTTCAGCTCATGGCTGACGTTGGCCACAAACTCCTGGCGCTTCAGCTCCGATTTTGCCAGGGCCTGGGCCATATTGTTGAAGGCCAGGGCCAGCTCGTTGAGCTCGGCGGTATCCGTGTCGTCCACATCCACCCGCACATCCATCTGGCCGTGGGCCATGCGGCGGGCGGCGGCGGTCATCTGCTTGATGGGCTTCATCTGCCGCCGGACAATGGCCCAGACCAGGGGTATGGCCAGGGCCATCACGAAAATCACCGCCAGGATGTTCAGCCGGATCGCCTCTCCCAGGCGCTGGGTAATCACTGCCGCGGAGCGGGAGCTGACCACATAACGCAGCTCCCCGGTTTTGGTCTGGACCATGCGAAGGCCCGTCATCCGCTTCTCCCCGTAGCCGCTGAGCTCCCGGTTCGGCAGGAAAACCGCCCGCTCCAGGGTGGCAGCCTCCAGCAGCTCCCGGTCAAAGACGCAGCCCAGATGCTCACAGCTCTGCAGGCCGCAGGAGCAGGCTATGACGGTTCCGCCCTCGTCGCAGACCACCGTATCGTTTCCGGTGGCCCGGGCGGTATAGTTGAGCTGGACGCAAAGCTGCTGACGGCTGCGGCCTTCTTCGCTTTCCAGCAGCTCCGTCATGCTGGCGGCGGCGGAGGCGGAGGCGCTGACATCCTCCGCGATGAGATCCACCGTCAGCCGCTTATAGAGAAGCTGCCCCGCTGTGCTCAGCAGGATCAGGGTCACGAAAATCAGGCAGAGGGTCATGGTCATCTGCCCGCCAAAGCTGCGTTTCACGGCTTATACCACCTCAAACTTATAGCCGACGCCCCAGACGGTCTTGAGGGACCACTGGTCAGACACGCCCTCCAGCTTTTCCCGCAGGCGCTTGATGTGTACATCCACCGTCCGGGTATCGCCGAAGTAGTCGAAGCCCCAGACCTCGTCCAGCAGCTTGTTGCGCTGGTAGACCCGGTTGGGAGTGGAGGCCAGGTGATACAGCAGCTCCATCTCCTTGGGGGGCGTGGGAATCTTTTTGCCGTCCACCGTCAGCTCAAAGGAGTCCATGTCGATGATCAGCTTGTCAAACACCAGGCGCTTGCTGTCCTTGGCGGGGGCGTTCCCCGTCCGGCGAAGCACCGCCTCGATCCGGGCCAGGACCTCCTGCATCTCAAAGGGCTTGGTAATATAGTCGTCCGCCCCCTGCTTCAGACCGCTGACCTTGTCCTCGGTCTCTCCCTTGGCGGTGAGCATAATGACCGGGGTTTTGGACTCCGCCCGGATGGTGCGGCACACCCCCCAGCCGTCCAGCACAGGAAGCATCAGATCCAGCAGCACCAGATCCGGCTGGAAGCGGCGGAACTGCTCCACCCCCTTACCCCCGTCGGAGGCAATGCAGACCTCATATTTTTCCTTTTCCAGATAAAGCCGAAGCAGATCGGCAATGTTGTTATCGTCCTCAACAATCAGGATTTTGGTTGCCATAACAGCTCCTCCTCTCCTCTTATCCAATGGTTTTCGCTCTCTATTATAGCGCCGGAGCGGGAAAAACGGTGAACATTTTGTAAAATGTTCGAATCGTTTCTATTAATTCTCCCCTTCCCGGCGCTGCCGGGAAGATGCTTGAAAAAAACGTTGCTTTTTGCCTGATTTCCTTGTATAATATCTGCTGAATCTATCAGAGAGGAGGGGGCTTCATGGAGCTTCGGGTACTGGCTGTGGGAGACGTCTGCGGGAGCTCCGGACTGCGGCTTGTTCAGCAGCGGCTCAAAGCTCTGCGGCGGGAACATCGGATCGACTTCTGTGTGGTCAACGGGGAGAACGCCTCTGTGGTGGGGATTACCCCCAGTCAGGCGGAGGCCCTGCTGGACGCCGGGGCCGACGTCATCACCCTGGGCAACCACAGCTACAATCGCAGGGAAATCGCCCCCTATCTCGAGGACAGTCCCTACATCCTCCGCCCCGCCAACGACTCGCCCCTCTACCCCGGCCGGGGGCTGGGGGTTTACGACAGCAAGGCAGGTCCCGTCACGGTGATCAGTCTCGTCGGGCGCTGCAACATGGGCTTCGGCCCCGACAATCCCTTTCTCACAGCGGAACGGCTGTTGAAGCAGGCGGACACCGGAGTGATTCTGGTGGACTTTCACGCCGAGGCCAGCTCCGAAAAGCTGGCCATGGGCTATCACCTGGACGGCCGGGTCTCCGCTCTCTGGGGGACCCACACCCACGTCCCCACCGCGGATCTTCAGATTCTCCCCAAGGGAACGGGCTATGTGACGGATCTGGGCATGACCGGCCCCATCCATTCCGTTCTGGGCGTACGGGTGGAGCAGTCCATTGCCAGCTTCCGGGGCGGGCTGAACAGCCGCTACGAAACCGCCCCCGGTCCCTGCAAGCTGGAGGCCGCGATCTTCACCCTGGATACAAGCACAGGAACCTGCATCAAAACAGAAAGGATCCTCTATCATGATACGAATCCTACACGCGGCTGATCTGCATCTGGACAGTCCCTTCGCGGCCCTGGCTCCCCAGCAGGCCGCCCTGCGCCGGGAGGAGCAGCGCCAGATGGTCCTTCGCCTGGCGGAGGAATGCAACCGGCTGGACTGCCAGCTTCTGCTGCTGGCGGGAGATCTCTTCGACTCCGAGCTGGTCTACCGGGAAACCGCTGAGCTGCTTTGTGAGACCCTGGGGGGCGTCTGGGCTCATGTCTTCATTGCCCCGGGAAACCATGACCCCTGGGGGCCGGCTTCTCCCTACGCCACCCTTCGCTGGCCGGATAACGTACACATTTTCCGCTCCCGCAGTGTGGAGGCGGTACATCTGAAGGACCTGAACGCAACGGTCTACGGCGCGGCCTTTTTAGAGCCCCACGAGACCGGGCTGCTGGAGGGATTTCAGGCCGCCGAATCCGACGGAACGCGCATTATGCTGGTCCACGGGACCCTGGAGGGCGCTGATACCGGCTACAATCCCATCTCCCGGAGGGACGTGGAGCGCTCCGGGCTGGACTACCTGGCCCTGGGCCACAGCCACAGCCGGGACATTCAGGTGATTGGAAAAACCACCGTGGTGAACCCCGGCTGTCCCATGGGCCGGGGCTTTGATGAAACCGGCCCCAAAGGGGTCTGCTACGCGGAGCTGGAGAACGGCGTCTGCCGGGTGGAGCCCCTGGATCTGGGCTTCCGGGTTTATGAAAGCCTTTGCGTCCCGGCGGGAGAGGACCCTCTGGCTGCCGTGGAGGCGGCTCTGCCGGAAAACACCCAGCAGGATATCTATCGGATTACTCTGACCGGCACCTGTCCCGCGCCGGACCTGGAAGCCCTTCGGACTGCCCTGGCTCCCCGCTTCTACGGGCTGGAGCTGGTGGACAGCACCCAGCCTCCTCTGGAGCTGTGGAAGGATCTGGGAGAGGACAGCCTGAAGGGAGAGTACCTGCGTCAGCTAAAGGCCTGCTATGACGCCGAGGAGGATGAACGCACCCGTCGGCTGGTGGCCGAGGCCGCCAAGCTGGGCGTGGCGCTGATGGAAGGACGGGAGGTGCCGGAGCTGTGATCATAGAACGGATGCGAGCCACCTTCGGCAAGCTGGACAACCAGGAGCTTCTGCTGAAGCCCGGATTGAACGTCATCAGCGGTGACAATGAGGCGGGCAAGTCCACCTGGCTGGCCTTCCTGCTGGCCATGCTCTACGGCGTGGACACCAAGGACCGGGCCAGAGCGGGCCGCCTGCCGGACAAGCTCAAATTCCAGCCCTGGAGCGGAAAGCCCATGGAAGGAATCATGGAGCTGTCTGCTGACGAGGGCAAGGTGACTCTGGAGCGGGTCAGCCAGACCGCGCCCATGGCGGATTTCCGGGCATGGGACACCCAGACCGGAACTCCCCGGGAGGATCTCACCGGCCGGAGCTGCGGCCAGACCCTCTTGGGGGTAGAGGCCCAGGTCTACGCCCGCAGCGGTTATCTGCGGCAGCAGCGGGTCTCCGTCTCCGCCGACGCCCAACTGGAAAAGCGGCTCAGCGGCCTCGTAACCGCGGGCAACGAGGAATACGCCTACGCCGACATTGACGAAAAGCTGAAGAAGCTTCAAACCTCTATCCGGCATAACCAATCCGGCGCTCTGCCCCGGGCCGAGGAGGCCCGAGCCGCCCTGGAGCAGCGGCTGGCGGAGATTGAGGAAAGCCAGCGCCGTCTGGCAGCCTACCGGGAGGACCTGGTGGAGCTGAGAAGCCAGCGGGAGGAGTGCCGGGAGATTCTGGCCGGACTGGAGGCCCTGGATCAGCAGGCCAAGCAGGAGCGGGTCGCCGCCGCGGAGCAGGCCCTGGCTGCCGCCAGGGAGGACCGGGAGGCCTGGGAGACTGTCTGTGCCGGACTTCCCGATGAGGAGACCCTGCAGGGCTTCCAGGCGGAGCTGCAGCAGCTTCAGAATGAGCTGCAGCACGCCGCTCTGGAGGAGGGCATGAGTATCACGGAGCTGGAGCTTCCGGAGCCGGACCCTGTTTTCGGAAGAATGGGACCCAAGGAGGCCCACGACAAGGCCGCCGCCGACGCCACCCTGGTTCAGAATGCCCGGAACGCCAAGCGTCCCAGAAAAAAACCTGCCCTGCTTTGGTATCTCATCATTCTGGCGGGTCTGTGCTGCGGCTTCGCCGGAGCTCTGCTGCCGATTCTGCCCTTGGTGGTGGTGGGCGTGCTCCTGTCCCTGGCGGGACTGGGACTCTGGCTTTGGCAGCGCATCGACTTCAACCGCCGCAAGGACACCTACATCTCCCTTCAGCGCAAAGCCCGGGAGGTTCTGGAGCAATATGGCGCCAAAACCGCCAAGGAAGTGGTGCTGCGGGGCATCCGCTACATCCACCGGCTGGAGCAGCAGGAGGAAGAACTGCCGGAGCTGGCGGAAAACCGGAAGCTTCTGGAGGAGCTGGCGGACCGGCGCCTGGACATCTACTCCCGGCTGGAGGCCATAATGCCCGGCTGTGGAACACCGGAGAAGGCCGCCGCCCTCTTCCAGGAGGCCCAGCAATCCCGGCAGTCTCTGGCCCAGGCCACCCTCCTGGAGCAGCAGTGCAGCGTACAGCTCCGGGATCTGCGCTTTGCCCTGGGGAATCCGGAGCAGGAGCAGGCGGACGTCTCCCGCTTTGCCAACTATGATCGGGAAAGCGAGTCCCAGCGGCTGGAGGATCTGGAACGCCGGATTGAGGCCACCTCCTCCCAGGCGGACAAGCTGGCCGGCGCCATTGGACAGATGGGCGATCCTCTGGAGCTCCAGGCCCGGCAGGAGGAGCTGAACCAGCAGATTCAGCGGCTGGAGGACCGTTATGCCGCCCTGCGGCTGGCAAGGCGGGCTCTGATGGAGGCCGACGAAAAGCTCCGGGCAAAATTCGCTCCCCTGCTCTGCGAAAAAACCGGCGAGCTGTTTGAAAAGCTCACCGGAGGCAAATACGACAAGATTCAGTTGGATCGGAGTCTCCACGTTACGGTGCATCCCGTGGGGAGCCCCGTCTTCCGGCCCCTCTCCTATCTCAGCGGCGGCACGGTGGATCAGCTCTATCTGGCCCTGCGTCTGGCCATCTGTCAGCTTCTGATCCCCAAGGCCCCCATCGTTCTGGACGACGCTCTGGTCTACTTCGACGACAAGCGGGCCGCCCTGGCCCTGGATACGCTGCGGGAGCTGAGCAAGACCCGTCAGGTATTGATTTTTACCTGCCAGAGTCGGGAAAAACGGATTCTGGATCAGCTAGCCGCCAAACGCCGGGCCGCCGAGGCCCAAGCCCCGGAAGCCGAAGCCGCCGAGGCCTGAACAATATAGCGAAAAACGTAAAAAGAGCGCTTCCGGCGGAAGCGCTCTTTTCATGCGGAGAATCAATCCTCCACATCATCGGCGTTGTAGGCGTAGCCCTCATAGGTATTGGTGGAGCCGTCGGCGCTGGTGACAGTGAGAATAGCAGTCTCACCGTCGGCGGACATGGCCAGAGTGTCGCCAATGGACAGAGGCACATCGTAGATGTCATAGTTCATGTTGTTCTCGTCAACCGCCGCCACATCGTAGTAGGCGCTGTCGCCGGAGAACTTCTCAAAGTCAATGTGGATGGAGGAGCCTACGTTCAAAATGGCGTAGTTCAGAGGATCGGACCACTCCTCATCCGAGATGGGGCTGATGTAAACGCTGTGGATCTTCGAGTCCAGATCATTCCGGAAGACCACATCCTCGCCGGAGCCGCAGGCGCAGAGGGCCAGAACCAGCGTCAGGGCAAGGAGCAAAAGGGCAAGCTTTTTCATTTCAGAACTCCTTTCAGGTACCGCGTTTTCCCATTGGGTGTTTTTATTATACCCGATACGTTCTGAAATGTAAAGCTTTTTCTCTCCTATTCGAGCAATTCGATCAATCGTTCCTTCAACTCCGGGTCCGCCGGGGTCAGAGGCAGTCTGCATTCCCCGCAGTCCAGGCCCGCCAGAGCCAGAGCTGCCTTGATGGGAATGGGGTTCACAGCGGCAGAAAGGGCCTCCAGCATAGGCTGCTGCTCCCGCTGCAGGCCCAGCGCCCGGGCATATTCTCCCCGCAGGGCGGCATCGGTAAGGGCCTTCACCGCTCCGGGCCGCAGATTGGAGAGCACAGAAACCGCCCCCAGCGCTCCGCAGGCCATAAAGGGCAATATCCGGTCGTCGCAGCCGCAGTAGACAGGAAACTCCTCCCCGCAGAGGGCATGAAGCTTCAGAACCCGGCCCACGTCCCCATCCGCCTCCTTGATCCCTGCCACATTGGGAAGCTGGGCCAGAGCCGCGCAGGTCTCCGGGGCAATGCGCACGTTGGTGCGGGAGGGGACGTTGTAGAGCAGAATCGGCAGCTCCACCGCGGAAGCAATAGCTTCATAATGGGCCAGGAGCCCCGCCTGGGTGCAGCGGTTGTAATAGGGGGTCACGCAGAGCAGCGCGTCCGCCCCCAGGGCCGCGGCGGCCCGGGCCGTCTCCGCGGCTTTCCGGGTATCGTTTCCTCCGGTGCCGGCAATGAGCTTTGTTTTTCCTCCGCAGAAGCGGACGCAATGGGCAATGAGGGCCATGAGCTCCGTATGCTCCAGCGTGGCGGCTTCCCCGGTGGTGCCGCCGACCACCAGGGCCTCCACTCCGGCCTCCAGTTGGGTTTCCAGAAGCCGGTCCAGGGCGGTAAAATCAATCCCCCGCTCCCCAAAGGGCGTCACCAGGGCAGTACAGGTCCCGCGAAAAATGGGTTTTGTCATATGCTACCTCCGTCGAAAATGTTGGAAAATCGGGATTTTTCAATCCGTAGGGGCCGGCGTCCTCGACGGCCCGGATGGATCAGAGAACGGCACGTTCGGGGCGTCGAGGACGCCGCCCCCTACGGAGGCAGCTCCACAAATCCCGATTTGCCTGAGTCCTGACACAACAGCATATTCGTCGGCGGGGGCGATTATGCCGTTGACGAATCGGGGAATATCGGGTATAATATATGAAATCATCCTGCAAGAGGTACTTATGAGAACACATGATTTCTATTACGATCTGCCGCCGGAGCTCATTGCTCAGACGCCTCTGCCGCAGCGGGACAGCTCCCGGCTGCTGGTTCTGAACCGGGAAGACGGCTCGGTGGAGCACCGGCATTTCCATGATATTCTGGACTACCTGCAACCCGGCGACTGCCTGGTGCTGAACAACTCCCGGGTCCTGCCCGCCCGTCTGCTGGGCAAACGGGCCACCGGCGGGGCCGTGGAGGTTCTGCTTTTGAAGGACACAGGAAACGACACCTGGGAGTGCCTTACCAAGCCGGGCCGCAAGACTCCCGTGGGAGCCGAGCTGAGCTTTGGCGAGGGCCTGCTCACCGCCACCGTGGTGGGGGCCAGGGAGGACGGCAACAAGCTGGTGCGGTTCCACTACAGCGGCATTTTCCTGGAAATCCTGGAGCGGCTGGGCAAGATGCCCCTGCCCCCCTATATCAAGGAGGAGCTGCAGGATCAGGAGCGCTACCAGACCGTCTATTCCAAGGTCAACGGCTCCGCCGCCGCCCCCACCGCCGGACTCCACTTCACCCCGGAGCTGCTGGAGGCCATTCAGGCCAAGGGCGTGAAGCTGGCCTGGGTGACCCTCCATGTGGGTCTTGGCACCTTCCGGCCTGTGAAGGCGGAGGAAATCACGGACCACCACATGCATTCCGAGTTCTGTATGCTCTCCGCCGAGACCGCCCGGCTGCTGAATGAAACGAAAGCCAAGGGAGGCCGGATCGTCTGCGTAGGCACCACCTCCTGCCGCACTGTGGAGAGCTTTGCCGACGAAAACGGCTATTTTGAGGAAAAGTCCGGCTGGACCGACATCTTCATCTACCCCGGCTACCGCTTCAAGGCCATGGACGCCCTGATCACCAACTTCCATCTGCCGGAGTCCACCCTGATTATGCTGGTCTCCGCCTTTGCGGGCCGGGAGCAGGTGCTGAACGCCTACCGGATCGCCGTGGAAGAGCGCTACCGCTTCTTCAGCTTCGGGGACGCCATGTTCATTTTTTGAGGAGGAATCATGTTTGATATTTTAAAAACCGAGGGCAAGGCCCGCAGAGGCGTCTTTACTTGCGCCCACGGCACGGTGCAGACCCCGGTATTTATGAACGTAGGCACCCAGGCCGCCATCAAGGGCGGTCTCAGCGCCGGGGATCTGAAGCGCATCGGCTGCCAGGTGGAGCTCTCCAACACCTACCATCTGCATCTGCGCCCCGGCGACGAAGTCGTGAAGCGTCTGGGCGGTTTACATAAGTTTATGACCTGGGAGGGACCCATTCTGACGGACTCCGGCGGCTTTCAGGTCTTCTCTCTGGCCAGTCTGCGGAAGATCAAGGAGGAGGGCGTCTATTTTGCCTCCCACATCGACGGACGGAAAATCTTCATGGGGCCGGAGGAGAGCATGCGGATTCAGTCCAATCTGGGCTCCGACATCTGCATGGCCTTTGACGAGTGCGTTGAGAACCCTTCCCCCAGGGACTATGTGAAAAAGTCCATGGCCCTCACCTACCGCTGGCTGCTCCGCTGTAAGGCGGAGAACACCCGGCTCAACGCTCTGCCGGACACGGTGAACCCTCAGCAGATGCTCTGGGGCATCAACCAGGGGGGCGCCTACGCCGATCTGCGGATTGAGCACGCCAAAATGATCGCGGATCTGGATTTGCCGGGCTACGCCATCGGCGGCCTGGCGGTGGGGGAGCCCACCGAGGTGATGTACGAAATCATTGAGGCGGTGGAGCCCTATCTGCCTGCTGACCGGACCCGCTATCTGATGGGCGTTGGCACCCCCTCCAACATCATCGAGGCGGTGTGGCGGGGTGTGGATTTCTTTGACTGCGTAATGCCCGCCCGGAACGCCCGACACGCCCGGCTCTTCACCTGGGAGGGCGCCGTCAACCTGAAAAACGCCAAATATGAGCTGGACGACGGTCCCATTGATTCCCAGTGCGACTGCCCCGTCTGCCGCCGCTATTCCCGGGCCTATCTGCACCATCTGTTCAAGGCGGAGGAGATTCTGGCCCTGCGGCTGAGTGTGATGCACAATCTGTATTTCTACAACAAGCTTATGGAGCGGATTCGCGAGGCTCTGGAGGAAGGCCGCTTTGCCGCCTTCCGGGCGGAGTATTCGGAAAAACTCAGCCGAAAAATCTGAATTCCCCTCTTGCATTCTGGGCTGCGCCCATGTATAATAATGGAGATTAAAAATTGGAGGTATTCACAATGCTTTCTTTCGTGTCAACCGCGGCGACGGGCACTGAGGCCGCAAACCCCTTCGGCGGCGGCTCTTACATGATTATTATGCTGGTGCTGTTTGTCGCCATTTTCTACTTCATGATTCTCCGCCCGGAGAACAAGAAGAAGAAGGAGCAGGAAGCCCTTCGCAGCTCCCTGCACAAGGGTGACAAGATCACCACCATCGGCGGCATCATGGGCAAGATCGTGGACATCAAGGACGACAAAATCGTCATTGAGACCAGCGAGGATCAGGTCCGGATGGAGCTGCAAAAGTGGTCCGTCATGACCAACAATACTGCCGAGAAGGAAAAGACCAAGCGGGCTGCCGAGGCCAAGGAAGCCGCCCAGAAGGCCAAGGAAGAAAAGGCCCGGGCCAAGGCGAACAAAAAGGCTGGGCTTTGAGCCTGAAAACAAATCTGAGACAGTCGGCCTCCCGGGAAACCGGGAGGCCGGCTTTTCTCTGTATTTTTTCTGCGGGACTTGTATTTTTCCTCCCTTTGGTTTATAATACCAAGCAGCAAGAGACGGAGGAGGTATCGCTATGCCTCATGGCTTTATCAACGACATGCTGGACGTTAAGCTTTTGATTCTGTACATCACCGACAAGCTGCTCTATCCCGTGGACACCCAGACGCTGTACGAGCTCTGCCTCCAGGATGACAAGCTGAGTTATTTTGACGTGATGCAGGCGGTCCCCCAGATGGTGGAGACCGGACACCTGGAGGAAAAGCCGGAGGGTTACGTCATCACCCAGAAGGGACGGGAAACCGCTGCCATCACCAAGGACTCCCTGGCCTTCCCGGTGCAGCAGCGGGCCGCCAGGGCGGTGGAGCGCTTCAACCGGGAGGTTCGGCGGGAGAGCTTTGTGCGCACGGAGGTGCTGGAGCAGCCCAACGGCGAGGCTCTGGCTGTGATGCACCTGGACGATGATCTGGGAAACCTTATCACCATTGAATACGCCTGCCCCTCTCCACGGCAGGCGGCGTTTCTCACCAAGGTCTTCCCCGCTCGGGCGGACCGGCTGTACCAGACCATCACCGAAATTCTGCTGGCCAAGGACGAAGCGGCGGAGGAAAACTGACCGGCGGACTCGGGCAAGAGAGTAGCGTTGGATTTGCCCGGGCAAATTGCGCGCCTGAAGAGGCCGGGCGATCCATGACCGCCCGCGCCTGACGGCACAGCGCCTGACACCTGATTCCTTCCCTCCAAAAAAACTCCTTGATTATACTGGGATTTGTGGTATAATATGCTCAGAGGAGCCAACAGGTTTCTCAAAGCACTTGAAAGGAGCGACGCAATATGAAATTCCAGATCAACGA
>CAMOSU010000056.1 GCA_946625125.1 uncultured Clostridia bacterium
CCCTGGTGCGGAAGCTCACCACCCCCAACGAGAACGTGCTGATCCAGACCCCGGTATACAACATCTTCTTCAACTCCATTCTCAACAACGGCTGCCGGGTGCTGGAGAGCCCCCTGCGCCGGGATGGGGAAGAATGGCGCATCGACTTTGCCGACCTGGAAGCCAAGCTGGCGGACCCCCAGACCACGCTGATGATCCTCTGCAACCCCCACAACCCCGTGGGGCGCGTCTGGAGCCGGGAGGAGCTGGCCCGGATCGGCGCCCTGTGCCAAAAGCACCACGTCACGGTGATCTCCGACGAGATTCACTGTGACCTGACGGCGCCGGGGATCGGCTACGTCCCCTTTGCCTCTGTGGACGAGAGCTGCCGGGCTGTGTCGCTGACCTGCATCGCCCCCACCAAGGCCTTCAACATTGCGGGAATGCACTCCTCCGCCGTCTACGCGGCGGACCCGGTGCTGCGCCACAAGGCCTGGCGGGCCTTGAACACCGACGAGGCGGCGGAGCCCAACAGCTTCGCGGCCCCCGCCGCCATTGCCGCCTTTACCCAGGGCGGCCCCTGGCTGGACGCCCTGCGGGACTACATCTGGGCCAACAAGCGGCTGGTGAAGGAGTTCTGCGAGAGGGAGCTGCCGAGAGTGAAGATTCCCCTGAGCCAGGCCACCTATCTGATCTGGGCGGAGGTCTCCGCTTTGACGGACCATGTGGAGAACTTCACAGAGCGGCTCCGGGCCGAGACCGGTCTCTGGGTCACTCCCGGCACCGCCTACGGCCAGACCGGCGAGGGCTTCTTCCGTTGGAACGTGGCCTGCCCCCGAAGCACTGTGGAGGACGCCCTGGAGCGGCTGCGGCGCTTCCTGCAATCATACGAATAATTGACCAAACTGTTCGATTCCCCCCGGGAACGATTTCGGACCCTTCCATCAATGCTTCGGATCAACGGCAAAAACGAGGACGCGGCGCGCGCCCTCGTTTTTTTGCGGGACAAATCGGAATTTGATACGAATACGATTATCCGATAAAAATAGCATGAAATACCCGCAGCCAGATTTGCCAGAAGCTCAGGCGGGGGACGGCCTCGGGGGCGGTGAGGGGCAGCTCCGCCAGCAGGCGCTCTCCGGCCCGGACCCGGAGGGTCCCCAGGACCTGGCCCGCCTCCACCGGAGCCTCCAGGGACTCAGGGAGCTCCAGCTCCCGGGTCACGGAGCCCTGCAGTTCCTTTTCCAGCAGAATGGGGCCGCTCTGGGCCGCAGCGGGCGTTAGCTGCTCCCGGGCTCCCAGACGCACCGGAAGGGGCTCCGGCTGTACCCCCTCCATGGGGTCAATGAGGGCGTAGTTGGCGAAGCCCCAGTTCAGCAGGGTCTTGGCGTCCTCAAAGCGGTGGGAGGAGGAATCCGCCCCCAGAACCACGGCAATGAGCTCCAGTCCCTCCCGCTGGGCGGAGGCGGAGAGACAGTGACCCGCCCCGGAGGTGTAGCCCGTCTTCAGGCCCGTGGTGCCTTCGTAGAAGCGCACCAGCTTGTTGGTGTTGGACAGGCCAAAGGCCCCGTTTCGTACCGTGTCCATCCAAATGGTGGTGTAGCGCCGGATGGCGTCGTGGCGCAGCAGCTCCCGGGACATCAGCGCCACGTCCCGGGCGGTGGTGAGGTGCTCCTTTGCCTCCGGCTGGTCGTCCAGGCCGGTGCAGTTGACAAAGTGGGTGTTCTGCATCCCCAGCTCCTCCGCCCGCTGGTTCATCCGGCTGACAAAGGCCGCCTCGCTTCCCGCCACATGCTCCGCCAGAGCGGTGGCGCAGTCGTTGGCGGAGCTCACCACCACGGATTTCAGCATCTCATCCATGGAGAGCTGCTCCCCCTCCTCCAGATAGATCTGGCTGCCTCCCTTGCCCGCGGCGGCGGAGGAGGCCGTGACCGGGTCCTCCCAGCGGATCTGGCCGCTGTCCAGGGCCTCCATCACCAGAAGCAGCGTCATCACCTTGGTAACGCTGGCCGGCTGTCGCGGCTGGTCGGCGTTCTTTTCATACAGAACCGTGCCGGTGGCGGCGTCCATGAGAATGGCAGAAGGCGCGTGGAGCTCCAGCTCCGGCCCCTCGCCCCGGACCCGGGGCGCCAGGCTCAGCAGCAGTCCGGCAATCATCAACAGGCAGAGCGTTTTTCGCATGCTGTTCCCTCCAAAGCAGTTTGGTACAGCCTATGTTCCCGGAGGACTTATATGCCGGGAGCTCGGATTTTTTCTGAAAAACCCTTGACAAAGCGAAAAAAAAGAGTAGAATGTAAGACACAACTGAACAGCCTTATCAAGAGTGGCGGAGGGACCGGCCCTGTGAAGCCCGGCAACCTGCATTTGCAAGGTGCCAAATCCGGCGAGAAAATCGGCAGATGAGGATTGCGATACGCCCGCCTGCTGTTGGTAGGGCGGTTTTTTTATGAGAAACTGAAAGGACTGTATGAATATGCTGAAACGAATCTTTACCTCCGAATCCGTTACAGAGGGCCATCCCGACAAGGTCTGCGACCAGATTTCCGACGGCGTGCTGGACGCCATTCTGGCCCAGGACCCCATGGCCCGGGTGGCCTGTGAAACCTTGACTGCCACCGGCATGGTGCTGGTGGCTGGGCAGATCACCTGCGACTGCTATGTGGACATTGCCCAGGTGGCCCGGAAAACCCTGAACCAGATCGGCTACGACTCCGCCGAGGCGGGCTTCAACGGCAACACCTGCGCCGTGCTTACCGCCATTGACGAGCAGTCCGGGGACATCGCCATGGGAGTCAACGCCTCCTATGACGACAAGACCATCGGCGCCGGGGACCAGGGCATGATGTTCGGCTTTGCCTGCGACGAGACCAAGGAGCTGATGCCCGCCCCCATCTCCTACGCCCACAACCTCTCCCGGGCGCTGGCGGAGCTGCGGAAGAACGGCAGCCTGCCCTGGCTGCGGCCCGACGGCAAGAGTCAGGTCTCCGTGCAGTATGACGATCAGGGCAATCCCCAGCGCATCGACACCGTGGTGGTCTCCACTCAGCACGCGGAGGACATTGACATCGACAGCCTGCGCCATGCGGTGATTGAGCAGGTCATCCGGCCCAATCTCCCCAAGCGGCTGCTGGACGCCGATACCAAGTTCTATGTGAACCCCACCGGGCGCTTCGTCCTGGGAGGTCCCGCGGCGGACACCGGCCTCACCGGCCGGAAGATCATTGTGGACACCTACGGCGGCTACGCCGCCCACGGCGGCGGCGCCTTCTCCGGCAAGGACCCCACCAAGGTGGACCGCTCCGCCGCCTATATGGCCCGCTACATCGCCAAGAACATCGTGGCCGCGGGCCTGGCCCGGAAGTGCCAGATTGAGCTGGCCTATGCCATCGGCGTTGCCCAGCCCGTCTCTGTCCTGGTGGACAGCTTCGGCACCAGCAAGCTCTCCGACGGAGAACTCTCCGCCCTGGTGCGCCGCTGCTTTGACCTGCGGCCTGCCGCCATCATCGAGCGGCTGGATCTGCGGCGGCCCATCTACCAGCCCACCGCCGCCTACGGTCACTTTGGCCGCACGGACCTGGATCTGCCCTGGGAGAAGACCGACGCGAAGCTGTTTAACTGATACGGAACTCCCATAAAGCAGCAGCCTGGGAGGATTGAGCTTCAATCCTCCCAGGCTGTAAATCTGGGCGCTGAAACAGCCGGGTGCCGTCGGAGAAGACCCGAATTCAGATACTCTGCCAGCCGGGAGTCCTCCGCCCCGTCCCCCAGGGGAAGGAGCAGCGCCTGCCGGTTACAGTTCACCACAAGGGCGTTACCCTCCCGGGGGCGCAGAGCCAGGACGCTGAGGCTGTCGGTCCGGTTGGGGGACTCTCGCAGGCCCAGGGCGGCAAGCAGCCCTGCCAAAACCAGGGTCAGCAGGCCCAGGGCGAGTCCCCGCTTCACAGGGAGAACCTCGCGGCGTAGTCCTCGTAGGCCGCCTGGAATTCCTGAGAGTCCTCCCGCCGCCGACGCCGCAGGGCGGCGTGGGGGTCAAAGGTATCCTCCTCCAGCTCCAGCATGGCCACGGCGATGTTGGAGCAGTGATCTCCCACCCGCTCCATGCCGGTGAGCAGATCGTTGAAGACGAAGCCCTGACGAATGGTGCAGCGGCCCTGCTGCAGACGCTCTACATGGCGGCGCTTGGACTCCTCGCAGAGCCGGTCAATGAGCTCCTCCAGGGGCTCAATCCGGGCGGCCAGGACCAGATCGTTCTCCTGGAAGGCCCGGGTGGTGAGCCCTACAATTTCCCGCACCGCGGCGCTGAGATTTGCCAGCTCCCGGGTGGCGTCCTCGGAGAAGTCCACCTGCTTTTCGTGGATTTCCGCCGCGCTCTGGGCGATGTTCAACGCGTGGTCGGAGATTCGCTCAAAGTCCGTCAGGGTGTGGAGATATTTGGAGACGTCCTCGTTCTGACGCCGGGTCAGCTCCCGTCCGGTGAGCTTCACCAGATAGCTGCCAATGGCGTCCTCGTAGCGGTCGCAGTCCTTTTCCATCTGCTTCACCGCTTCAAAGCCCTCCTTGCTGTAGTTGGCCGTCAGGGCCAAAGCGCCGGAAAGGGCTTCTCTGGCCCGCTGGGCCATATCGTTGATGGTCAGGCGGCTCTGCTCTACCGCCAGGGAGGGGTGGGCCAGAAAGCGCTCCTCCAGCCGCACGGCCACGTCCTGCTCCGGGGACTGCTTTTCCCGGACCATCAGGCAGACCAGGGACTCCAGTCCGTCGGTGAAGGGCAGCAGCACCAGCACCATGGCCAGGCGCAGCACTGTGTTCACCAGTGCCAGGGAGAAGGGGTCCATGACCTGCTGCATGAAGTCAAAGTGGAAAATGGCCTCCGCCAGATAAAACAGGGCGGCGCAAACCAGAACGCCCACCAAGGCGCTGCTGAGATAGACCATGGCGGTCCGCTTGCCGTCGGTGCTGGCGCCCAGGGCGGAGAGCAGCACCGGGAAGGCCGCGCCTACCGCAATGCCCATCAGCAGGGGCAGGGCCGTCTCAAAGGACATGGCCCCTGTGACAGAGAGGGCCTGAACAATGCCCACCGCCGCGGAGGCGGACTGCAAAATGGCGGTGAAAACCGCGCCGGCCAGGATGCCCAGCAGGGGATTGGACAGGGAGGACAGGGTATCTGTGAACCAGGGCTGCTTTCCCAAATCGGAAACCGCCCCGCTCATGGTGCTCATGCCAAACATCAGCACCGCGAAGCCCATGAGGATGTCCCCGATGTGGTGGTGCTCCTGCTTTTTGGAGAAGACCCGCAGGGCCACGCCCACAATGGCCACCAGCCCCGTCAGGACGGCGGTGGAGAAGAGCTGGAGAATGCCGCTGCTGCCCTCCAGGTAGCTCAGGCTGATGATCCAGCCGGTGATGGAGGTTCCCAGAATGGCCCCCAGGATCACCCCCACGGCCTGCCGGAGCTTCATCATTCCGGCGTTTACAAAGCCCACCGCCATGACGGAGGTGGCGCAGGAGGATTGGATGACGGCGGTGACGCCGGTTCCCAGAAGGACGCCCCGGAGGGTGGTGCCGGACAGACGGTAGAGCACCAGCTCCAGGCGGTTGCCCGCCACCTGCTTCAGGCCGTCCCCCATCAGGGTCATACCGAACAAAAACAGGGCAATGCCGCTGCCGAGAGAAATGATCTGTGTCAGATCCATAGTCTTCACCTCTTTCTGGCTACAGCATAGCCTGTCCAGGTTAAATCCGCCACCAAAGCCGCGTTAAATTTACGTTAAATCTATCCCGCCGCACTGTCTTTTATACCCAAGCTGTGGTATAATGCCCGGGAACGAGGAGGGAAGGACATGATTTATGTACTGGAGGATGACGACAGCATCCGCAAGCTGGTGGTCTACGCCCTGGAGAGTCAGGGCTGGCAGGCGGAGGGCTTTGCGCTGCCTTCGGAATTTTGGGAGGCCTTGAGTCAGAGGCTCCCGGAGCTGCTGCTGTTGGATATAATGCTGCCCCAGGAGGACGGACTCTCCGTTCTGAGCAAGCTGCGTCAGAGCCAGCGGACGGCGGAGCTTCCCGTGATTATGCTTACCGCGAAAAATTCGGAATATGACCGGGCCTACGGCCTGGACCGGGGGGCGGACGACTATATCTCCAAGCCCTTCGGCATGATGGAGCTGACAGCCCGGGTCCGGGCTCTGCTGCGCCGGGCCGGGCAGTCCCGGCGGGAGCCGGAATACCGGGTGGGCCCCCTGGAAATGCTGCCCGCCCGCCGGGAGGTTCGGGCGGCGGGGGCTCCTGTCCAGCTCACCTACAAGGAATTTGAGCTGCTGCGGCTGTTGCTGGAGGCCAGAGGCGCGGTGCTGACCCGGGAGACTCTCATGAACCGGGTCTGGGACCTGGGGGCGGAGCGGGAAAACCGCACCCTGGACGTCCACATCCGCACCCTTCGGGCCAAGCTGGGGAGCGCCGGAGCCCTCATTGAGACGATCCGGGGCGTGGGCTACCGCATTCGGGAGGAGCGCCCATGACCAAGAAAATTTTCATCTATTCCTTCCTGGTGGGCTTCAGCGCCCTGCTGCTCTGCGCCGCCCTCTTCTTCGGCCTGCAATACCGGCAGAATCTGGAGGAGGCCTTTGCCACCCTGGAGCAGGAGACCCGCTATGTGGCCCAGGGACTGGAAAAGAGCGGGGCGTCCTATCTGGAGGAGCTGGAATCCGACAAGCGGATCACCTGGCTGGATCGGGAGGGGAAGCTCCGCTATGACAGCCAGAGCGCCCAGCTTCCCAACCAGAAGCTTCTGGAGGAGGTACAGACCGCCCTGGAGACCGGCAGCGGCCGGGCCGCCCGCCGCTCCGCCAGCCGGGGCGTCACCAATCTCTACTACGCGCTGCGGTTGGAAAACGGGGAGATTGTGCGCCTGTCCATGCCGGTAAGCGCTGCCCGGGCGGCCCTGATTACCATCAGCCCCGTGGCCTGGGTCTTTGTGCTGGTGCTGTCTCTGGCGGGAGCTCTGTCCTTCCGGGCAGCCCGGCAGATTGTCCGGCCCATCAACGAGCTGGACCTGGATCAGCCGGAGCGCAGCAACGTCTATACCGAGCTCTCCCCCCTGATCTCCCGGCTCCGGGAGCAGCGCCTGACCATCGACGAGCAGATGGAGGACCTGCACCGGCAGCAGAAGGAGTTCACCGCCCTCACCGACAGCATGAGCGAGGGCTTTCTCCTGCTGGACCGGGATGAAAAGGTCCGCAGCGCCAACGCCTGCGCCCGGGAGCTGCTGCCGGAGCTGGCACGGGAGGGGGCCGAGCTCCGGGACGCCCAGACCCGGGAGGCGGCGAAGCTGGCCCTGGCCGGAAGCCACGGGGAGTCGGAGCTGCAAAAAAACGGCCGGAGCTGGCAGTTGATGGCCAGTCCGGTCCGGTCCCGTGGGATCATTGTGGGGGCGGTGCTGCTGTGGCTGGACGTGACGGAGCGGACCCAGCGGGAGCGGCTGCGGCAGGAATTTTCCGCCAACGTCTCCCACGAGCTGAAAACCCCCCTGACCTCCATCTCCGGCTTTGCCGAGCTCATGGCCCAGGGGACCGTTCCCCCGGACAAGGTGGCGGAGTTCTCCGGGGACATCCACCGGGAGGCCCAGCGCCTCATCGCCCTCATCGAGGACATCATCAAGCTCTCCAAGCTGGACGAGAAGGCCAGCCTCCCCGCCAAGGAGCCGGTGGAGCTCTACGCCCTGTCCCGGGACGTGCTGGACAGCCTCTCCGGCCTGGCCCGGAAGCAGGAGATTCGCCTCTCCCTGGAGGGAGAGCCCGGGGAGGTGCCGGGAATCTGGGGGATGCTGCATGAGATGGTCTACAATCTCTGCGACAACGCCATCAAGTACAACCGCCCCGGAGGCAGCGTCACCGTCACGGTGCGGCCCCTGGCCGCCGCGGTGGAGCTGCGGGTCTCCGATACGGGCATCGGCATTCCCCAGGCGGAGCAGGACCGGGTGTTTGAGCGCTTCTACCGGGTGGACAAGAGCCATTCCCGGCAGATCGGCGGCACGGGCCTGGGCCTGTCCATCGTCAAGCACGGGGCCATCCTCCACAACGCCGGGCTGAGTCTCCACAGCACCCCCGGCCGGGGGACCGTGGTCACCCTGGAGTTTCCCAAACAGTGATTGGCAGCGCCGGAGGCGCGGAGCCGGAAGCAAGCTTCCGGTCCCGCGCCTCCGGCGCTGATACGAAACTCCAATTAAAATCTTTCAATTTTATTGGAGCGGCACCGTGCTCCGCACACTGCCATTTTGTGCCTGCGGCACAAAATCCGTCTCATGCGAACTCCAACGCGCCTTCGGCGCTATAAAATGCTTTTGAAAGCATTTTAATGGAGTTCAGTATGAGTTCTTTTGGGGGCTCCGTCCCGAAGTCCGGCGCGGGCGGTCATGGAGCAAAGTCTTTCACCGTCAGGAACAGGCTGTCCTCCACCCCGAACTCGTTGCTGGGGTAGTCCCGCAGCAGCTCCAGAATCCCGTTGATCTCCCTTCGCAGGACGTTTCTGGCGCCCCCGTCCCACAGCTTCCGCAGCAGCAGCCCGTAGAGCTTGGGGACCTTCTCCGCCAGGGCAGGCTGCTGCCGGAACAGCCACTGGGAGAGGGGGTGGGCGCTGTTATACAACGGATGGCTTATTCCATACGAATAAATGAATGATGCGATATGGAACCGGACACCGCCTGCCGGGGAGACAAACAGCAGGGCCGGAAGGGCCTCCGGGACCGCCGGGGAGCTCCGCCTGACAGCGCGGACACGGAATATCCAGGTCAGCCCATCCGGCAGTAGAGAAAAGCGGCTGGTCCACACGGCGGCCTGCAGGGCCTGGAACAGCCCGTGCTTCGCCCAGGGCAGCTCCGCGCTGCCGGCTTTGTCGATCTCCTCCTCCAAATTGTCCAGGTCCTGGGGGCGGCAGGAAAGACGCCTTTGCCAGAGCGGATGCGCCTCCATCCACCCCCGCAGCTCCCGGGCCGGGCGCAGGGCGTATCCGGCGGCTTCGCTGAGCGCATCAAGGCGAGAAGAGTAACGCTCTGCCAAAGCCTCTTTTGCCAAAGCCTCTTGCAGAAGCTGAAGCTCCACGCAGAGCGCCGGGGGCAGGCCGATGATCCCCGCCCGGCCCAGGTCCACCTCCGGGGCCTGGTTTCCCCCCAACAGCAGGCAGAGACCGGGGAAGCTCTTTGGAAGCCCCAGCAAATCGCTCCTGTCCACGCAGACCCCCTGGAAGGCTGTGACAGAGCGGGACGCGTCATCCGGATGGCGGGCGCTCCCGCCCCCGAAGGCCGCGGAGAGCAGTTCTCGGGCCTGGTCGTCGATCCCCGGCAGGCCCTGCCACAGCAGGCTGTAGGGCAGCTCCATATCATAACGAAAAGCGTCTGCGTCTCTGCTCCCCATCAGCGGCCGCATTTTTTCCACAAGCGCCCGGAGCTCCGCCTCCGTTCGCCCGGCTTTCCGGGCCAGGCGGGCTGCGCCTTCAGGGGATTGGGCTTCCTCCCACCAATCATAGATCGTCCCGTACAGGGGATCCGCTTCCCCGAAAAAGGCGCCGGAGCGCAGGCCTTCCCGGTGAGGTAGATTGATTTGCATAGGATGATCATTCGGATACCACAGCACAAACGCAAGATGAACCGTCTGCCTTTCGGCACGGCAATCAATGTCAATCATCAACTCTCCCGACCAGCTCCGGCCCTCCGCCTGTACGGGCCGAATCTCATAGGAACGGTCCGCTTCAAGCGCTGCGGCCAGGCCGCTGACGGCCTCGCCTTCGCTGCGCCAATCCAGGGGATGCAGCCGGAGGGTCAGGGCGGGAGGGCGCTTCCATATCACCATGGGCAGGCAGCGCTTCAGTTCCTCCAGGGCTTCCTCCGGCAGGGGGATGGAATAGGCCTTGGGCGCCTCCTTCGGTCCCTGGGGATTCAGGCGGTGGGCCAGCCCCATCAGCTCCCCCTTTGTGGGATAGCGCCGGCTCCCCTCCGGGCCAAGGTACTCCACCTCCACATCGGGGAAGCACAGATAGCGGTCCAGAATCTCCCGGAAGCTCCGGTACTCCCCCAGCTCAAAGAGGCTGGTGCGGACGCAAAGGGTGGTGCCGGGCTCCTCCCGGAAGGCGGGCTCCCGGGTCCCCGGGGGGCAGGGCAGGGGCCGGGGACTGCCCCCGTCCCCCTCTCCCATCAGGCCGTAGTAGCCGTGGAGCCCCGTGACGCTGAGCCGGAGTCCGTCGTTGGGCCGCAGAGGGTCGGGAGAGAGCTTCCGGGTGGAGAGCTCCAGGCGGTTGTGCTCCGGGTCGCTCATGAAGCAGGAGAGAACTCCGATGCCGAAGCGGCTGATGGGCTTGAAGGAGCCCTCCGCCCCATAGCGGAGCTGGTCGGCCTCAAACTGCCGGGAGGTGTAGTAGGAGCAGCCCACCTTCAGGAAGTAGCCGGTGATCTCCTCCTCCCCCATGCCGATGCCGTCGTCCTCAATGCGGAACCAGTCGTAGCCCTCGGCGTCCCGCCAGCTTCGGATGCTGACGCGGCCTCCGTGCCTGGCGGCAAAGGCGGGGTCCCGGGTCCGCCGGGTGAGAATGGCGTCAATGGCGTTCTGCAGCAGTTCCCGGACAAAGACGCCTCCGTCCTGATACAGATTCCGCCCGGCCAGGAGCTCCCGAACCTTGTCCTGGTCCATGGTCAGACGAAAATCCCCGAAGCGGTAGTTCTGTCGGTCCACGTTCTCCGCCAGCACCCGGAAGGGCAGGGCCGGGACCGGGCGCCGGGACTGCCGCAGGCAGTCAATGGAGGCAGTGAGCTCCCGCTCCACCCATTCCAGGTAGGCCCGGACCTCCATCTCCAACTGCAAATCCGAAAAGCTGGCGGTGAAGGAAAGCTCCCCCTCGGGGGTCCACCGGAAGACTCCGGCCCGGTTCTTGCCCCACTCTGTCTGGCTGACGCGCTGCTCCAGATTGGCGGGGGCGTTCAGCCCCCGGTGGAGGAAGAGGGCCTCCGGCGCCCGGCTGGCGTCGAAGTCCAGAATGTCCGCCAGCCGCAGCAGCACCGCGCAGAGCCGCAGGTCAAAATGCTGGCCGGGCCTGAGCTCCAGCTTCTCCAGGGGCTCTCCGTGGCTCCTGCACAGGCAGATCAGATTCTCCCGGGTCAGCCCCGCGGCGGTGAGGGCGGCGGGCCAGGCCTCCGGCAATAGCTGCTCCTGAATCCGCAGGTGGTGGCTGCAGCGCACATAGCTCCGCAGCGTCTCGTCGCTGAGCTTCCCGGTCCTGCGGTAGTCGGCCTCCTCCCGGGGATGCTTTTGGAAAAAAGCGGTCCAGGCCTGGGAGTGGGGGTTCTGCCCGGCCCGCAGCGCCTCTGTGCTGTCCACGCTCATGCCGCAGTCGTGGCAGCAGGCCGCCATCACCAGCATGGCGGCCTCCCGGGCGCCGAGGGCATTCAGAATGGACTTGGGGTGGGATTGGGGATTCTGCTCCGCCTCCGGCCCCTCCAGAAGACGGACCATCCACCTGCAGACGTTCACAATGTGGGTCTCGTCGTGGAGGGTGAAATTGGGGAAGAAGCGGTTGATGTCCTTGGACAGGGTGAGGCCCAAATGGCAGACCGCCCCCACTCCCTCCAAAAAGTCCGTGCCCAGGCCTTCGGCCTGGGCGCTTTCCTTGAGCCTCCGCCAGAGGGCGAGATTCTCAAAGGCAGGATAATCATGCTCCAATTTGGTGTTCATGCCGGACTGTCCTCTCTCTTTGTATGGACTGGGTTCCTCACTGGATCACCGAGCTCAGCAGGGGCCGCAGCACCTGATACTCGTCAAAGCGCTTGTCCTTGGAGCCTGTGAGGAATACCAACTGGTTTTGAAGGTCCTCCAGCCGGGCGTAGCTCTTCACCGCGGCGCTGACCCCGGAGCCGGTGACCCCGGAGATATAGATGTGGGAGCTGCCGGAGAGACTGAAATCCGAGGCAGGGTTCCCGAAGGAGATGGTGATGTTGCTGCTGGCAAAGAAGTTCAGCAGGTCCGTGGCCACCCCCGCAATGAGCTCCGTCCGGGTCTTGTCGGAGCTGTATTCGATCTGGGTCCCGTTGGGGAAGCGGAAGTCGTCGAAGACGATTTCCTTGAAGCCCTTCTCCGCCAGCTCCCGGGCAATCTGCTTGAGATAGGCCACCACCGTCTCGCTGCCCGGGTCCAGCCAGTAGAAGCCATTGCCCACCCACAGGGCGCCGCTGGCAATCCGCAGGCTGCTGTTGATGTGGTTCAGGGCGAAATTCGTGTCCTGGAAGGTCCGCACCCGGGCCACCATGGTAAAGCCCCGGCTGCGAAGGTAGGAGATCACCTCGTCCACCTTGGAAATGTCAATCTCCGCTGTCTGGGCTCCGTCAATGGCGGTGCTGTAGTAGAAGGAGCCGTTGCCCCCCTTCAGGTCGATCATCACGGTGCAGGGCGGGGTCAGCTCCCGCACCCCCTCCAGCACGGCCTCCGGGTCCTGCAGCATGTCCAGGTCAATGTAGAAGCCGCTGATCCGGGAGCTCTCCTGCCCCCGGGGGTCCGGGTCCGCGTATTCGATGGGAACGCTCTCCGGGGGCAGGGCGGAGCCCCCGTCCTGCCCGGGAAGCTCCACGTCCCGGGCGGTGTTCCGCCCAAAGTCCAGACGGGCGCCCTCCGGGGTGTAGACCACGAAGCGCCCCAGATAGACCGCAAACAGAATCAGTACCAGCAGCAGCGCTCCCAGCACCGCCAGGGCGATTTTTCCGCCCCGCTGCAGCCGTGTCCGGGTTCTGTAGGAAATGGATCGCAAGTTCAGTCCCCCTTTTGCGCCGTGAAGCAGCACCAGTCGTTCATGCTTTGCAGGCCGGTCACCCGCAGTCCGGCGGCCTCTATGGCCTCCCGGACCTCCTCATAGCGGTTTTCCAGCACCCCGGAGCAGATCAGCCGGGTCCGCTCCGTCATGAAGCGGGGCAGCACCGCGGCCATGGGGATGATCACGTCGGCAAAAATATTCATACATACGATGTCATAGGTCTTGGAAAACAGCGCCTCCAGCTCCGCCTGTCCGGTGATGACGTTGCCCGTCACCGCGGTGAAGCGTTCCGGCCCCAGGCCGTTGATGGCGGCGTTTTCCCGGGCAATGTCCTCCGCCTTGGGGTCCACGTCCACCCCGGTGGCGTGGGCCGCCCCCAGCCGCAGGGCGGTGATGGAGAGAATGCCGCTGCCGCTGCCCAGGTCCAAAAGCTCCTCGCCCCCCTGAATCAGCTCCTCCAGCCGCAGCATGCACATCTGGGTGGAGGCGTGGGCGCCGGTGCCGAAGATCAT
>CAMOSU010000057.1 GCA_946625125.1 uncultured Clostridia bacterium
TGTAGAAGGCGTCGGTGGTCTTGTGGGGGTTCAGAAAGCCGTCCTTCTGGCAGTAGGCGGCGCCGGAGAGAATGTCGGTATTCAGGTGGGGAACAATCTCCTTGGCCTCCTCCAGACTCACCATCCGGGAGGGAATGCCGCAGGCGTGCTGGACCTCAATGTTCTTTTTGAACTGGCTCAGCTCCTTCTCCGTGTCGGCAATCATGAGATAGCCGCTCTGCCGCAGCTCAATGTCTCCGTCGTATTCCAGAATGTCATTGGCGTGTTCAAAAAACTCCGTGGAGAATTTGGACATGCGGCAGTTCATCTCCGTACCCCACTGCATCCGGAAGCCCGCGCCGCAGGCCCCGGTGGAGCCGGAGCAGATGAAGCTCTTTTCCAGCACCACGATATTCTTCGCGCCCCGGACGGCCAGGTTGTAGGCGATGGAGCAGCCGGACATGCCGGCGCCGATGATGACAATATCCGCCTTATTCTTCATGCTTTTCCGCCTCCTCCGCAATCAGATGCAGCTTGACTCCCACCACCGGGGGACGAAGGTTGTGGAATTTCAGATCGGTTATACTCTGACCGGTGGCGCTGGCAATCTCCCGGAGCACAAGCTGACCGCAGGTCTTACCCTGGCAGGGTCCCATGCCCACCCGGGTGATGCGCTTGATTTCGTCGTAGGTCACATAGCCCTGGGCAATCAGATCTCGGATCTGCTTCAGGGTCACGTCGGAACAGCGGCAAATGATGGTATTCTCATCCATGTGCTTCGGCCTCCCTCCTGAAATTCCGGAACTCATAGAGATACTTGCGCTCCACCTCCAGTGTGACCACCGGGGTCCGGTCAAAGGAGGGGGGATTCAGAATCTTTTTTACCAGGGCGGTACAGACAGGCTGCCCTGCCCGGTCCAGACCCACAACCTGCTCTCCCACCTGGGGCAGAGGCAGGAACTCATAGGGAATGCGGAACTCTACGCTGTCGGCGGATTTGGAGCCGTCCACAATCATGATGGACAGGCCAGGGCATTTTGCCACGCACATGCCGCAGCCGGTACAGAGGGCCTCATCCCGATGGGGAATGTCGTTGATGTCCGCTCCGATCTGGATCGCGCCGACGGGGCAGGCGGTCTGGCAGGGGTTGCAGGGGATCTTCTGATAACACTCCACCACCGCCACGGGACCTCTGTTGATCCTCTCAATGGGAGGAAATTTCGTCATGACCATCTCACGGGTGGCCACACCTGTTTTTTCAAACATATTCGTTCCTCCTTAGAGCCGGCTGAGCTTCATGCCCGCGCGGATTCGCTCTCCCACGGGACCGGAGCGCAGGCCTTCAAGCTGTTTGCGATATTCCTGTCTGCGCTCTTCGTAGTCCTGGGGAATGTATCCCAGACCGGCGGCGGCGCAGAGCCCCGCCAGATAGCCCTCCGCCATGGCGGAGCTGGCCTCCTCGATGCCGGAGGCGTCTCCCGCCACGTAGATGCCGGGAATGCTGGTTTCGCAGTCCTCGCTCCGCAGGGGAACCTGGCCGCTGAGCAGGGGAACGTACTTCATCTCTACGCCCCGCATGGCCAGCAGCTCATTCAGGGGACTCAGGCCCACGGAGATACACATTACGTCCACGTCGTAGCGCTTTTCCGTGCCGGGGATGGGCCGGAAGCTCTCGTCCACCCGGCAAACCACAGCCGCCTCCAGACAGTCGGTACCAATGGCCTCCTTGACGGTGTGGGAGCAGAGAATGGGAACCCCCATCCGGGCCAGCTTGGAGGCGTGAACCAGATAGGCGCCGATTCTTGGAGCGGCGTCCAGAACCGCCGCTACCTCGATCCCGGCCTGCATGAGCTGATAGCTCACGATGACGCCGATGTTTCCGGCGCCCACCATCAGAACCCGCTTGCCGGGGCGAATCCCATAGACGTTCATCAGAGTCTGCACGGCTCCGGCTCCGTAGATCCCCGGCAGATCGTTGTTGGGGAAGGCCAGGGATTTTTCATAGGCGCCGGTGGCGCAGATGATGGACCGGGCCTTCACCTTGAAGTAGCTGGTCTCATCCTTCAGCACCGTTACCACGTTGTCCTCATAGAAGCCAACGGCGGTGGCGTTGAGCATCAGCTCCACCCGATCTCCGTATTCCTCCAGCTTTTTCAAAAGAATGTCGGCAATGTCCACGCCCCGGTGGGAGGCGTACTGGCGCTCCGAGCCGAAGAACATATGAGTCTGCTTGATAAGCTGTCCGCCGGGCTTGAAGCTCCGCTCCAAAATGAGTACCCTGGCCCCGGAGGATGCCGCGGAGATGGCGGCGCAAAGACCCGCGGGGCCGGAGCCGATGATCAGCAGTTCCAGCTCTCTCATTTGATCGTCCCCTTTCCTTCCTGAGTCTCCACCCTCATGCCCTCCCGCAGCAGGGTGACGCAGGTACGGACATTGGGTTCTCCGTCCACAATCATCTGGCAGGAGGCGCAGTTCCCGATGGCGCAGTAGAAGCCCCGGGGACGGTGCAGATTCAGACTTTTGGCCAGCACTTTTACGCCTGCGGCGTGGAGTGCTGCAGCGATGGTTTCCCCTTCATAGCCCTTCATGGGCTGGCCGTTGAAGGTGAAGTTGAGTTCCTTACCGCGCTCAAAGGTAAGGATGGGGTGCTGGGTAATCCTCATATCCGCATATCCTTTCATACAGTTTTCAGAAAAATCCTCTTTTCCAGGAATGAGGCTAAGCTCACTATACCACCGTTTGCTCCATTATTCAAGATGTTCCATAAATATTCCCCAATAAATTCACACATATTTGTATAAACTGACAAAGGCATTGAAAAAGCCTGAAAACTGTGATACAATCATCCCAGATCCAAAACACGAGAGGAGCAAGCAGGATGCTGAAAACCGGAATCAAAGGAAGTCAGGAGCTGACCGTAACCAAGGATAAATGCGCCGGCGCCCTGGGCAGCGGTGAACTGGACGTTTTTGCCACCCCCGCCATGATCGCCCTCATCGAGGAGACCGCCTGGAAGAGCGTCGTTTCCTTCCTGGAGCCCGGGGAGGGGACCGTGGGAACCGCCCTGGACGTGCGCCATGTGGCGGCGACCCCGGTGGGACTGAAGGTCCGCTGTGAGACCGAGCTCAGCCTGGTGGACCGCAGACGCCTGGTGTTCACCGTGAAGGTCTACGACCCCTTCGGCCTGGTGGGGGAGGGAAGCCATGAGCGCTTCGTGATCCAGTATGAGAAATTCATGAAGAAGGTGGACGAGAAGCGAAATCCGCCCAGCGGCGAGCCCGCCGCCCAGTAAAGACTTCCGCAAAAGGACGCCGGGATGGGCTTCCGCGTTGAAGCCCATCCCGGCGGTGCGAGAGGGGAAAAACCATTGAAAGTCGATCTGCACAATCACACCCATTTCTCCGACGGCAGATTCAGCGCCGAGGAGATGGTGCAGGAGGCCATACGCCGGGGCCTGGACCGCTTCGGCATTTCGGACCACTCCTACACGGACTTTGACGAAAGCTATTGCATGAAGCGGGAGCAGTATGCTCAGTACACCCAAACCCTGCGCTTGCTCCGGGAGAAATACAAGGACCGCATTGAGCTTTTGCTGGGAGTGGAGCAGGACTATTACAGCCGGGAGATTCCCCAGGGCCTGGACTATGTCATCGGCTCCGTTCATTATCTCAAAATTGACGGGGAATACCTGGTGCTGGACTGGGACAAAGAGCGGCTGCGGGGCATTGCGGACCGGTTTTTTGAGGGAGATTTTTACCTGCTCTGTCGGCGGTATTACGAAACCGTGGCGGACCTGCCCCGAATGACCCGCTGTGACATTGTGGGCCACTTCGACCTCATTGCCAAGTTCAACGGGGATGGCAGCCTCTTTGACGAGGAGGATTCCCGCTACCGGGAGGCCTGGCAGGAGGCGATGCTGCGGCTCATCCCGAAGGTCTCATACTTCGAGATCAACTACGGCGCCCGGAACAAGGGACTGCGCCAAGAGCCCTATCTGAAGGGGGAAATGCGGGACTTCCTGCTGCGGCACGGGGGCAGAACCATCTGCTCCTCCGACTCCCACAGGCTCTCCACCATCGGCTGCTTCTGAGTCTCTATGCTCCGGCGGAAAGCTTTCCGGAGGAGCCTCCGTATCGGCGGTTGGCGACCCGGAACCAGATCAGGCAGAGCAGCACCTGCAAAACTGTGGAGCAGGGGGTGGCCAGACCGATGTGGAACATGGACACCGGGACCTCCCGGCTCATCAGAAAGGCCACGGGAATCCGGATGAGAAAGGCCCCCACAATGCCCTGAACCATCACAAAGCGGGTCATGCCCACGCCGTTGAAGAAGCCGATGAAGCAGAAGAGGAAGCAGGTCAGCAGACAGTCGATGGCATAGGCCTTCAGATAGTCCGCCGAGGCTTCAATCACCGCGGCGTCCTTGGAAAAGATTCCCGACAGCAGATCACCCCGCCAGAAGCTCAGGGCGAACATGAGCACCGCAATCAGGGCGGAGACGCCGATGGCGCAGCCCAGAGCCCGCTTTGCCCGGCCATACTGTCCGGCTCCGAAGTTCTGGGCCACGAAGGCGGCCATGGCCTGCATAAAGGCGGAGGGGATCAACATGATAAAGCCGCAGACCCGTTCCGCCACCCCCACCCCGGCGGAGGGGGTCAGGCCCAGATTGTTGACAATGGCCAGCAGCACCAGGAAGGAAATCCCCACCAGCAGATCCTGGAGGGCGATGGGCAGTCCCAGAGCACTGACCCGGCGGATTACACCCCAGTCAAAGCGAAGGTCGGCGGAGGAGAAGTCAAAGGGCAGAGCCCGCCTCCGCAGCAGCAGCAGGGAAATGACCACGCTCACGGCCTGGGCGGCCACGGTGGCAATGGCGGCCCCGGCAGTACCCAGGTGGAATACCGCCACCAGCAGCAGGTCCCCGGCAACGTTGCACACGCAGGCAATCAACACCGTGATCAAGGGAGTTCTGGCGTCCCCGATGCCCCGGAAAATGCTGCCGATGAGATTGTAGGCAATGATAAACACGGAGCCCAGGCCGCAGATACGGATATAGGAGGCTGTGGCCTCAAAGGCCTCCGCAGGGGCATTCATCACAGCGCTGAGAGGCCCTGCCAGCAGGGGCAGCAGGACGGTGAAGACCAGGGCGATGAGGCCGAAGAGGCAGATGCTGCTGCCCACCACCCCGCCTCCCTCCCGGCCCCGGCCTTCTCCGATCCGCTGGCCCAGGAGGATGGTGGTTCCCATAGCGAAGCTGGTGACCAGATGGGTAATGGTCATCATCATCTGAGAGCCGGTGGAGACGGCGGACACGTCCAGAGACTGGGCAAACTGTCCCACAATCAGCAGATCCACCGCCCCGTACATGGCTTGCAGCAGCATGGCCAAAAACACCGGCAGCATAAAGCGCAGCAGGGGCAGCAGGATTCTGCCCCTGGTAAAATCATTCTCTCTCCCCATGGTTTCGCCTCCCACAAAAGAACCGGATAAGACCCGGGCGTCTCAGCCCGACATCTTATCCGGTGGATCATTTCCTGTGAATCATCTACCCTCCGATGAACAGTGGTATTATACCACGTTTTTTCAAAATGTCAATGCGTCAAAACACGTCCGAGGCAGTCGGGAGGGAAATGGGGCAGCAGCTCAAACCACAGCGTAGGGCGGCCTGCCCCCAGGCCGCCGGATATTGCGCGGCAAGCCCCTATTTTTGTGGCAGGACGGCACTGCTCCGCGTAAGTTCCGGCAGCCAAATCAGAGATTCGGGCCGTCACTTATCTGCTGTCCGCGAGCTCCGCCGGCGCCTGCCCGTAGGGGCCGGGTTCCCCGGCCCGCCGTATCACGCCTGGGGTGAAGGAATAAGTAGGAAGTAACAAGGAATAGGGATAGGTGCCATGGTATCATTTGAGCAAAGCCTGGGAAAAGGACGGAACGGACATGAGATTTGAACACACAAACAGAAAGGGCTTCTGGCTGGGCTTTGTGGACTTCTTTACAGCGGGACTGTTTTTCCTGGCGTATATGCCCCTGGGAGGCCTCCAGCGGGAGCTGGAGACGGTGCTGGGCCACCGGGTCCTGCCCTATTGGAAGGCTTATCTGCTGGGGATTCCCACCTTGTTTCTCTATCCGCTGGTGTGGATGGCGAGAATCGCGGAGGAGCTGCGGAGCAAGGCCCTGAGCCTGGGGCTTCAGGGACCCCATACCTCCTGGCGGCACATGTTCTGGTGGAATCTGCTGGGCTGTCTCTGCTTCGGCCCCATGATTGCCACGCTGCGCTTTTTCAATACCCTGAATCAGATCGAGGAGACCCTGAACCGGAGAGAGGAGGGTTCCTCCCCGTCCGGGACGGGAATGAAGCTGTGAGGGTTCTGAGAACAACACACGAAGGGAAAGAGGAGCTTAATTCTATGGAAATTCTGAAAGGATTGGAAGCCCGGTTCCGGGAACACCCGGAGCGGCACCCCGGCTTGGAATGGGAGACCGTGGCAGCCCGGCTGACGGAACGGCCCGGAGCCCTGGCCGTCCTGGAGCGCATGGAGCAGAGCGGGGGAGAGCCCGACGTCCTCTGGCCGGAACCGGAGGGGGAGGCGCTGCTGTTCTGCGACTGGTCCAGGGAGAGCCCAGCCGGGCGCAGGAGTCTCTGCTATGACGCAGAGGCCCTGAAAAAGCGGAAGGCCAATCCCCCCAGTGGCAGCGCGGTCCAGCAGGCGGAGGAGATGGGGCTCCGACTGCTGTCGGAAGCCCTGTATCGCCGCATGCAGGAGCTGGGGGAGCTCGACCTGAAAAGCTCAAGCTGGATTGAAACGCCCCCTTCCGTCAGAGCCCTGGGAGGCGCTCTGTTCTGCGAGCGACGCTACGGAAGAGTCTTTACCTTCCACAACGGAGCGGATTCCTACTATTCCGTCCGTGGCTGGCGGGGCGTGCTCCGGCTCTGAGCAAAACCGAAAACAGAGGGGAAGCAATGTGAAAACGCTCAAGGTGGCGGCGGCCATTATTCGCAAAGACGGCCTGATCTTCGCGACCCAGCGGGGCTATGGCGAGTATAAGGACTATTGGGAGTTCCCCGGGGGGAAGCTGGAGGCCGGGGAAAGTCCCCGGGAGGCCCTGTGCCGGGAGATTCGGGAGGAACTCAACAGCGAGATCCGGGTGGAGGAGCATCTGATGACGGTGGAGTATGACTACCCCGCCTTCCATCTGAGCATGGACTGCTTCTTCGCCTCGGTGCTGGAGGGCCATCTGGAGCTGAAAGAGCACGAGGCGGCCCGCTGGCTGCGGCCGGAGGAGCTGGAAAGCCTGAACTGGCTTCCCGCCGACCGGGAAATTCTGGCCAGGCTGGTATGACTTACCAAAACAGAAACGCACCGCCGAGGCCTCGGCGGTGCGTTCTGCTGTACAAGGTAATTGTGAGTTTTTGTTGGGGATTAATACATCCCGCCCATGCCGCCGGCGCCGGCAGCAGCGGCGGCCATCGCGGCGTCCGCCTGGGGATCGGGCTTGTCAACCACCAGGGATTCGGTGGTGAGCACAGAGGCCGCGATGGAGGCGGCGTTCTCCAGGGCGCTGCGGGTAACCTTGGTGGGGTCCACAATGCCGGAGGGAATCATGTCCACAAAGCTATCCTTAGCGGCGTCGTAGCCATAGCCCTGCTTGCGGCTGTTCTTGATCTTCTCAAAGACCACGGAGCCGTCCACACCGGCGTTCTCGGCGATCTGACGGATGGGGGCCTGGAGGGCGCGGGCGATGATGGCCGCGCCGGTCTTCTCGTCGCCGCTCAGGCGGGCGACCAGATGCTCCACGGCGGGGATGGCGTTGACGTAGGCGGTGCCGCCGCCGGCCACAATGCCTTCCTCCACAGCGGCCCGGGTGGCGTTGAGGGCGTCCTCAACCCGGAGCTTCTGCTCCTTCATCTCCACCTCGGTGGGAGCGCCCACACGGATGACGGCCACGCCGCCGGAGAGCTTGGCCAGCCGCTCCTGCAGCTTCTCCCGGTCATAATCGGAGGTGGTGACCTCAATGGCGGCCTTGATCTCATGGACTCTGGCCTGGATCTCGGCGGGATCGCCCATGCCGTCCACGATGGTGGTGTTGTCCTTGGTGGACTTGATCTGACGGGCGCGGCCCAGATCGGACACGTCCACTTCCTTCAGATCCATGTTCAGATCGGAGGCCACGTAGGTGCCGCCGGTCAGGATGGCGATGTCGCGGAGCATTTCCTTGCGGCGGTCGCCGAAGCCGGGGGCCTTGACGCACAGGCAGGTGAAGGTGCCGCGCAGACGGTTCACCAGCAGGGTGGCCAGGGCGTCGCCCTCCACGTCCTCCGCGATAATGACCATCTTCTTGCCGGCCTGGACAATCTTCTCCAGCACGGGCAGAATCTCCTGGATGGCGGAGATCTTCTTGTCGGTGATCAGAATATAGGGATCGTCAATGACGGCTTCCATCTTGTCGGTGTCGGTGACCATGTAGGGGGAGATATAGCCCCGGTCAAACTGCATGCCCTCGACGACCTCCAGACCGGTCTCGGCGGTCTTGGACTCCTCGATGGTGATGACGCCGGAGGAGGTGACCTTCTCCATGGCCTCGGCAATCAGCTTGCCCACTTCCTCGTCGCCGGAGGAGATGGCGCCCACGCGGGCGATGTCGGCGGAGCCGGAAATGGCCTGGCTGTTGGCCTTGATGGCCTCCACAGCGGTCTCCACGGCCTTGTTGATGCCCTTGCGCATCACCATGGGGTTGGCCCCGGCGGTGACGTTCTTCAGGCCCTCCCGGGTGATGGCCTGGGCCAGCAGGGTGGCGGTGGTGGTGCCGTCGCCGGCCACGTCGTTGGTCTTGGTGGCCACCTCGCGGATCAGCTGGGCGCCCATGTTCTCAAAGGCGTCCTCCAGCTCCACGTCCTTGGCGATGGTCACGCCGTCATTGGTGATGAGGGGCGCGCCGTACTTCTTGCCCAGAACCACGTTCCGGCCCTTGGGACCCAGGGTGACCTTCACCGTATTCGCAAGCTGGTCCAGACCGGCCTGAATCTTTTTTCTGGCTTCTTCGCCGTAAATAATCTGCTTTGCCATTGTCGTTCCCTCCAATTATTCTACAATTGCCAGAATGTCGTTCTGGCGGACGATGGAGTATTCCACACCGTCCAGCTTGACCTCGGTGCCTGCGTATTTGGCCACAACAACCTTATCGCCGGGCTTTACGGTCATAACGATCTCCTTGCCGTCCACCACGCCGCCGGGGCCAACCGCAATGACCTCGGAAACAATGGGCTTTTCCTTATTGGCGGTGGAAAGGATGATGCCGGACTTGGTGGTTTCTTCGGCCTCCGTGGCTTTCAGCAGCACACGGTCAGCCAAGGGCTTTAACTTCATAGGAATGCCTCCTTCAAATAATTTACTGAAATAACTGCTTTCCCGGGCGGCGAAAAATGCCTGGCCGAGCGCCCAAAAAAAGGCAATAGCTTAGCACTCTTTATTTCTGAGTGCTAAGCTATTATAGCATGAATTGTGCAGAAGTCAACCCACTAATTGTAAATTTTCTGTGATGGATCCCCGGAACGCGAGACGGGCCGGCCTCCGGCCGACCCGTTTCCGGTCAACTGATGTTGCCGTTCTTGTCGCAGCTCAGGGTGAGATTCACGTTGATGAACGTAATCACCACCCCCAGGACCTTTTTGCCCATCATCACCGCACAGGTGGCGGTGCTGCCGCTGTGGTTGGTGTACTCGGAAACCTTGACCCAGGTGGAGCTGTAAATGTTGACGGCGGTACTGGCGGCGGTGCAGGAGGAGCTGCTGCCGTTGTAGCTGAAGGTTCCGGTGAGCGTCACCTTCCAGAGAAGCACGTTGCTGTCAGAATAGTATTTTCTGTCCTTGGAGGCGGTTACACTGCCCCGGCCGGGCTCCGCGGAAAGAATATGGGTGACGGTGACCTCCCGGGACCCGTCTGGATAGAAGACGGTCTCCTGCAAGCTGCTGTCCTCCGGCAGCTCTGCCGCGGGGGGCGAGTCTTCCGCGGCGGCGCGGGGGACTACGGAGAAGACAAGCGCCAAGCAAAGCAGAAGGGCAAGCAGACGGCGCGGTTTGTGTTCAGACATGGAAAACACCTCCAAATCCATGAGATACGAAAGGCTTGGGGAAAGCTCAATCATCGGTCCTGGAAATAATATGAATGGTATCTACATAGTGGCCGTTATAAACCTCACTCTCAATGCTGTGCTGGGTATACAGCACATAGCCGGCCCAGCTCAACAGAATGAGCAGAGCCACGGCGACAGCCAGCCGCCAGACCCGGCTGCGGATACGGATTTCCTTGAGAACCCTGGGCATGGGCGTCTCCGCAATACACATGGCAGCCACGGTCTCGGGGTTGCCGAAGCGCTCCTGGATGGCGGCATAATCCGCCTCCGGCTGCTCCTCCAGAAAATCAGCCAGGCTTTCAGACAGAGAAAGGGTAATGGGCTTCTTCTCCCGCCGGGAGCAGGGCAGCAAGGCCCGAACCCGACGCAGATAGCGCCGGGCGTATTTATTCTCCAGCTTTTCCATGGGCTTTTCCCTCCACAATCTGAAAAACTCCATTGACCACGGCGGTGTAATCCCGGATCAGTTGAGTCAGATACGTCTGTCCCGAGGGCTCCAGGTGATAGTACACCCGGGTCATGCGTTTGCCCACCAGAACCTTTTTCGAGCTGACGTAGCCTCCGTCCTCCAATTTGTACAGCACGGGATAAAGGGCGCCCTCCTGCATGCAAAGAGCCCCCGAAGACTGCCGCTCCATTTCCTGCACCAACTGATAGCCGTACATATCCGACTGCTTCAGCAGGCTCAGCAGCACCAGCGAAGCCACGCCCCTCTGGTAATTCACAGTAACATTTTGATCCAGCATAGCAGAATTATCCTTCCTTGTCTCACCATCAGTATAATGTACAAAAATTGAAAAAGCAATACAAATGTAAAACAAGCAATTCTTGACATTCATAAGATAATGAAATATAATAAATACGTTAAAATATACAAGTCTATGCAAGTCAATCAGGGACGGTACTTCGATTGAAGAATGGGCAGCAGAATGAACCTTGCGGCAATCCAAAGCCCGGGAGGGGGCATCCCATCCCGGGAAGCACCGGTGCGGCAACCACCGGAAGGTACAATCAATCGAATCGTCCCGTGATTGTGATTGAGAGCACCCGAAACGAAGCAACACGGAGTAAAAGAACAAGATGAAACACAAACGGTCTTCCCTCATATCGCTCGCTGCGCTCATGCTTGTGATCGCCGCGTTTGTCACTTATTTGAACGATCTCACGCCGCTGTTCGCCGACGATTTCTCCTACAGCATCTCCTTCTCTACAATCAGGCCGATCCGTTCTCTGGCAGAGCTGTTCCGCTCGCAATACGTCCACTATTACGCGCTGAACGGCAGAAGCGTGGTGCAGAACTATGGGTTTGATCTATACATGGAAGACCGATATGGATATGGAGGATAATATGGTGAAAAAGCTTTGTGCGTATATATTCTTCCTTGTTTTTTTCTTTTCGGGCTGTAACCATGCAGGAGGAAAACCGCCTGCTTTTAATGAAATTGTTTCATTTGCCAAAGATCATGCAGAAACACTGATTAGCTGTTCATGTTTCTTGCTAGACAACTATGCAGCTAAAGACGATGCGATCAACATCTCTGAGAACCAAGACGGTACTATGCGGTTGTATTCTTATCATCTGGAAAGTGTTGAAGAGGAAAAAATCCCTGAATTAGAACCGCTATTTGCTACGAATATGATCGAGGTGATTACCGTTCGCGATGATGCTATCGAATACAGTGTAGGCGGTTCCGGGATTGGTTCAAATATGACGTATTACAAGGTAATATTTGTCCCCTCTGATGATATTGAAGATTTATTTGGCTATTCCGATAAATTTGTATACCATCCCGATGAGGCTACAGGAGGCATTCTAGGCGAAAAGAATGGAAGCGATGATACATTCTTTTATTACAAGATTCAGAACTGCTTGTATTACGTCATTGCACATTTTTAGGAATGAACATGAACACAGTCTGCAAATAGAAAGTCAAGAGGAAAATGTGAAAAGGTGAAAGATTTTTTCTCAATCGGGGGACGGTTCTCTGATTGACAACAACGACGGTAGTGCTATTATTTAACAGTTAATCAGAGAACCGTCCTCTGATTGTACGAGATGACAAGCTACGGCATCGCCTTGTATCAGGAGGCACACCCATGAAAATAATCAAGAACTTCTTCATTTTTATCGCTTGTATTTTCTTGCTTTTTGTATGTACAGCATGTGAGAAAGGTTATATCTCTAATAAGGCAGAAATCATTCAAGATTTTTCAGCCAATAAAAATTTGTTTGAACGCTGTGCAAATGAATTGCTTGATTCAGATTCATTTGCCTGGCAATATTCAATTGCCATAGCGTTAAATGAGGATAAAGTTACTGTTAAAAGTCTTAAGGATATCTCGGATTTCTGGATTGTATATGAAGAATTTGACAGCTATGCAACTAAAGCACTGCTTCAAAGCTCGAAAACTAAAAGGATAATCAAAAGAGGACACTGCATCTATTTTGTGGAATTCTCTTTCGGGATGGGCTCAACAACCGGTGCCGGAATATGTTATGTTCAAACTGGAAACATCAAGCAACTGCCAGAGTATAGGGAAGAAATGAAGTTTCAAGTCTTTGATGAAGGTTATCTCGGTGAAATGTCAGGCAGTGATAATTATCTCTATTTCGAGGAGCTATCGGAGAATTTTTACTTTTATGAATATGGCGATTGAAAGAAAACACAGTCTGCAAATAGAAAGTCAAGAGTCAGCACAGTCTGCAAATAGAAAGTCAAGAGAAAAATGAGAAAAAATGGAAAATTTTTCTCAAGGAATTGTATGTACAGCAAACAGACCACCTTGGAGCGCTGGCCTGTGTAGGAAGCGCGAGGCTGTCAGGAATCGGATTCGTCCGCCTCGGCCTCTGCGTCTTCCCTTGGTGAAAGAAAAGCGTTCACCTTCCCGTAGTAGATGCGCAGGAATTTGTTTACGCCAGCGGTCATGTAGACGTAGTAAGGCTTTCCCTCAGCGCGCTTTTTGTCCATGAAGGCGTAGACAGGGTTGTCCTGCGGGGAGCGCTGGCTCAAGCCATCCATCAGCACAACCGTCCTCTGTGTTCTCCGGTGATGTATTAGAGTAATAAACAAATCAACAGAAAACCTACAAGGAGATAA
>CAMOSU010000058.1 GCA_946625125.1 uncultured Clostridia bacterium
CCTGGCGCTGCTGCTGGTGGAGCCCATCGCCAACATCGGCCCCCAGGAGCAGGCCCTCATGGAGCGCTTTGCGCAGATGGGGGTCCCCGCCATCCTGGTGATCAACAAGATCGACGAGGTGGAGGACAAGGAGCAGCTTTTGGCGGTGATCGCCGCCTATAAGGACGCCTTCGCCTTTGATGAGATTCTTCCCATTTCCGCCAAAACCAAGGAGGGGGTGGAGGAGCTTTTGAAGCTCTGCCAGGGCTATGCCGTGGAGTCCCCCTGGTTCTTCCCGGAGGGTATGACCTCCGACCAGCCGGAGCGTCAGGTCATCGCGGAGATCATTCGGGAAAAAATGCTCTGGAATCTGGAAAAGGAGATCCCCCACGGCACGGCGGTGGAGATCACCAAATTCTCCGAGCGGGACAACGGCGTCATCGACATCGACGCCACCATCTACTGCGAGAAGGCCAGCCACAAGGGCATCATCATCGGCAAGGGCGGGCAGATGCTGAAGAAGATCAGCTCCCAGGCCCGGGCCGACTGCGAGCGCTTCATGGGAACCAGGGTCTATCTGCAAACCTGGATCAAGGTGAAGGAAAACTGGCGGGACAGCGATTTCATGATCCGCAATTTCGGCTATTCGGATCAGTAATTTTCTGGTATAAGGCCGGAACCATCTGCAAAAGCTATTGCCAACAACTGACAGGAGGCCTTTGCGATGGATTATCCGAATCTGCTTTGGAAAGCCTTTGAGCGCACCGGCTCCCCGGAACTGTACCTTCAGTACCGGGCCTTGGAGAACCGGCGCGCCCAAGCACCCGAGGGGGATGCGCATGTATATCAAAACCGAAGCGATGGTGCTCCGGGAGGTGGAGATCAACGACGCGGACAAGCTCCTGGACATCCTTTCTAAAGATCAGGGCCTGCTGACGGTGAAGGCCAGGGGCGTCCGCCGGGGCAGCTCCCCCCTGAAAAGCGCCTGTCAGCTTCTCACCCTGTCGGAGTTCACCCTCTTTGACTACCGGGGGAAGCTGACGGTTCGGGAGGCCCAGTCCCTGGAGCAGTTTCGCCCTCTGCGGGAGGACATTGTGCTGCTGGCCCTGAGCTCCTACTTCGCCCAGACCACAGCGGCGGTGGCCCAGGAGGACGCTCCCAACCCGGAGCTTCTGTCCCTGCTCTGCAACGCCCTGTACGCCCTGGGAAGCCTGAAAAAGCCCCAGGAGCTGGTGAAGGCGGCCTTTGAGCTGCGCCTGGCCTGTCTGGCGGGCTTCACCCCGGATCTCAGCGCCTGCGGGGTCTGCGGGGCCTTGGAGCCGGAGCGCTTCGACCTCAGCAGCGGCAGCCTCTGCTGCGCCGCCTGCGGAGGGGGAGAGGGGGGAATCCGCATGCCCCTGCGTTCGGGGATGCTGGCCGCCATGCGCTACATCGTCTGGTGTCCGCCCAAGCGCCTGTTCTCCTTCCGGCTGGAGGGGGAGAGTCTGACAGAGCTGAGCTCTCTCACCGAGGCCTATCTCATGACCCAACTGGAGCACAGCTTCAACACCCTGGATTTTTACAAGTCCATGCGATATTACGGAGAAAACCATGACGGAATTATATGAAAAATCATTACAGAAATTAGAGCTGGACCGGATTCTCGGGATGCTGGCGGAGTCCGCCGTCAGCGGCGAGGCCAAGGAGCGCTGCCTGAAGCTCCGACCCATCTGCGATCCCGAGGACGTGCGCCTGCTCCAGACCCAGACCGGGGACGCCTGCCGCCTCATTGACCTGCGCTCCGCCCCGGCCTTCCAGGACGTGAAGGACGTGCGGCCCAGCCTGGACCGGGCGGACCGGGGAGGCAGCCTGAACCCCAAGGAGCTGCTGCAAATCGCCGGGGTGCTGCGCTGCGCCCGGGGCGCCAAGGAATACTATGACGGCGCCTGCGCCAATACCTCCCTGGACTGGATGTTTGCCGCCCTGACCCCCAATCGCTATCTGGAGGAACGGATCACCGGGGCGATCCTCTCCGAGGAGGAGATTGCCGACGCCGCCAGCCCGGAGCTGGCGGACATCCGGCGGCACATGCGAATCCAGAGCGCCAAAATCAAGGAAAGCCTGCAAAAGATCATCAGCTCTCCCGCCTATTCCAAGTTCCTCCGGGACCCCATCATCACCCTGCGGCAAGACCGCTACGTGGTGCCGGTGAAGGCGGAGTTCAAGAACGAGGTTCCAGGGCTGATCCACGACGTCAGCTCCACCGGCTCCACCTACTTTGTGGAGCCCATGTCCTCGGTAAACGCCAACAACGCCCTGCGGGAGCTGCTGCTCCGGGAAAAGAAGGAGATCGAGCGGATTCTGGCGGAGCTCTCCGCCGAGGCGGCCAACCACCGGGAGACCATCTCCCAGGATTACAGCCTGCTGGTGGACCTGGACGCCATTTTCGCCCGGGCCAAGCTCTCCTTCCGCATGAAGGCCACCGCCCCCCAGATCCGGGAGGACGGGCAGCTTGATCTGATCCGGGCCAGGCATCCCCTCATTGACCCCAAAACCGTGGTCCCCGTCTCGGTGAATCTGGGAAAGGACTTCGACACCCTGATTATCACCGGCCCCAACACCGGCGGCAAAACCGTAACCCTGAAAACCGTGGGGCTTCTGACCCTCATGGCGGAGTGCGGTCTCCACATCCCCGCGGCGGACGGCTCCAGCGTCTCGGTCTTCGACAAGGTGCTGGCGGACATCGGGGACGAGCAGAGCATCGAGCAGAGCCTTTCCACCTTCTCCGCCCACATGCGGAACATTGTGCAGGTGGTGGAGCAGTGCGACCAACGCTCTTTGGTGCTCTTTGACGAGCTGGGAGCCGGAACCGACCCCGCCGAGGGCGCCGCCCTGGCCATTTCCCTCATTGAGTTCTGCCGGGGCCGGGGCAGCCGGGTGGCCGCCACCACCCACTACGCGGAGCTGAAGGTATACGCCATGCGGAACGCCGGCGTCACCAACGCCGCCTGCGAATTTGACGTGGAGACCCTGAAGCCCACCTACAAGCTTCTCATCGGCGTGCCGGGGAAGTCCAACGCCTTTGCCATCTCCCGGCGGCTGGGGCTGCCGGAGGAGATCATCACCGCCGCCCGGAACACCGTCAGCCAGAACGATCTGGACTTTGAGGAGGTTCTGGACCAGTTGGAGCAGCAGCGTCAGCTCATGGAAAACGCCCGGGTGGAGGCGGAGCAGCTTCGCCAGGCCACCCTCCAGACCCAGCAGAAGTCCGAGGAATACTACGCCCAGATCAAGAAGGAGAAGGAAAAGGCTGTGGCCCAGGCCAGAAAAGAGGCCCAGATGATTCTGGACGAGGCCCGCCGCACCGCCAACAGCGTCTACGAGGAGCTGAAGCAGCTCCGCAAGCAGATGAAGGATACCGCCGACGCCCAGGGAATCAACGCCCGGCAGGCGGAGCTTCGCCGCCAGCTCAACGAGGCCGAGGCCCAGCTCGCTCCCAAACAGGAGGCCATGCGGCGGCCCAAGCCCTCCCGGGAGATCCGGGCGGGGGACACGGTGGAGCTTCTGAAGCTGGGGACCAAGGCTACGGTGCTGGCCGTGAACAAGGACGGCAGCTATCAGCTCCAGGCCGGGATCATGAAGGTCAACGTCAAGGCCGATGAAATCTATCTGCTGGAAAACGAGCCTACCCAGGTGAAAAAGTTCATTGACAAAACCCGCCGGGAGTTCAAAAACCAGGCCCAGTCCCCGGAGCTGGATCTGCGGGGCATGGACGCCCTGGAGGCCGCCGCGGTGCTGACCATCTTCCTGGACAACGCCTTTATGGCCAATCTCCAGCAGGTCCGCATCATCCACGGCAAGGGCACCGGCGTACTGCGGAAAACCGTCCAGGAGGAGCTCAAGCACAACAAGCACGTCAAAAAATACCGTCTGGGCGTCTACGGCGAGGGGGAGGACGGCGTAACCATCGCGGAGCTGGCCTGAGGAAGCATTCACGGTAAACGACAAAATTGGTCATATAATTGTTCGGAAAGATTTTACTTGACTTTTTACCGGGAAATGTGTATAGTTACAATACTTGTTAAGGCACCACCAAAAAGCTTGTGAGGTGACAAAATGTTCAGCGTTACAACTGTTGTGAAATGCGCGTCCGGACTGCACAATAAGCAGGCTACTTACTTTATCCAGAAGGCGAACGATTTCCGCTCCAGCATCTGGATTGAGGCGGATGAACGCAAGATCAACGCCAAGAGTCTCCTGGGCGTCCTGTCCATGGCCATCGTCACCGGCACGGAAGTGACCATTTCCGCCGAAGGACCCGACGAGGAGGAAGCTGTCAAGAGCCTTGCCGATATGCTGGAAGAGGATCTGTTCTGACAAGAAGCCCCAAAGACCGTCTCCGGTCTTTGGGGCCTGCTCTATCCGGGAGGAATCGCTGTGACCAAAGCAGAATTGAAGGAAAAGGCTCTGAGCCTGCCCCTAGCCCCGGGGGTCTATCTCATGCAGAACCAGGCCAACGAGGTCATCTACGTGGGCAAGGCCAAAAAGCTGAAAAACCGGGTGAGTCAGTATTTCATCGAATCCGCCGCCCATACCCCCAAAACCCGGCTGATGGTTTCCAAGGTGGACCACTTCGACGTGATCATCGCCGCCTCGGAGTTTGAGGCCCTGGTGCTGGAATGCAGCCTCATCAAGCGCTACATGCCCAAGTACAACATCCTCTTGAAGGACGACAAGGGCTACCCCTACCTGCGGCTGGATCTGCGGGAGGCTTACCCCGTCATGAGCCTGGCCCCCAGGGTCCTGGAGGACGGGGCCAAATACTACGGCCCCTACGGCGGCCGCTTTCTCACCCAGAAGCTTATGGACACCCTGCGGCTGACCTTCAAGCTCCCGGGCTGCGGGAAGCAGTTCCCCCGGGACATCGGCAGGGAGCGTCCCTGCCTCAATTACCAGATGGGAAACTGCGAGGGCTGGTGCCGGGGTCAGCCGGATCAGCAGGAGTACCAGCAGCGGATGCAGCAGATCGCCGCTCTGCTCTCCGGCAGCTACAAGGCCGTGGCCGCCGGACTCCGGGAGCGGATGCTGGCCGCCTCCGACGCCCTGGAATTTGAGCGGGCCGCCCAGCTCCGGGACCGGATGAACGCCATCGAGGCCCTGGGACAGAAGCAGCTTGTCACCGCCGGGAGAATGGCGGACACCGACGCCGTGGGCTACGCCCAGACGGAGGCCAAGGGCTGCTTTGCCGTTTTGCACTATGTGGACGGCAATCTGGTGGACAAGGACTATGAGATTCTGCCCCTGGCGGAGGACCCCGGGGAGGCCGTCTCCGCCCTGACCAAGCAGTACTACCTCAGCCGGGGAGCCGCCCCGAAGCAGATTCTCCTGCCCATGGAGATGGAGGACGCCCAGCTCTTTGAGGAGCTGCTCTTTCAGAATCTCCAAAAGAGGGTCCACATCCGGGTTCCCCAACGGGGAGACAACACCCGTCTGGTGGAGCTGGCCATGCAGAACGCCCGGCAGGAGGCGGAGCGCATCACCACCCGGGAAGAAAAGCTCCGGGGGAGCCTGGAGCTGCTGCGCCAGATGCTGAAGCTGGAAAAGCAGCCCAGGAGAATGGAATCCTACGACATCTCCAACATCTCCGGCACGGACATCGTGGCCTCCATGGTGGTCTTTGAGGACGGCAGGCCCCTGCGCTCCGCCTACCGGCATTTCAAGCTGGAGGGGCTGGAGGACCAGGATGACTACGCCTCCATGCGGCAGGTGCTGCGCCGGAGGTTCACCCACTATCTGGCGGGGGACAAGGGCTTTGAAACCGCCCCGGATCTGCTTCTCATCGACGGGGGCGTAAACCACGCCCAGACCGTGCTGCGGGAGCTGCGGCCCATGGGGATCGAGCTTCCCATTTTCGGCATGGTGAAGGACGACCGGCACCGGACCCGGGCCTTGGTGACCCCGGAGGGGGAGGAGATCGGCATTTCCGGCAAGCAGAGCGTCTTTGCCCTCATCGGAACCATCCAGGAGGAGACCCACCGCTTCGCCATCAGCTACCACCGGAAGCTCCGGAGCAAGCGCCTGAAGGGCAGCACCCTGGACCGGATTCCCGGCATCGGAGACAAGCGCCGGGGAGAGCTGCTCAAACGCTTCAAGACCGTGCGGGCCGTGGGGGAGGCCAGCCTCCAGGAGCTGCAGGGGGTACTGCCCAAGGACGCCGCCATGTCCGTTTATCAGTATTTTCATCAGGAGGAAGGCACATGAGAGTCATTGCCGGTACCGCCCGTTCCGTCCCGCTGCTGAGCCGGGAGGGACTGGACACCAGACCCACCACGGACCGGGTCAAGGAGGCCGTTTTCAATATCATTCAGTTTGAGCTGGAGGGCCGGCAGGTGCTGGACCTGTTCAGCGGCAGCGGCCAGATGGCCATCGAGGCCCTGAGCCGGGGGGCCGCGGGAGCGGTTCTGGTGGACCAGAGCCGGGACTGCCTGGGGATCATCCGGGAGAATCTGAAAAAGACCCGCCTGGGGGAAAAGGCGGAGCTGCACTGCTCAGACTATATGGAGTATCTCAATCACTGCAAAAAGCGCTTCGATCTGGTGTTTTTGGACCCTCCCTATCGGGAGAAATTTCTGGAAAACGCCTTAAAACGGATTTCTGAAATTGACATCTTGAAATCCGGTGCTATAATAGTATGTGAGAGACCTGCGGACAAAACTCTGCCCGACGCCTGGGGCCCGCTTCACCGGGTCAAGGATTACCGCTACGGCAAGACGGGGATCACCCTCTACCGGGCCGGGACTGTCTTAGCATAAATACAGGAGGAAAGACCTATGAATGAACACGGGATTGAAGAGATCATCAGCACCCTTTACGAAATGGTACAGGATGCCCGGGGCGTGCCTCTGAGCGCTGACAAGTGCGTGCTGGAGCGGGATCGGGTTCTGGATCTGCTGGACGAAATCAGCAACCAGCTCCCCGGCGAGCTGAAGCAGGCCCGGACCATCGTGGAATCCCGGGGGGAGGTCATCAACAACGCCAAGCGGGAGGCGGAGAACATTCTCAAGCAGGCCCAGGCCCAGGCCCGGCAGTTGGTCTCCGACGACGAGATCTACCGCCACGCTCAGGAGGAGGCCAACGCCATGGTGCAGGCCGCCCAGGATCGGATTCGGGAGCTCAAGGGCGTCACCAACGACTATGTGGACGACGCTCTGAAGCAGACGGAGCAGGCCATTTCCGAGGCCCTCAACGAGGTCAAGGAGTCCCGGGCCAAGTTCAACGCCCTGGTGGGCGCCCAGAACAAGGCCAAGCCCGCCTCCAACCCCGCCATCATCGAAGACGTGGACTGATACCATCAAATACCATCACAGGGAGGATACCATGGATTATTTGCAACAGTACAAATTCTGGCTGGAAAACTGTCCCGTTTCCTACCGCGATACCCTTCAGGCCATGGAGGGCAATGAGCTGGCGCTGAAGGGCTGCTTCGGCGCGGAGCTGGCCTTCGGCACCGCCGGCATACGGGGAATCATGGGTCTGGGCTGCAACCGGCTCAATGAGTTCACCGTCCGCCGCACCGCCCAGGGCATTGCCAAGTGGCTCAACGGAACAGAGCTTCCCAAGCGCTGCGCCATCGGCTATGACAGCCGCCATAACTCCCGCCTTTACGCCGAGATCTGCGCCGCCGCCCTGGCCGAGACCGGCATTGAGGTTCACATCTATCACGAGCTGGCCCCCACGCCCATGCTGTCCTACGCGGTGCGGGAGCTGCGCTGCGGCTGCGGCATTATGGTCACTGCCTCCCACAACGCCGGCATGTACAACGGCATCAAGTGCTACGGCGAGGACGGCTGCCAGATGACCGACGAGCCCGCCGCCATTGTCTATGAAGAAATTCAGAAGACTCCCTACTTCGTCCTGCCGGAAAAGAGCTTCGATCTGCTGAAGACCGAGGGTCTGATCCACGACATCCCCAAGTCTGTGTGGGACTCCTACATCGACCGGGTGATGCAGGAGGGACTGAACCTGGAGCGGGTGAAGAGCTCCGGCCTGCACGTCCTCTACACCCCCCTCTGCGGCACCGGCAACAAGCCCGTCCGGGAGCTCTTCCGGCGCATCGGCGTCAAGGCGGACATTGTTACCGCCCAGGAGAAGCCCGACGGCGATTTCAAGACCTGCTCCTATCCCAACCCCGAGACCGACGCCGCGCTGAATGAGAGCTACAAGCTGGCGGAGCAAGTGCATCCCGATCTCATCATCGGCACTGACCCCGACGCCGACCGCACCGCCGTGGCGGTTCCCGTGAAGGGCAGCTTCCGCAAGCTCAGCGGCAACGAGCTGGGCTGCGTCCTGCTGGACTACATTCTCCGGACCCGGACTGAGCGGGGAGACCTGCCTCAGGGCGCCGAGGCCATCAAGTCCATCGTCTCCACCCCCCTGGCGGACAAGATCGCGGAGTTCTACGGCCTGGAGATGAAGAACGTCCTCACGGGCTTCAAGTACATCGGCGGTGAGATTCTCCGTCTGGAGGGTCTGGGCCAGGAGGACAGGTTCGTCTTTGGCTTTGAGGAGAGCTGCGGCTATCTCAAGGGCAGCTACGCCCGGGATAAGGACGCCGTGGTGGCCACCATGCTGGTCTGCGAGGCTGCCGCCTACGCCAAGGAGAACGGCATGAACCTGGCGGACTATATGGACGCCCTCTATCGGCAGTTCGGCTGCTACGCCGCCTACGTTCAGAGCGTGGAGCTCCAGGGCATCACCGCCGGCGAGGTCTCCAAGGCCTTCATGAGCAACATCCGGGAAAACACCCCCTCCGAGGTGGCAGGCTGCAAGGTCACTGCCACGGTGGACTATCTCACCGGGGTCCGCAAGTGCCTGAAGTGCGGCGTGGAGTCCAGGACCGGTCTGCCCAGCTCCAACGTCTTCACCCTGGAGCTGGGGGAGAAGGGCAAGATCATTTTCCGGCCCTCCGGCACGGAGCCCAAGATCAAGCTCTACTACACCGCCATCGGCCAGAGCTGGGAGGAGGCCAACAAGCTCATGGAGGAGCTGAAGGCCGCCATGTCCGGCTTCCTTCCCGCGTAAGCATGAGAAGTCCCGGCTTTCAGCGCTTTGTCGCTGTATTTGTGGGGATTCTGGTGGTACTGGGGCTGATTCTGGCCCTGGCCACCCAGGAGGAGGGCCTGCTGGGTACGGTGCTTGCCACCGCCGCCCTCTACGCGGTGTATCTGGTGATCTTTTTCCGCAGGGAAAAGCAGCGGAAATCCAGCGCTCCCCAGAGCAAAAAGTCCCCTCTGATTCGATGAGAATAAGAGAAAACGCTGTGCCGGGCGCACAGCGTTTTCTTTCTATCTCCCTTTTTCCTCCGCCAGCAGCTTGTACAGGAGCTTGTAGAGCACCGCGGCTTCCTCGGGGCTCAGACGGACGCAGGCCCGCATACCCTCCGGGACGGACACAGCCTGTTCCCGGAGGGCCTTGCCCTGGGGAGTGAGCCGCACCAGCACCACCCGTTCGTCCGCCTCGCTGCGGGTCCGGGTGACATAGCCCTTGGCCTCCAGGCTCTTAAGAAGAGGCGTCAGGGTTCCGCTGTCCAGATACAGCCGCTTTCCCAACTGCTTGACGCTGATTTCCTCCTGCTCCCAGAGCACCATCATGGTGATGTACTGGGTGTAGGTGAGATCCAGCTCCTCCAGAAAGGGCCGGTACATCCGGATGATCTCCCGGGAGGCGGCGTAGAGGGGGAAGCAGAGCTGGTTGTCCAGCCGAAGACCGGCGAAGCGGTCCAGCTCAGCCTCAGGCATGGGCGCTGTTGTAGGCCTGGCGCACCGCAATGGCCAGTTGATCGGCGCAGGAGGTGGGCTTGTAGCCGCAGGTGTTGCCCTTGAGATAGCCCTCGATCTGCTCTACGGTCATGCCCTCCACCAGCTTGCTGATGGCTTTGAGATTGCCGTTGCAGCCGCCGATGAATTCCACGTCGGAAACCACGTCGTCCTTCAGGTTGAAGTTGATCTGAACAGAGCAAACGCCCTTGGTACGGTAAGAATAATCCATTGCTTTCATCCTTTCCACAATTTGATTGTGTTCAATTAATATACACAGCATTTGTCGATTTGTCAAGCCCAAGGGAGAATATTTTTCGGAAGCACTTGCAACATGCTTGAAAATGCGATATAATAAGCGGGACAAAAGCTCCGGCTTTTGATCTAAAAAGGAGGGATACCTATGAAAGATCTGAGAAAGTACGTCGCGGAATTCATCGGAACCTTTGTACTGGTGCTGGTCGCCTGCGGCACCGCCATTGTCACCGGCTGCGGGACCCCCGAGGGCGGAATCGCCGCCTATCTGGCCACCGCCGTGGCCTTTGGCCTGGTGATTGTGGCCATGGCCTACTCCATCGGCAATATTTCCGGCTGTCACATCAACCCCGCCGTCTCCATCGCCATGCTGGTGAGCAGGAAGATGAACGCCAAGGATTTCGTCTGCTACGTCATTGCCCAGGTTCTGGGCGCCATTGCCGGCGCTGCTTTGCTTGGCGTGATCTTCGGCTTTGACTGCGGCTTCGGCGCCAACGCCGTGGACCCTGAGAAGCTCTTCGGCGGCTTCCTGGTGGAGCTGGTTCTGACCTGCATCTTTGTGCTGGCCATTCTGGGTGTCACCTCCCGGGAGGCCTACAGCAAGGTGGCCGGTCTCGTCATCGGCGCCTCTCTGACCCTGGTACATCTGTTGGGCATCGGCATCACCGGCACCAGTGTCAACCCCGCCCGGTCTCTCGGCCCCGCCCTCTTTGCCGGCGGCAACGCCCTGAGCCAGATCTGGATCTTCATCCTCGCTCCTCTGGCCGGCGGCATTGTGGCTGCCCTGATCTGGATGTTCCTGGATCACAAGGACCCGGCTCCCAAGAAGAGCGGCAAGAAAAAGTAAGAAAAGACGCGGCAGCGCCCTGTGAGGTTCTTCCCCACAGGGCGCTGTTTCTTCTTTATAATTGATCCTTGAAGGGCTCCAGGCTCCGGTCCAGGATTCCGTGAATCTGGGCAATGGCCACGCCGTAGTTCACCATGGGGACCCCGGCGGCCCGGGCGGTCTCCATCCGGTGCCGCATGGCGGCCTCGTTGAGCATGCAGCCGCCGCAATGGATCACCAGGGCATAATCCTTCAGGTCCTCCGGGAACTCGCCGCCGGAGCTAAAGGAGAATACCGGCTCCTTTCCGCTGTAGCGCCGGACCCAGGCCGGGAGCTTTACGCTGCCGATGTCTCCGCACTGGCGATGGTGGGTGCAGCCCTCGGAAATCAGGACCCGGTCTCCGTCCTGAAGCTGGGACAGGGCTCTGGCTCCCGCCGCCAGGGTGGAGAGCTGGCCCTTGTACCGGGCAAAGAGGATGGAGAAGGAGGTCAGGGGAATGGAGGAGGGAACCAGGGGGGAAACCCGGCCAAAGGCCTGGGAATCCGTCACCACCAGCCGGGGCGGCGCGCTGAGGCGCTCCAACAGCCCCGACAGCTCCTCCACCTGACAGCAGAGGGGAACGCAGTGCAGGTCCAGCAGCTCCCGGAGGGTCTGCTGCTGGGGGAGAATCAAGCGGCCCTTGGGGGCGGCGGCGTCGATGGGCGTCACCAGGATCACCAGGTCCCCGGGGGAGACCAGGTCCGCCAGGATGTATTTCTCCCGAGCCCTGGGGGCCAGGGCGGCCAGGCGCTCCTTTAATTCCCGGACCCCCTTGCCGGTCAGGGCGGAGACCCGCATCGGCTTCTCCCGGGATTTCGGGTCCGTGACCGGGGAATCCTGGGTCAGATCGCTCTTATTCGCCGCCAGAATCACGGGAATTTTTCGGCCCTCCAAGCTTTCCAGCAGAGACTCGTCCTCCGGGCTCATGCCCAGGGCCGCGTCGTAGACCAGCACCGCCACGTCGGTTTTGTTCAGAATCTGTTGGGTTTTCTCCACCCGGAGGCTGCCCAGCTCCCCCTCGTCGTCATAGCCCGGGGTGTCGATGATCAGCACCGGACCCAGGGGCAGCAGCTCCATGGCCTTCTGGACCGGATCGGTGGTGGTGCCGCTGACGGGGGAGACCACGGAGAGCTTCTGCCCCGTGACGGCGTTTACCAGGCTGGATTTGCCCGCGTTGCGCTTGCCGAAAAAGGCGATGTGCAGCCGCTCGGCGGAGACGGTTTCATTCAAACTCATAAATACCTCCAGGAAGGAGAGACGGATTTCTCGCTGCGCTCGAAATGACATTGGGGGACGGATTTCTCGCTGCCCTCGAAATGACTTTGGGGGACGGATTTCTCGCTGTCCTCAAAATGACAGGTAGGGGAGCGCGGCATCAGAAACGGAAGTCCCGGCTGTTGGAATGCTTGATGGCCTCAATGTGCTCCGCGGCGATTTCCCGAACCCGGTCTCTGGGGATCTTCTTCAGCTCCTCCTCCACCATTTTGAAGCCGATTTCCTTGGTTTCGGGGCTGGCGTAATCCACCAGGTACTCGGTGAGGGTCATGAGGGCGTTGGGGTGGCAGCAGTTGAGAATCTGGCCGGACTTGCAGAGGCTCATGAAGCGGTCCCCGGTGCGGCCCTCCCGGTAGCAGGCGGTGCAGAAGGAGGGAATATGACCGTTTTCCATGAGCCAGCGCACCACCTCGTCCAGAGAGCGCTGGTCGGAGACGTCAAACTGCTCCGTGTCGTGGGGCCGCTCCTCGGGACTGTAGCCCGCGTAGCCTCCCACGGAGGTCCGGGAACCGCCGCTGACCTGACTGACGCCCAGCCGCAGCAGCTTGGACCGGGTGGCTTCGGTTTCCCGGGTGGAGATGATGATGCCGGTGTAGGGGACAGCCAGACGGATGCAGGCGGTGATCTTGGCGAACATCTCGTCGCTGATGGAGTTGTTGAACTCGTCGGGGTCGATGTCGTCGGCGGGCTTCACCCGGGGAACGGAGATGGTGTGGGGTCCTACCCCATGTACCGCCTCCAGGTGCTCGGCGTGCATAAGCAGACCCGCAAACTCATAGCGGTACAGCTCCAGGCCGAAAAGCACCCCCAGGCCCACGTCGTCGATCCCCGCCTCCATGGCCCGGTCATGGGCGGAGGTGTGGTAATCATAGTCGTGCTTGGGTCCGGTGGGATGGAGCTTGAGATAGCTCTCCTTGTGGTAGGTCTCCTGGAAGAGAATGTAGGTGCCGATGCCGGCGTCCTTCAGCTTCTTGTAGTTCTCCACGGTGGTGGCCGCGATGTTCACGTTGACACGGCGGATGTCGCCGT
>CAMOSU010000059.1 GCA_946625125.1 uncultured Clostridia bacterium
TGAAGGCGGCGGCGTTGTAGTCCTCCTCCGCCTTTTGGGCGGCGGCGGCCAGGGTGTTGAGATTCCGGAGCCAGAGAGCTACCTCCTGCCCCTTCAGCTCCTCCCGGAGACTCAGGTATTTCCTCGCCTTTTCCGACTGCTCCCGCAGGGGCCCCACCTGGAGCTCCAGCTCGGAGATTTTGTCGTTGATCCGCAGCAGATTGTCCTCGGTGCGTTCCAGACGGCGCTCCGTCTCCTCCTTGCGGTGGCGGTACTTGGAGATGCCCGCCGCCTCCTCGAAGATCTCCCGGCGGTCGGTGCTCTTGACCGCCAGGATCTCGTCGATGCGGCCCTGGGAGATATTGGAATAGCCCTCCTTGCCCAGGCCGGTGTCCATGAACAGCTCGTTCACGTCCCGGAGCCGGGCGGATTGCTTGTTGATATAGAATTCGTTTTCGCCGGAGCGGTAGTAGCGGCGGGTCACCATGAGCTCGTCGCTGTCGTAGGCGAAGTAGCGGTCGGAATTGTCAAAGATCAGGCTGGCCTCCGCGAAGCCCAGCTGGGGCCGCTTCAGGGTGCCGCCGAAGATCACGTCCTCCATCTTGACGCCCCGGAGGGATTTGGAGCTCTGCTCTCCCATAACCCAGCGGATGGCGTCGGAAATATTCGATTTGCCGGAGCCGTTGGGACCCACAATGGCGGTGATTTCACCGTCGAATTGCAGGCGAATTTTGTCCGGAAAGCTTTTGAAGCCCTGGAGGTCAAGGGATTTCAGATACACGCAGATATACTCCTACTCATAGAAATTCACTGTATTATAGCAGAAATTCCCGCGCATTGCAAGACGTGATTTCAGTTTTTCCGGGTTTTTCGGCGGGAAAAAGCGGCGCCTCCGGTTCCGCGGGGGCCGGGTCCCCCGGCCAGGTGTACCGCCGCCTGTCTGTAGGGACGGCACTTTGCCGTCCGCCGTACCCCGCCCGCAGGGTACGGGGGTACGGATTCTTCGCTGCGCTCAGAATGACAAGTCTGTAGGGACGGCACTTTGCCGTCCGCCGCACCCCGCCCGCAGGGTACGGGGGTACGGATTCTTCGCTGCGCTCAGAATGACGCGACTGTAGGGACGGCACTCTGCCGTCCGCATCCTTCCCGCCTGCACCCGCCTGGGGAAACGGATTCTTCGCTGCGCTCAGAATGACGCGCCTGTAGGGACGGCACTCTGCCGTCCGCATGCTTCCCGTCTGCGCCTGTTTGGGGGAACGGATTCTTCGCTGCGCTCAGAATGACAGATACGAAAGGTTGACGCTGTAGGGACGGCACTTTGCCGTCCGCCGTCTCCCGCCTGCGCCCGCCTGGGGAAACGGATTCTTCGCTGCGCTCAGAATGACAGATACGAAAGGTTGACGCCGTAGGGACGGCACTTTGCCGTCCGCCGTCTCCCGTCTGCGCCTGCCCGTCGGGGCCGGGTTCCCCGGGCCGGTGTTCTGCGGTGCGCTGCCTTGGGGGGTGTGTTTTCGTATGTCGCAGCGGCGCTGGATTTGCCTGGGGCAAATTGTCCGCCCTTGGCGGACCGGACGGCTGAGAGCCGTCCCTACACATGGCTGAGCATGCTTCCCGCCTGCGCCCGCCCGTCGGGGCCGGGTTTCCCGGACCGGTGTTCTGCGGGGCGCTGCGTTGGGGGGTGTGTTTTCGTATGTCGCAACGGCACTGGATTTGCCTGGGGCAAATTGTCCGCCCTTGGCGGACCGGACGGCTGATAAGTGACGGCCCAAATCTCTGATTTGGCTGCCGGAACTTATGCAAAGCAGAGCCGTCCCTACACATGGCAGAGAAAAATTGCTGAGAAAAATTTTTTCCGGCATGAAAATAATGGTTGCTTTTTTGGACGGGCTGTGCTATACTATCCTTCGCACGGGCCTTTAGCTCAGCTGGGAGAGCGCCAGGTTCGCAATCTGGAGGTCAGGGGTTCGATCCCCCTAAGGTCCACCATAAGGAAAACCCTGTCACGAAAGCGGCAGGGTTTTCCTTTTTATTCGGATCTATTCAGTCGGTCTCCTCTTCGCGGCATTGCGTTGCGCGTAAATGTTGTCATTAATTTTCCATTTTCCATTCTCAATTTCCGATCCCCCCGGGAAAGTCCGGGCTGAGCCTTGGATATTGTGGGCGCATTCCCCCATATTCGCCGTACTTTCTTAAGATTCCTGTTGACATCCTTCCGGGATTCGTCTATGATGGAGCTGTAGGAAATCCGCCTGTTTTGAAAGGAGGAGTCTATGCCGCAGCGTATTTTGAGCCTCTTGATCGGCTATGGTCTGGGCTGTTTTCTCACCGCGGAGCTGGTGGCCCGGCGCTTTGCCGGAAAATCCGCCCGGGAGCTGGGGGAAACCGGAAATCCCGGTATGGCCAACATCATGGCCTCCCTGGGCTTTGTGCCGGGGATTCTGACCCTGCTGGGGGACATCCTGAAATGCGTGGCCGCCATGGTGATCTCCCGGCTGCTCTTTCCCCAGACCGGGCGCATTGTCATGATGTACGCGGGCCTGGGCTGTACCCTGGGCCACGATTTCCCCTTTTGGCGCCGCTTCCAGGGAGGCAAGGGCGTGGCCACCTCCTCGGCGGTGATTGTGGTCTACTGCTTCCTCTGGGGCCTGCTGGCCAACATCGCCGGAATGCTTGTGACCTTCGCCACCAAGTACCTCTGCATCGCCGGACCCGTCATTCCCCTGTTTTACATGGTCTTCATGTTCCTGAAGGGGGACCTGGAGGCGGGCATCCTGTCAGCGGTGCTCTCAGCCTTGGCCCTGCTGTGTCATCTGCCCTCGGTCTTCGGAATCTTCAAGGGGACCACCAGCCAGACCGACGTGCTGGGCGCCATTGCCAAAAAGCTGAAAAAGAACAAGTGAGGAGCCGGAAATGAAGGAGCTGCTGGAACAGAGCATCGGGCGTCTTCGGAAGGGAGAGGCCCTGGTTTGGTGCGTGATCCTACAGGCCCGGGGCTCCACCCCCCGGGACGCCGGGACCCTGATGGCGGTATTTGCCGACGGGTCCATCTGCGGCACCGTAGGCGGGGGCAAGCTGGAGCAGCAGGCCATTGCCCTGGCCCGGGAGCCGGGCCTATCCCCTGTCCGCCGGAGCTTTGATCTGGATCAGGGCCGGAGCCGGAAGGACGGGATGGTCTGCGGGGGCTCCGTAAGCCTGGGCTTTCTCCCCTTCTCCCCCGGAGCGCTGCCGGAGATGGAGGCGGCCCTGGAGTCCCTCTCCAAGCCCGGGGACCGCTGGCTGGAGCTGAGGGCTTTTCCGGAGGGCAGCGCCGGACTGTCTGTGCTGGAGGTACCGGGCATCCATGAGAACCGGCCCAGGCCGGACAGCTCCCCCCGCTTTCAGCCCGGGGAGGACGGCGCCTGGCGCATGACCCTCCCCCTGAGCCGGGATTACCGGGTGTACATCTTCGGGGCGGGCCACGTCAGCGCCGCCCTGGCTCCCCTGCTGCTTCGGCTGGATTTTCCCGTGACGGTGTACGATCCCCGGCCGGAGCTGGCCGCGCCCCAGCGCTTCCCCGGCGCTCAGGTGCTTTGCGGAGACTTTGAGGAGATTGCCCAGCGCCTGTGCCTCGGCCCCCGGGATTATGCCGTGGTGATGACCCCGGAGCACGCCATGGATTTCACGGTGCTGCGGCAGCTTCTCACCACCGAGGCCCGCTACATCGGCTGCATCGGCAGTCGGCGGAAAACCGCTTATGTAAACCAGTTACTGACGGAGGCCGGGTTCAGCCAGTCAGACATTCAGAGAATCCACGCCCCCATCGGGCTCCCCATCGGTGCCAGGACCCCGGAGGAAATCGCCGTGTCCATCGCGGCGCAGCTCATACAGTACAGGGCAGGAGCCTGAGCTCCTGCCCTGTTCTTTTTTTGCCGTTTTTGGAGAGAATTGGGACGTCAACGCTGCCCTGTCAGCGAGGGAGACGGATTTCTCACTGCGTTCGAAATGACAGGAGTGGGGGAATACGGATTTCTCACTGCGTTCGAAATGACGGGGGCGGGGTGATCTGCCAATTCTCCATTTTCAATTCTCAATTCTCAATTGGAAAACGCTTTCCACAGGAAGGTCACGGTCTGGGCTCGGGTGCAGCTTCCGTCGGGAGAAAAGCGGGTTTCGGAGGTCCCGGCGGCCACCCCCTGCTCCAAGGCCCAGAGCACCGCGGCGCTGTAGTAGGCCTCGGGCTTTACGTCCGTGAAGGGACAGCTCTCCAGGCCGGACTGGGGCTTGCCCATGCAGCTCCAGAGCATGGTGATGAACTGAGCCCGGGTGCAGATTCCGTTGGGGCTGAAGCGCTCCGGGGCGGTTCCGGCGCTGATCCCGTTCTCCCAGGCCCAGGCCGCCGCGCCGCGGTAATAGGCGCTCTCCGGCACGTCCCGGAAGGGCAGGCCTTCGGTCTCAGGCTGGGGAGAGCCCATGGCCCTCCACAGGAAGGTCACAGCCTGGGCTCGGGTGCAGACCATCTCCGGGGAGAACTCCGTCTCGGAGGTTCCGGCGGTGATTACCCGCTCCGGGGCCGCCGCCCAGTACACCGCCTCATAGTAGTACAGGCTCTCGTCGGTGACGTCGGTGAAGACCCGCTGGGCGGGGCTCTGTTCCGGGACCCGGCGCAGGGCCAGATCGTCAAAGGTTCCCCAGCCCCCGGGGCCGTACTCGATGTGTCCTCCCAGGGTGACGGAGGCAGGCTCCTCCAGGGTGAAGCGCAGCTCCGGCTGCTGCCAGACCGCCCAGCCCGCCAGCTCGAAGTCCTGGGTCACAGTCCGGTCTCCGGGGAGGGCAGCGTAGATGTAACGCTCCGTCCCTCCGTTGCTGAGACCCTGGGCATAGAGGGAGAAGCTGTAGCTGCCGGGCTCCAGCTCCAGGGTCTGGGAGAAGTCCAGGCTGTCGCCGTTGGCGTTGTAGAAGTGCAGGCACCAGCTCCCCTCGTGGGGGGTGTCGGTGGAGCGGTCATGGCCGCCGCTGATGCTGTACATGCTTAGATCCGGGTCCTCAAAGCTGCCGTTGGAGATGAGATTGGGGGCCTCCACCGTAACGGCGGCCTGAGTCTCCAGGCTGCCCAGGCCGTAGGACAGGCTCACCAGACCGGGGACTGTGTAGACCCCGGGGGTATTCACATCCACCCCGGCCAGGGCCTCGGGGTCCCAGGTGACAGGCTCCTGCCTGGGCTCGCCGATGTTATAGCTGACTTGGAGGGTATCGGGCAGGGACAGGGTCTGTCCCAGGCTGAGGCGCAGGGCGATTTCCTCCACCGCCTCCACCTGCCTGCCGAAGAGCGCCTCCGTGCCGTTCATCATATACTTCCAGGTCCACAGGGAGTCCATGGCCCTGCCCCGGAAGTCGAACATGGACTGGTTGTCCACCGCGGAGCCTCCGTACCACTGGGCGGCGTCCGCCTGGTACTCCCCGGCGTAGGAGGAGGCCCAGCCGCAGCCGAAGCTCTCCCAGGCCGCCCGGTTGGAGGCCAGGATGCTCTGATCCAGGACGCCGGTTTCGTCATAGGCATATTGAACGGGAATCCAGGCGTTCTCCCAGTAGAAGACGCCCAAGCCCTTGTTCCCCACGGCCCGGATGGCTCTGGCGGCGGCGGTGAGCTCGTCCGCCTGGCCCTGGAGGGAGAAGGGATACGCGTTGCCGCTGTCGTTGTTCCCCGGCCGGACGGTGTTGTCGTGGCCGTCTCCGTCCTCCAGGGTCCAGGCCCAGGAGGTCTCCGCCACCAGGACCTTCTTGCCGTAGGTGTCGGCTACGTACTTCAGCACGTTGGTCAGATTCTCCGTAGTGCCGTGCCAGTAGGGATACCAGGAGGTGGCGAATACGTCGTAGTCCACCCCGTACTGATTCAGCTTGTCGGCAAAGCCCTTGATGGTGTCGCTGCGCTCCGGGTTGGTGAAATGGACAGTTACCTTGGTCTCCTCCATCCGCTCCTCGTTCAGTCTGCGGACGGCCCGGGCGCCGGCGGAGAAGATTTGCGCCATATTGGCCCAGTCGCTTTCGCCGCAGATGCCGGAGGTGGTCTCGTTGCCGATCTGGACCATGTCCACCATATAGCCCTCGGAGCTCCACTGCTTGATGGTCTTCAGGCTGTTGTAGGTGTATTCCTCAACGGCAGCCACTTTCTCCTCCAGGCTGAAGCCCGCCCAGGCCTTGGGAGCCTGCTGCTTGCCGGGGTCGGCCCAGAAGTCGGAGTAGTGGAAGTCAATCAGGACCCGAAGGCCTTCGTCGGTGGCCAGCCGCGCCAGATACTTGGCGGTGTCCAGGTCGTTGTTGCCGCCGCCGTAGCCGTTGCCCTGGGCGTCGAAGGGGTCCACCCAGACCCGGACGCGGACGTAATTGAAGCCCGCCTGGGACAGCAGACGGAAGAAGCCCGCGTCGTCCAGGAGATTTCCCTCATAGTCATAGAATCTGGCCCCCGCCCGGACCAGGGATGGGTAGGAGGAGACGTCCGCGCCCCGAACAAAGTCGGATTCCTCCACCCCCTGCACATAAGGCACCGCCAGCTCCGGTTCGTGGCTGTAGATGTCCGGGTAATTGTCTCCGTCGCCCCAGAGCTTCAGATTGTCGAAGTGGCCCCAGTAGCCCGCGGGGACCGTCCCCCGCAGCTCGAATTTCACGTAGCCCGGTTCCCGGAGGGTAAACTCCTGGGTGGTATGGGTTTCCCAGATGTCATAGCCCGCGGTTTCCAGCTCCGGGGATTCATAGAGCAGGGTCTCGGTTTCGGAGCGGGGGGCCTCCGCGGCCTCCGGATTTTGGCTGCCCAGGAAGGAGACAGCGGCACAAAGCCCGCTCCTCCCCTCCGCGCCCTCCAGATCAAAGCTCATGCTGTAGGCGCCGGGGGTCAGATGGGCAACGTAGGAGGCGCTGGCCGGGCGATCCTCCTGGTCGCTGATCCACAGAGGCAGGCAGTAGCTGCTGTTCACCGTGGAGCCGTCGTTCCAGCCCGGGGCGGAGAAGCCCCGGATGCTCCAGTTGCTGTCGCCGTAGTCAAAATTGCCGTTCTCCAGGGAAAGGGGCGGCAGGCCGCCGTAGACTTCTCCGGTGCCGTAGAGCCGGAGATTGTCGAACTGTCCCCAGTAGCCGCTGTATACGGCGCCTGTGAGCTCAAAGCGCAGCCTGGTGGTCTCGAAAATCTCAAAGACCGGGGTTTCATAGCTGGTCCACTCGTCCCAGCCGTAGGTCTCCAGATAGTCCGTTTCGTAATAGCAGCCCCCCTGATCGGCGCTGACGATGGCCTGGAGGGTGGAGCTCATGTCCGCGCCCTCCAGATCGTAGCTGATCCGATACTTGCCGGGGGTGAGAATGACAGAGTAAACGGCGGAAACCATGTATTCATACTCGCTGTCTCCCATCCAGAGATGCAGCACCTCGCTGTCGTTGACGTCGGAGCCGGTATTGGGCCGGATGCTGGAGGCGTCGTAACCCGCCAGGCTCCAAAAGCTGTCGTCCCCCAGCTCGAAATCACTGTTGGGCAGCTCGATCCAGGGAAGGTCCTGCCAGACCGCGCCGGTCCCCAAGAGCTCCAGATTGTCCAGGTGGCCCCAGTAGCCCGCGGGAATGGTGCCGTGGATGGAGAAGACGACGGTCTGGCTTTGATTCAGCACAAAGGTCCCGGTGGAATGCGTCTCCCAGACGTCCCAGCCCTGGGTGACGATGGGGCCGCCCTCCCACAGCGTCCCGGAGGCGCCCAGGACGCTGTATTGCAGATTGCTGTCCTGGGCGGCGCCGTCCATCTGGAAGTCGAAGCGGTAGTAGCCGGAGCTGAGCTTGACCCGATACTCCAGGCTGATCTCCGCGGCTTCCTCATTGCTCGCCCAGAGCTCCAGGGTTCTGGTGCCGTTCTCCAGGGCGTTCTCGTCCCGGACAACCCGCCCGGGGAAGCCCGTCAGCTCCCAGATGCCGCTGCCCTGCTCAAAGTCGCTGTCATCCAGCTCGATCCAGGCCAGGTCCGGCTCCCGCGCCAGTCCACCGGTGCCGTAGAGCCGCAGATTGTCCAGCTTGCCCCAATAATCCTGGTTCACGGGGACGCCGCCGAACTCGAAGCGCACCAGGGTGGTTTCGCTCAGGGTGAAGCTGTCGGTCTGATAGCTGTCCCATTGCTGCCGTCCGTAGGTGAAGACCTTTTCCGGGGAGCTGGTGAGCAGAGCTTCTCCCGCCCAGACGGAGGAGCTCAGGCCGCAGGCCATGACGGAGCTCATGCCGCTGAGCTCATAGCTGAAATAATAGCTTCCGGGAAGCAGCTCCACCTCATAGCTCACCAGAAGCTCCCGGTTCTCCGGGTCGGCGGGCCGGAGATTCCAATAATAGCTTTCGTTGTTTTCGTCGTAACGGCTGCGGCCCAGGGGGTTGGAACGCAGGCCGCTGTGGTCCCAGTACAGCAGGTCTCCCCGTTCCAGGTCGCCGTTGGGCAGCACAATCTGTTGGTACGCCCGCTCCTCCGCCCCTGCCGCGGGGAGAATCCCCAGCAGCAGCGCCAGCGCTAGGACCAGGGCCAGGACGCGTTTGAGTGAGTGTTTCATGGTTCGGCCTCCTTTGTTTTTTTTATTCATGGAAGTGCTGCGGCTGTCATGGAGCGGGAATCTCTTCTCCTTTTTCCGAATTCGCCGCAAGCAATCCCCGCCCGGTTCCATTATAGCAGAAAAATGCCGGATGTGTAAAGCTTTTTATGGTTTTGTGGGGATTTCCCGGACTTTTGGAATACGATGCTCCCATAAAAAGCCTGGCGCGGATTCCGGACAGAACCCGCGCCAAAGGAGCCTGGCAGCAAAACAAGGACCGTCCCGGTTCACACAGGGACGGTCCTTTCCGGGAATGCGGGGAAACCACAAGGAACGGGAACAATGGGAGACTTCCCGTTTCATACCAGGGAATGCACAGTGAACGGGCTGTGCTGCTGTCGGCGCCTTCAGTCCTCCAGGTAGATTTGATACAGGGCGTCGATCTGCGCCTGGGTGACGCCGCAATCCTTGAGGAAGGCGATGGCCTTCTCCCTGCTGTCGCCGCCGGGGTAATTGTCCATGACGCCGTTCCACACCTTCAGGATGCTGCCGTCGTGCGCCCCCACGCTGTACATGTACTCCTTCCAGAGCATGTCGTAGGGAATACCCAGGGCCATTTCCAGGAGGAAGCAGACTGTGCCGGTGCGGTCAATTCCGTGGGTGCAGTGGAGATACATGGGATAGTTGTCCGGATTCGCAAGGTCGGTGAATACCTCCCGGACCTTGGCCTTTCCGGCGTCGGTGAACACCTGATCGTACAATACCATGTTGTAGATCCTGTGTGTGACTCCTTCTCCCAGCAGGTCCTTGCCAACCGCGTAGGGAGCCCGCAGGTCCATGTCGAACTTCACATGGAATTCGTTCTTCAGGCGTTCAATCCCGACTTCCAGGATATCCTCGGGGAAATAGTAATTCGCGTTTTCCAGCTCGCAGCCCCGAATCAGAAGGCCGGACCTGACGTCCCTTCCGTCCATGGTCCGCAGGGCCTTGATGGCGCCGATGTCTCTGCCGTTGGGGATGCCGTCATAGTAGCCCACCATTCTGCCTTCCTCGTCGAATTCATAGTACCAGTGTCTGAGGTCGGTTCCCTCCAGGTATTCCCCGGAAATGTCCATGAATACGTTTCTTGCCAGTCGATTGCCGTTGTAGACGAAATAGTAATCGCCCTTGTACTTAATCATCTGGTAGGCCTGCTGCTTCACGCCGTCAACGTAAAAATAGCCGTCCTGGTTGGGTCCGTTTTTGATGTCCAGCATGCCGTCCGGGCCGAAGGAATAATAACCCACCGCAAGCTCTGTCCCCGCCACAAAGCGATCGCTGAGATACAGAGTGCAGTCCTTGGCGTACCGATGCCCGTCGCTGATGAAATAATAGAAGCCTTCGTACCGGATGAGCTGATAGCAGCTCTGTCTCACCCCGTCCAGATAGAAATAGCCGTCTTCATCGGGGCCGTTCTTGACGTCCATTCTGCCCTCCGGGCCGAAGGAATAGTAGCCCGGCTTCAGGTCGGTGCCTTCCACAAACCGGGCGCCCAGATAGATCGTGCAGTCCTTGGCGTACTGATTCCCGTCGCTGATGAAATAATAGAAGCCTTCGTATCGAATCAACTGATAGCAGCTCTGTCTCACCCCGTCGAGATAGAAGTAGCCGTCTTCGTTGGGACCGCTCTTGAGGTCCATTCTGCCCTCCGGGCCGAAGGAATAGTAGCCCGGCTTCAGGTCGGTGCCTTCCACAAACCGGGCGCCCAGATAGAGCGTGCAGTCTTTGGCGTACCGATGCCCGTCGCTGATGAAATAATAACCGCCTTCAAATTTGATGAGCTGATAGCAGCTCTGTCTCACCCCGTCCAGATAGAAGTAGCCGTCCGCGTCGGGGCCGTTCTTGACGTCCATTCTGCCGTCCGGGCCGAAGGAATAGTAGCCCGGCTTCAGGTCGGTGCCTTCCACAAACCGGGCGCCCAGATAGAGCGTGCAGTCCTTGGCGTACCGATGCCCGTCGCTGATGAAATAATAAGCGCCTTCAAATTTGATGAGCTGATAGCAGCGCTGTCTCACCCCGTCGAGATAGAAGTAGCCGTCTTCGTTGGGACCGCTCTTGACGTCCATTCTGCCCTCCGGGCCGAAGGAATAGTAGCCCGGCTTCAGGTCGGTGCCTTCCACAAACCGGGCGCCCAGATAGAGCGTGCAGTCCTTGGCGTACCGATGCCCGTCGCTGATGAAATAATAAGCGCCTTCAAATTTGATGAGCTGATAGCAGCGCTGTCTCACCCCGTCCAGATAGAAGTACCCGTCCGCGTCGGGGCCATTCTTGATCGTCAGCCTGCCACCGGCGTCGAAGTAATAGTAGCCCGCCTCCAGGCCGGTGCCAACCAGGAAGGAGGCATTCAGATACAGGGTGATGTCCCTGGCGTATTTGTGGGCGTCACCGATAAAGTAGTAATCCCCCTGATACTGAATCAGCTTGTAGCAGCTCTGTCTTACGCCGTCCAGATAGAAATAGCCGTCCTCGTCTGGGCCGTCTTTGACGGACATGACCCCATCCCCGTCAAAGTAATAGTTTCCCGGGGTCAGACCGCTTCCCCCCACAAACTGCTCCGAGAGAAAGAGGGTGACGTTTCTGGCGTACTTGTTGTAGTCGGTGATGAAATAGTAGTGGTTCTCAAATCGGATCAGCTTGTAGCAGTTCTGCCTCACCCCATTCAGGTAGAAGAAGCCGTTGTTGTTGGGTCCGTCGGCATAGACGGGGGGATTGATCATCCTTCCGTCCCTTCCGAAGCGATAGAAGCCCGGCAGGAGCAGACCGTTGGGGCGGGTGACGTCGTAGTTGCCGGTAACCGCCTCGCAGTTGCTGTTGATGTAGTAGTAATCCTCTCCCTGCTTGACCAGACCGGCGGCGTAAGGAAGGCCGTTTTTCAGATAGGTGGTGGTCCGGGAGCAGACGAAGATGCCGGTGTAATCCGTGCCGGGGGAGTATTCGCCCACCAGCAGGCCCTCCTGGGTGAACTCATACAGCTTCGCGGTGCCGTCGGGAGTTCTCAGAAGCCCATAGCCCTCGAATCTGTGTCCGTCGTTGTCGAAGGCGTAGCTGCCCCCGGCGATGGTCGCCCAGATAAAGTTGCCGGGCTCGTTCCTGGAATGGGCGTAGAAGCCGGGACCGTAGTAGTACCGGTATCCCGCGCCGTCATACTGCCAGAAGCCCTGGACCAGGCCGTTGTCAAAGCTGTACTCCGTGCCGCCAAAGCTGTGCCTGCCGCTGATGCCCGCGTAGCTTTCATCGAAGTAGTACCACTCCCCCTCCGTCTGGACCCAGCCCGTGGTCAGGATGCCGTCCCGGGTGTAGTAGGTCTTGCCTTCAACGGTATGCAGGCCGCTGTCGTTGACGGTTTCGCCGCAGTGGCAGCTCAGCCTGTTGCCCGTCACCTGGAAGCTGTGGCCGGTGGCAGGAATCGGCTCTGTTTTCCTCTCGCCGCACAAAACGCATACAAAGCACTGCGCTCCCGCCTCGGTGCAGGTGGGCGCGAGGATGATTTCGCCCTCGCCAAACTGATGCTCACAGGCCGCAGACGTTGGCGAAGTCCCGTCGGAGGCAGGGGCGTCCTCCGGGCTTGTCGTCCGGGAGCCGGTTTCCTCCCGGGACTCCGCCGCCGCGTCGCTTCCGTTCTCCGCCCGCGCATGCAGCGGCATAATTGTTACCAGCATGCAAATTGTCAGAGCCAAGGCAATCCATCGTTTCATTTGCTTTCCTCCTTTTCAATTTGAGTCGTGTTTGTTTTCTGTATCTTCGGATGATTACCGCCTTAATACAGGCAGTCAATTCATGGGTGCAGGGACAAGCATTTCTTGTCCCGGGCCTCGTCCCGGGGATTGGGATCGCGGACGGGCAAGGCCCGTCCCTGCGGGCCGACGCAGGCAGCTTCAATCCGGCGTCGATCATCGCTTGAAGGATGTCTCTGATCCCGCAGGCAAGGAGCCGCAGCCTGATATCATATTTCACTCGCCTAAATACTATTTAAACAAGTATATCATATTTCTACAGGGTTTGCAATAAGATAGCTCCTTTTCTCAGAAAAAAACAGGCGGGGATTCTTCCTGCCTGTCCTCCATGCGTAAGAGCGCGTAAGCGTACATCAAGCCATAGAGAGATAAGGGAAAAAATAAGGGAAAACTTTTTGGCGTTTCTTCACAATCCAGCTTTTGGGGGCTGTTTCCCCGCAAAAACGCAGAAAAAAGCCCTGAAACCTTTCGATTTCAGGACTTTTTATGGTCCGAGTGTTTATAACGGATTTGAAAACAAAGCGAGTGCCTGAAATCCGTTACAGACACTCGCAGTGGTCCGAGTGACTGGATTCGAACCAGCGGCCGCCCACGGCTGCGCCGAGGCCGGCCCAGCGGCGGGATTGAAATACAAGAGGCCGCTGGTTCACCAGCCCTGATACAAAAAAGAAAGGCAGGTATTTGTCATACCTGTCTTTCTTGGTCCGAGTAACGCTACAGTATCCATCTGAAAACCCTTGAAAAACCTACGTTTT
>CAMOSU010000060.1 GCA_946625125.1 uncultured Clostridia bacterium
AGGGGGACCGCCCTCAAGGGCGGTGGAGGGGTCGTTCCGACGACAGAGCCCTTCCAATGGCGCAGACGAGTCAGCAGAGGCGGGGGGACCGCCCGCAAGGGCGGTGGAGGGGCCGTTCCGACGACAGCGCCCCTCCCTCCCCGGACCATGCCATCAAAAAGCTCATTGGGAAGCTGGGGCAGGAGGATTTCTTCCGGCTGCTGGCCCTGAAGCGGGCGGATTCCCTGGCCCACCACCCCGACTGCCGGGGCCGGGCCGCCGCCTGTGACCGGGTGGAGGCCAGGGCCAGGGAGCTGCTGGCCCAGAAGGCGGCCTTTTCCCTGAAGGATCTGGCGGTAAACGGACGGGATCTGCTGGAGCTGGGCTTTCAGCCCGGTCCCGAGCTGGGCAGGACCCTGAAGGAGCTGCTGGAGGCGGTGCTCTCCGGCCAGGTCCCCAACCGGCGGGAGGAGCTGCTGAATTTCATTGATTATGGAAACTCCCGCGGATCATGAAAAAACCCGCCGACGGAAATCGGCGGGGTTTTCCCGTACTGTGGAAAACCTACAAATTTTTTTCAGGCTTCCCGATTTTTCGACAGCTTTTCCCGGTGGAAAACCCGACGCCCGGTGGAAAACCCGGTGGAAAATGTGGACAACCCGGCCAAAGCGAGTCCCGGGGCGGCGGTTATTTTGGGGAATTATGTTACCCAAAAATCTACCCCTTGTGGTCCGGGGAAAAGAGTATCGAACTGTAACGCTTTCGTAAAAATGCCGAAAGAGAGGAAAATTTTTCCTCCGGGAAAATCCCCTTTGCTATGGAAATTTCGGAGCGGGTCTGTTATAATAACATCCCTGATTTAGAATTTTCCCTCCGAGGTTGTGGATATGCTGGAATTGCTCGCTCCCGCCGGCTCCATGGACGCCCTTCGCGCGGCGGTTCAGAGCGGCGCCAATGCCGTCTATCTGGGCTCCGGCCCCTTCAACGCCCGACAGAACGCCAAGAACTTTAGCTTGGACGAGCTGCCGGACGCCGTGCGTTATTGCCATGTACGGGGGGTCCAGGTCCATCTGACCCTGAATACTCTGGTGACGGACCGGGAGCTGGAGCAGGCCGCCCAGACCATCACCGCCGCGGTGAAGGCCGGGGTGGACGCCTTCATCGTGCAGGACCTGGGGCTGGTGTCCCTGCTGCGGCAAATGGCCCCCGAGGTCCCCATCCACGCCTCCACCCAGATGTCCATTCACTCCCTGGACGGGGTGCTCCGGGCGGCGGCCATGGGCATGAGCCGGGTGGTGCTGGCCCGGGAGCTGAGCCGGGAGGACATCGCCTATATCTGCCGCAACAGCCCCATCGAGATCGAGGTCTTCGTCCACGGGGCGCTGTGCATGTGCTATTCCGGCCAGTGCTATTTTTCCGCGGTGGTGGGCACCCGCTCCGGCAACCGGGGCCAGTGCGCCCAGCCCTGCCGCCTGGCCTACGGCTACGGCCGCTATGAGGACAAGTACCCCCTGAGCCTCAAGGACAACTGCCTGATCCCCTGGGTGGGAGAGCTGCAGCGCCTGGGGGTGGCCTCCGTGAAGATCGAGGGCCGCATGAAGCGGCCGGAATACGTGGCGGTGGCCACCCGGCTCTACCGGGCCGCCATCGACGGCCAGACCGTCTCCGCCGCCGACATGCGGGACCTGCGGGACGTGTTTTCCCGGCAGGGCTTCACCCAGGGCTACTACCTGGGGCAGACCGGGCCGGAGATGTTCGGCACCCGGCAGAAGGAGCGGGAGAACAAGGAGCTGCTGCAAAGAGCCCGGGCAGGCTTTGAGAACGCCGAGGCGCCTCTGGTGCCGGTGCGCTTTTACGCCGTGATAAACCGCCGTCAGAACGCCATGCTGGCGGTGGAGGACGAGCTGGGGAATCTCTGCAAAACCGAGGGTCCTCCCCCCCAGGAGGCCCTTTCCCGGCCGCTGACCCAGGAAGGCCTGTCGGAGCGCCTGGCCAAGACCGGGGGAACCCCCTACCGCTGCGTGGAGACCAAGAGCGTGGTGGAGCCGGGGCTGACCCTCTCCGCCGCCTCCATCAACGCCATGCGCCGGGAGGTTCTGGCCCATCTCACCGCCCTGCGGGGCCGTCAGCGGGACCGGGAGCTCAACTCCTTCTCCCCGGTGAAGCTCTATCCCGGCCAGACCAAGCCCCCCCGCTGGACCGTGGGGGTTCTGGGGCCGGAGCAGCTCACGCCGAAGCTGCTGGCCATGAAGCCCGCCAGGCTCTATGTCCCCCTGTCCATGTTCAAGGGGGACACGGGCTGGCTCAGCCGGGTGCCGGAGCAGACGGAGCCGGCGGCGGTCCTGCCCCGGGTGATCCGGGACGGAGAGACCGAGACCGTGCTGGCGGCCCTGGACCGGGCTCACGGCCTGGGGGTCCGGCTGGCCCTCTGCGGCAACCTGGGCCATATCTCCCTGGCCCGCTCCCGGGGCTTCGCCGTCTGCGGCGACTTCGGGCTGAATCTCTTCAATTCCCGGGCTATGAACGTGGCCCGGGGCCTGGGGCTGGAGAGCGCCACGGTGAGCTTTGAGCTGACCCTGCCCCAGATCCGGGACCTGTCCAAGCCCATTCCCACGGAGCTGCTGGCCTACGGCCGCCTGCCCCTGATGCTGACGGAGAACTGCGTCATCAAGAATCGCAGCGGGCGCTGCGCCTGCCGCAGCGGTCCCACCAAGCTGGTGGACCGGAAGGGAGAGGAATTTCGGGTGCTGCGGGAGCAGGATAGCTGCCGCAGCGTCATCTACAACGGAAAAAAGCTGTTTTTGCTGGACAAGCTGCCGGAGCTGCGAAAGCTGGGACTCTGGGGGCTGCGGATCCAGTTCACCACGGAAAACCCCATGGAGGTGGACGGCGTTGCAGCCGCTCTCCGGGGGGGCGCCGTCTTCGACCCCGGCTCCTGCACCAGAGGCCTGTACTACCGGGGCGTGGAATGAAGCATCCGCTGCCGCGGATATCGTGAGGATTTTTACATGGACCTGATACTTGGCTCCCAGTCCCCCAGGCGGCGGGAGCTGCTGGAGCGGATGGGCCTGCAATTCCGGGTCCTGACCGCCGAGATTGACGAAACAAAATACGAAACCCGGGACCCGGAGCGCTCCGTTTGCCGGATCTGCGAGGCCAAGGCCCGGGCCGTGGCCCGGCGTCTGGAGGAGCGGGGCCAACTGTCCACAGTCGATGATCCGTTGATCCTGAGCGCCGACACCGTTGTGGCGCTGGACGGGCGGATTCTGGGCAAGCCCCACAGCCGGGAGGAGGCCGGGACCATGCTCCGGGCTCTGTCGGGCCGGGAGCACCGGGTTTTCACCGCCTTCACCCTGTACCGTCCCGGCGCGGGAACGGAGCCGGAGACCCACTGCGAAAAGACCTGGGTGAAATTCCGGCCTCTGAGCCAGGGGGAGATCGACGCCTATATCGCCAGCGGGGAGCCCATGGACAAGGCCGGAGCCTACGGCATCCAGGGCCTGGGAGCCATGCTGGTGGAGGGCATACGGGGGGACTACTTCACCGTGGTGGGTCTGCCGGTCTGCGCCCTGGCCCAGGCCCTGAAGAGATACGGCATAGACCCTCTGAACCCTGAACTCTGAACCAGGGCTGACGCGCGCGTCGGCCCCTACGGAGGAAATCTGATATGAAAAAACATCTATCCGCAAAAACCAAATGGCTCATGGTGATCGCGGTGCTGCTGGCCGGCCTGGTGACCATCACCGCCGCCGTCAACCGGGGGCGTCCCGGGGAGAGTCTGGTCCAGACGGCCCTGACCCCCTTCCGCTCCGCCGCCAGCGCCCTGGTGCGCAAGATTGAGCGCTGTTATGACTATGTGTTCCGCTACGAATCCCTGCTGGCGGAGAACGAGGAGCTGAAGCGGCAGATCATCGCCATGGAGGAGGGGGTGCGCAGCGCCGACGCCCTCCAGCGGGAAAACGAGCGGCTGCACCAGCTTCTGGGGCTGTCTGAGGAGAATGAGGACTACATCAGAACCTCGGCCTATATCATCTCCTGGGTGGACAGCAACTGGAAATCCGCCTTCACCATCGGCAAGGGGACCAATTCCGGGATTCAGAAGGATATGGTGGCCGTCACCGAATACAATCAGGTGGTGGGACTGGTGACGGAGGTCGGACCCAACTGGGCCACGGTGACAACGGTGCTGGACTCCTCCCTGGACATCTCCGCCACCATCGCCTCCACAGGCTACAACGGCGTGGTGGAGGGGGCGCTGGCCACCGGCTCCCAGGGCCTGCTGCGCATGAACTACCTGCCCACAGATTCCGTGCTGCGGAACAACGACCAGGTCCTCACCACCGGCTCCACAGTCTACCCCCGGGGGCTGATTATCGGCTATATCACCGACGCGGACTTCGACCAGACCGGCGTGGCCAAATACGCCCTGCTGAAGCCCGCCGCGGACCTGGACAATCTGGAGCAGGTCTTTATCATCACGGAATACCAAAACCAATAACATTGAAAAGAAAGCCGTAGGGACGGCTCTGCTTTGCATAAGTTCCGGCAGCCAAATCAGAGATTTGGGCCGTCACTTATCAGCCGTCCGCCGTTTCCCGCCTGCCCCCGCCCGTAGCGGCGGCCACTGGCCGCCACCGTACCCCGCCCGGGGGAATTGAGAATTGAGAATTGAGAATTGAAAATTGAGGTGTTTTCAAATTGCCATTTGAAAACATTGGAAATGGGGCCGGGGGATGCGGATTCTTCGCTGCGCTCAGAATGACAAGGACGGTACGTTTCCGCCGTAGGGGGCGGCGTCCCCGACGCCCCGGGCGTTCGATGCGGCACCGCCTGTAGGGACGGCTCTCAGCCGTCCGCCGTTTCCCATACGGCTCATAGTAACAAGTAATAATTGCGGTGTTTTCAAATTGCCATTTGAAAACATTGAAAATGGGGACGGGAGTTACGGATTCTTCGCTGCGCTCAGAATGACAGAAACGAAACGATTGCCACAGGGGCGCACAGTGCGCGCCCGCACCCCACCGCAGGGGGCGGCGCACAAAACAGGCGCTGCCTGATCCCCGGCGCCTGATTTCTGATGCCTCAAAAACGGAACAGGAAACAGAATCAGACAGGCTGCCGAATCAATACGATGATCCTTCATAATTTCACTTCCGGAAAGGGGGGAGCGCCATGCTCAAATACGTGCACCTGACAAAGCGTCAGTGGCTTGGAATCCTGAAGTGGTCCCTCTACGGGCTTCTGACTCTGCTGGTGCTGCTGCTGCAAACGGTGGTGCTCTCTCAGCTCCCGGTCCGGGGGGTCAAGCTCAGCCCCCTGCCCGCGCTGATTGTCTGCGTCTGTGTCCGGGAGGGTCCGGAAAAGGGCGGGGTCTACGCCATTCTGGCCACCCTGTTCTGGTGCCTGTCCGGGGCGGATTTCGGCAACCTCTCCGTGGCGGTGATCCCCATTGGAGCCATGCTGTCGGCGGTGCTCTGCCGGGCGGTGCTGACCCTGGGCTTTGTCCCCACGGCTCTGTGCTGCCTGGGGGTGACCCTGGTGGACGCGGCGGTGATCTTCGTCTTCAAGCTGATTTTGCCCCCCACAGTGGCCCTGGAGAACCTCTGGCGGCTGCTGCTGCCCGGGGTGGCCATGTCCATGGTCTTTGTACCCATCCATTACGGGCTGGTGAAGCTCATCAGCAGAATCGGGGTGCGGGATGCGATATAATATGAAATTCCGGCTGGGGCTCTTTCTGACGGTCTTCGGACTGCTGGTGGCGGCCTACAGCTATCGGCTGATCCAATTGCAGGTGGTCCATCCCCGGCAGAGCGCCTCCGGGACCGGCACCTATACTTACGATACCCGGGTCACCGCGGCCCGGGGGGAGATCCTGGACCGGAACGGCAACGTGCTGGTGACCAACCGGGCCAGCTACAATCTGATCATTTCGGGCTATGCCCTGTTCAATTCGGAGAGCCCCAACGAGAGCCTGCGGCAGCTGGTCCGGCTCTGCCGGGAGCTGGAGACGGGCTACACCGACCATCTGCCCGTCACCCGGGTGAAGCCCTACGAGTACGAGACCTCCGGCTACTCCGACACCTGGAACAACTATTTCCGCAGCTTCCTGCGGCAGAACGACTGGGACGCCGACGTCTCCGCCGCCCAGCTCATCAAGCTCATGCGCGCCCGCTTCCGCATCCCCAACGACTGGAGCGACGAGGACGTGCGGGACGTGCTGGGCCTGCGCTACGAGCTGGATCTGCGGAACTATACCTCCCTGCCCACCTACACCCTGCTCTCCGACGTGGACGCGGTGCAGCTGGCGGAGCTCATGGAGCTCAACACCCCCGGCATGCAGGTCCAGGCCAGCACCGTCCGGGAGTACAACACCGCCTACGCCGCCCATATCCTGGGCCGCACCGCGGCCATGAGCCCCGAGGAGTGGGAGGTCTACAGGGAAAAGGGCTACGCCATGGACGCCTACGTGGGCAAGGACGGCCTGGAAAAGGCCTTCGAGGAGCAGCTCCACGGCACCGACGGGGTCCTGCGGACCACCGTGGACCGGGCGGGCAACATCGTGGCCCAGTATTACGCCGTGGAGCCCAAGGCCGGGTCCAACGTGGAGACCACCATCGACATCAACTATCAGATGATCACCGAGAAGGCCCTGGAGGACTACATCCTGAATCTGCGGGAGACCGGCGTGGGCGCCAAGGAGGAGGGCAAGGACGCCGAGGGCGGCGCCTGCGTGGTGCTGGACGTCAAGACCGGGGCCGTGCTGGCCTCCGCCTCCTACCCCACCTTCAACATCGCCACCTTCTCCCGGGACTACAACAAGCTGGTCCAGGAGAAGTATTCCCCCATGTTCAACCGGGCGCTCATGCAGGCCTATCCCCCCGGCTCCACCTATAAGATGTCCACCTCCATCGCGGCCCTGAACGCCGGGATCATCTCCCGCTACACCACCGTGGAGGATAAGGGCATCTACGACTTCTACGAGGACTACCAGCCCGCCTGCTATCTCTATACGGCCAGCCACCAGACCCACGGGGTCATCAACTGCGTCCAGGCCCTGGCGGTGTCCTGCAACTACTTCTTCTACGAGGTGGGCCGTCTCACCGGCTGGGAGCGCATGGATCAGACCGCCAAGGCCCTGGGCCTGGGGGAGTCCACCGGCGTGGAGCTGTCGGAGACCACCGGCTGGCGGGCCAACCCGGAGAGCAAGCGGGAGCTGTACTCCGATCCCGGCTTCCAGGTCTTCACCGCCGGCGATACCATCTCCATGGCCATCGGCCAGTCGGAAAACCGCTTCTCCCCCCTGCAGCTTGCGGTCTATACCGCGGCCCTGGCCAACCGGGGGGTGCGCTACAAGGCCACCTTCCTCAACCGGGTGATTTCGGCGGACTACCAGGAGCTGCTCTATGAGATGAAGCCCACCGTAGCCTCCCGGCTGGAGATCAGCGACGAAGCCTACGAGGTCTATACCCTGGGCATGCGGGAGGCGGTGACAGACCCCAGCGGCACCGCCAACCGGGTCTTCGGGGACTACGAGGTTCCCGTCTGCGCCAAGACCGGCACCGCCCAGCACGGCTCCGCCGGCTCCGACCACGCCTCCTTTGTGTGTTACGCTCCGGCGGACGACCCCCAGGTGGCCATAGCCATCTATGTGGAAAAGGGCGCCCAGGGCGGCAACCTGGGCAGCATTGCCCGCTCCATCCTGGACACCTATTTCGCCACCGTGGCGGAAAATGACGTGGTGAGCCCGGAGAACATCCTGAACTGACAGGCGCGCCTGCCCCGTTTCCCATCCAGAATTATAAAAAGCAAGAGGTAAAAAGCATCCAAGCCTGCTTTTTACCTCTTATACTATTATCCGATAGAACGCTTTCAAAAGATTTTATTGGATAGTATTATTGATTTCCTGTTACTATTCCCCATTCCTTGCTGCTTTCAGCTTCCGGCTCCATCCGGGAGACCAGGGTGATCCGCTCCCCGGTCAGGGGGTGGTCCAGGGTGATCCGCCGGGCCACAAGCTGCTGACCCTTCAGGCCCTCCTGCCCGAAGCCCGGGGGCGCTGAAACCCCGGACGCAGCCTGATACTGGGGGTCCCCCAGAATGGGGAAGCCCATATGGGCGCAGTGGACCCGGAGCTGGTGGGTCCGGCCCGTCAGAGGCCGCAGCTCCAGACGGCAGATCGGCCCCCGCTCCAGCACCCGGAAGCAGGTCCGGGCGGGCTTGCCCTGGGGACTGACGCAGCGCAGCAGACTGGGATTGGGACGCTTGGCGATGGGCAGCCGGATTTCTCCCCGGTCAGCCTCCGGTCCCCCCAGAGTCAGGGCCTCATAGACCTTCTCGATCCGCCCCTCCGCCAGCTCCTCCATCAGCAGCCAGTGAGCCCAGGCGTTTTTGGCGAAGATCACCACCCCCATGGTGTCCCGGTCCAGCCGGGTCAGCACATGGACGGCGCAGGCCTGGTCCGTGCGGCGGTAGTAGCCCAGCAGATAGTTGGCCAGGGTGCCGGTCTGCCGGGAGAAGCTGGGGTGGACCAGAATTCCCTGGGGCTTGTCCAGGGCGATGAGGCATTCATCCTCATACAGGACGCGCAGCGGGCCGTCCTCCGGGGGGAAGTCCGGGGCGGCCTCCTCGATGCGTACCGTCACCAGGTCCCCGGGGACCAGGGGGCAGTCGGTGTGGGCGGGGCGTCCGTTGACCCGAAAGGGGTCCAGAGGCTTGAGCCGCCGCACCAGGCCGTCAGAAATCCGCAGCTCCCGCCGCAGGGCGGAGAGCAGCTTTGTTTTTCGGGTCATAACGCAGGATAACACCATGACGGCCTCCCTCCTTTTCCGTGATTATATGCCATATCCGGGAAAAAATCAAGTTTGACATAAATTAGTCCTTGACAACTGGCCGGATACCCGGTAAAATAATCGTTGGATTAGTTTGCCCGCCCGGTCTTTAGGGGAGGCAGGTGCGGGTATTTCTTTTTCTCGGCATACCCAATTCTTTACGAAAGGAGGTGTGCGGAGTATATGGAATGGATTTGGTATATTCTCCTGCCCATTCTGGGCATCGCCGTTGGCGTGATGGCAGCGGTTCTGGTCTTTACCAAGGTAAAGAAGGACGCCGTTGAAAAGATAAAAAGCGCGGACGAGGAAGCCACGCGTCTGTATAACGAGGCCATCAAGGCCGGTGAAAGCAAGAAGCGCGAGATGCTTCTGGAGGCCAAGGAAGAGATCCATAAAACTCGCACCGAAAACGACAGAGAGATCAAGGAACGCCGCACCGATCTCAACAAGCAGGAGCGCCGCCTTCAGCAGAAGGAGGAGTCCCTGGACAAGAAGCTGGACAACTTCGAACGCAAGGAGGAGGAGCTTCGCAAGCGGCAGCAGGCTGTGGCCGCCACCCAGGAGGAGGTCAACTCCGTGAAGAAGGCCCAGCTTGAGATGCTGGAGAAGATTTCCGGCTTCACCCAGGAGGAGGCCAAGGTCTACATCATCAAGAATGTGGAGCAGGAGGCCCGCCATGACGCCGCCGTAAAACTGAAGGAGATCGAGGCCGAGCTGAAGGACAACGCCGACCAGCTTGCCCGGGAGATCATCTCCACCGCCATTCAGCGCTGCGCCGCCGACCATGCCGCCGAGGCCACGGTCTCCGTGGTGGCCCTGCCCAACGACGAGATGAAGGGCCGGATCATCGGCCGGGAGGGCCGGAACATCCGCACCCTGGAGACCATTACCGGCGTGGACCTCATCATCGACGACACCCCCGAAGCCATTACCGTTTCCTCCTTTGACCCCGTCCGGCGGGAAATCGCCCGGGTAGCCCTGGAGAAGCTCATTGCCGACGGCCGCATCCACCCCACCCGCATCGAGGACATGGTGGAGAAGGCCCGCCGGGAGGTGGAGCAGACCATCAAGCGGGAGGGCGAACGCGCCGTCTTCGAGACCGGCGTGCAGGGCCTGCATCCCGAGCTTGTCAAGCTCCTGGGCCGGCAGAAGTACCGCACCTCCTACGGTCAGAACGTGCTGAATCACTCCATGGAGGTGGCCCACATCGCCGGGCTCCTGGCCTCCGAGCTGGGCGAGGACGTGACCCTGGCCAAGCGGGCCGGTCTGCTGCATGATCTGGGCAAGAGCGTGGATCACGAGATGGAAGGCAGCCACGTCCAGTTGGGCGTGGAGCTGGCCCGGAAGTACAAGGAATCCCCTGAGGTGGTTCATGCCATCGAAGCCCACCACGGCGACGTGGAGGCCAAGACGGTCATCGCCTGCCTGGTACAGGCCGCCGACGCCATTTCTGCCGCCCGCCCCGGCGCCCGTCGGGAGAACGTGGAGAATTACGTTCGCCGTCTGGAGAAGCTGGAGGAGCTCACAAGCTCCTTCCCCGGCGTGGAAAAGGCCTATGCCATCCAGGCCGGCCGGGAGGTCCGCATCATGGTGCGTCCCGAGGACGTGTCCGAGGACAATATGGTTCTCATGGCCCGGGACATCGCCAAGAAGATCGAAGCCGAGCTGGAATACCCCGGCCAGATCAAGATCAACCTCATCCGGGAAACCAAGGCTGTGGATTACGCCAAGTAACGCGAAGAGCGCGCTGCAAGTCAGCTTGCAGCGCGCTCTTCTTTTGCGATCAGAATGCCCAGCGGCCCTTGCGGAAGATGGGAACGGTTTTGCCGTCCCGGGTGACGGCGTCAATGTCCAGTCCCTCGTAGCCGATCATGAAGTCCACGTGGATCATGGACTCGTTGATGCCCAGCTTCCGGCACTCCTCCAGGCTCTTGTTCTCAAAGCCCTTGATGGTGTCGGCAAAGCCGGCGCCCACGGCCAGGTGGCAGGCGGCGTTCTCGTCAAAGAGGGTTTCGTAGAACAGCAGGCCGGACTCGGAGATGGGGGAGTTCACCGGCACCAGGGCGCACTCGCCCAGATAGGCGGCGCCTTCGTCCATGGAGACCATCTTCTGCAGCAGCGCCTCGTTCTTCTCGGCGTGGACCTCCACGGCCTTGCCGTTCTCGAAGCGCATGGAGAAGTTCTCAATGAGCTGGCCCTGGTAGGACAGGGGCTTGGTGGCGTATACAATGCCCTCGGCCTTGCCCCGCATGGGGGAGATGAAGCACTCCTCGGTGGGAATGTTGGGGTTGAAGAAGATGCCCTGGAGGCTGGTGTCTCCGCCGCCCTTGAACTCCGCCTCGGGGATCATGCCCACGGTAAAGTCGGTGCCGTTCTCTCCCTTGTAGCGCAGCTCGGCGATGCCCAGGCTGTTGAGGTAGGCGCAGCGGTCATGCAGGTCCTGGTTGTGCTCGTTCCAGGCGGCCACGGGGTCCTCTGTGACCCGGGAGGTGAAGAGAATGGCCTCCCACAGCTTTTCAATGGCCCTGCCCTTGGACAGCTCGGGGAAGAGCTTCTTGGCCCAGGCGGCCCCGGGGACGGCGGCAATGCACCACTGGTACTTGTTTTCCATGGCGTCACGGAAGGGCTTGATGATGGGATAGCGTTTACGGCTGGCCTTGACCATCTTCTCCTGGTTGATGCCCTTGAGACCGTCGGGGTCCTCGCTGGTCAGGTAGATGCGGCAGGGCAGGGTGTCCACGTAGTGCTGGAGCCGGGCCTTCTCCCACTCCTCCACCTTGCCCAGGGTGGTGACGCTGCAGTGCCGGTAGTGGAGCTTGGCCAGGGGCTGGTGGCTGAACTCCACCTTGACGAACTTGGCGCCGGCCTTGTAGCACTCGTCCACCAGCAGCTCCACGAACTTGGGCTGGTCGAGACCGCACTGAATGATGACCTCCTGCCCCTTCTGGATGTTGACGCCCACCCGGGCAATGAGACGGGCATACTTGCGAAGAATGGTTTGCTTCATGGTTCGCTCTCTCCTTTGGTTCTGTTTTTCATGGAAATATATTCACAAATCGGGATTTGTGGATTTCTCCGCAAAACCTCCCCTGCTTGCAGGGGAGGTGCCCCAGTGCGCACACTGGGGCGGAGGGGTCGTTTCGTCAATTGAACACTTCCAGGCAACGGCTCTGTCGTCCCACGAGCGCTCCCAGGCAACGGCTTTGCCGTCCCACGGGCGCTCCCAGGCATGGGCTCTGTCGTCGGAACGACCCCTCCACCGCCCTTGAGGGCGGTCCCCCTCCCCTGCAAGCAGGGGAGGTTTGTCTGAACAACTGTACGCTGGCAAGACTTCCACAACTCCCGATTTGCGCGATACGGATTCAGTTTTTACGCTGATAGACAACTTCCTTTCCCCCGCCGGTGAGGGTCAGGGAGCTTTCGGTCAGGACGTAGGAATAGCTTCGGTCCCGGGTGTTGGGGTCCGTGAAGTCCACGCTGAGTACGCCGTCCTCAGCGGTCCAGCGTCCCTCCAGGGAGGCGTAGTCGGCGCCCTGATATTCCAGGTGGACCGCCGCGCTGCCGTCCTCCCGGAGGGTCATGGTTTCCACAAAGCTCCGGCCCTCCGAATACTGCCCCTGGTTGACCCAGACCCCTGCCAGGGCAGGCCCGGCCTGGGGCGTCCGGCAGGCGGTAAAAATCAGACAGAGCAGGGCAAGGCAAATCACAATGCGTTTCATAGCGGCTTCCTTTCCGTGGGGCCAATCTGGGTTTGACGGTCCGTAGTACGCTGTTTCGCTTTCATTTTGTCATTTCGAGGGAGCTTGCGACCGAGAAATCCGTCCCTTCTTCGTGGCAGACCTAAGGGATAACGGATTCACCCATGAAGGGCGCAATGCTTCGCTGCGCTCAGAATGACAACTTTTCAGTGAAACACAACAGCAGGGGCCGACCTCCTCGACGGCCCGGAGGGATCAGAGAACGGCGCCTTCGGGGCGTCGAGGACGCCGCCCCCTACGGGGGCAGTTCCACAAATCCCAATCCGCACCCTTATTCCGTCCAGCGGATTGGGGCTTCCCCGTTTGCTTTCAGGAACTCGTTCACCTGAGAGAAGGGCCTGCTGCCAAAGAAGCCCCGGTAGGCGGACAGGGGACTGGGATGGGGGGCGGTGAGGATCAGGCGGGG
>CAMOSU010000061.1 GCA_946625125.1 uncultured Clostridia bacterium
AGCTCCGCAACGTCTCCGAGACCATGCTGGACTACAAGTCCGTGGTGGACCAGTATCTGAAGGTCATGGACTGGCGCGTCAAGGAGAACTCCACCGTCACCTACTCCGTGGGCGGCCTGATCCTCTCCAACTCCGGCGCCATCACCGCCAACTACTGGCTGTCTGAGATCTACGACGACGAGATCGCCCAGGCCCACCGGAACTGCGACTTCCACATCCACGACATGTCCATGCTCACCGGCTACTGCGCGGGCTGGAGTCTGAAGCAGTTGATCCAGGAGGGACTCGGCGGCGTTCCCGGCAAGATTACCTCCGCCCCCGCCAAGCACTTGGCCACTCTCTGCAACCAAATGGTGAACTTCCTGGGCATTATGCAGAACGAATGGGCCGGCGCCCAGGCCTTCTCCTCCTTCGACACCTACCTGGCCCCCTTCGTCAAGGCGGACAATCTGCCCTACGACCAGGTGAAGAAGTGCGTGGAGTCCTTCATCTACGGCGTCAACACCCCCTCCCGCTGGGGCACCCAGGCTCCCTTCTCCAACGTGACCCTGGACTGGACCGTGCCCAACGATCTGGCCGAGCTCCCCGCCATTGTGGGGGGCAAGGAGATGCCCTTCAAGTACAAGGACTGCAAGAAGGAAATGGACATGGTGAACAAGGCCTTCATCGAGGTCATGATCGAGGGCGACGCCAACGGCCGGGGCTTCCAGTACCCCATCCCCACCTACTCCATCACCAAGGACTTCGACTGGTCCGAGACCGAGAACAACAAGCTGCTCTTTGAGATGACCTCCAAGTACGGCACCCCCTACTTCTCCAACTACGTCAACTCCGACATGGAGCCCTCCGACATCCGCTCCATGTGCTGCCGTCTGCGTCTGGATCTCCGGGAGCTGCGCAAGAAGTCCGGCGGCTTCTTCGGCTCCGGCGAATCCACCGGCTCCGTGGGCGTTGTCACCATCAACCTGCCCCGGATTGCCTACCTGGCCCAGGACGAGGCCGACTTCTACAAGCGTCTGGACAAGCTTATGGACATCGCCGCCCGCTCCCTGAAGATCAAGCGGGACGTCATCACCAAGCTGCTGGAAAACGGCCTGTACCCCTACACCAAGCGCTATCTGGGCACCTTCGCCAACCACTTCTCCACCATCGGCCTCATCGGCATGAACGAGATGGGCCTCAACGCCAAGTGGCTCCGCAAGGACATGACCCACCCCGAGACCCAGGAGTTCTCCAAGCAGGTGCTGAACCACATGCGGGAGCGCCTGTCCGACTACCAGGAGCAGTACGGCGACCTCTACAACCTGGAGGCCACCCCCGCCGAGTCCACCACCTACCGCTTCGCCAAGCATGACAAGGCGGACTTCCCCAACATCATCACCGCCAATATGAACGGCACCCCCTACTACACCAACTCCTCCCACCTCCCCGTGGGCTACACCGAGGACGTGTTCTCCGCCCTGGACATTCAGGACGAGCTGCAAACCCTCTACACCTCCGGCACCGTGTTCCACGCCTTCCTGGGGGAGAAGCTGCCGGACTGGAAGGCTGCCGCAAACCTGGTCCGCAAGATTGCGGAGAACTACAAGCTGCCCTACTACACCTTGAGCCCCACCTATTCCGTCTGCCCGGATCACGGCTATCTGGCAGGGGAGCAGTATACCTGCCCCCACTGCGGCAAGAAGACCGAGGTCTATTCCCGGATCACCGGCTATTACCGCCCCGTGCAGAACTGGAATGACGGCAAGGCTCAGGAGTTCAAGGACCGGAAGGTTTACGACGTGGGCTACTCCATGAACCACCGCTTCCACGAGACCCTGAGCGCAGCCGCGGCCCCCGCCGCCGCTCCCTCCGCCGTGAAGCTGGAGACCGTAGAGGCCGATGCCCACATCGGCCCTGCCGCCGAGCCCTGTAGGGACGGCTCTCTGCCCTCCGAGGCCGCAGCGGAGGCCAAGCTCCTCCTGTTCACCACCTCCACCTGCCCCAAGTGCGTCATGGCCAAGAAGTTCCTGGCCGACGCCGGCATCGGCTATGATACCGTGGTGGTGGACAAGGACCCCGAGCTGGCCAGACAGTACGGCGTCCGCCAGGCTCCGACCCTGCTGGTTCTGGAGAAGGGCAAGGAAATCCGGCGGATCGAGAACCCCTCCAACATCCGCCGCTTCTGCGAAGAGCAGTAAGGACAAAGCGCAAGGACCCCTCCGAGGCTGCCGCCCCGGAGGGGTCCTTTGCGCCTGGTGAGTCACTCCTCCAGGGAGAGACGGTAGAGCAGCTCCGCGGCCTCCAGGCGGGTGAGAGGCAGGTCAGGGGTTTCGGCAGCGGCGGCGCTGAGGGCCGCGTCCCGGTCCAGGACCCGGGCGGCCAGCTCCTCCGCCTCCCGGCGGGTAATGGGCTCGTTGGGCCGGAAAACCAGACCCTCCCCGCTGGTCTCCCCCTGAATCAGTCCCCGGCGCAGAGCGGAGGCCAGATAGGGCTGAAGCCAGGCGGGGGCGTCTCCGGCGTCCGCGAAGCCGGAAACCTGGAGGCCGATCTCCGGGTCAATGCCCTCCAGGTCCATGACCATGGCCAGAAAATCCCCCCGGCTGACGCTGCGCTCCGGGCCGAAGCTGAGGCGGTCGGAGATCAGCTCCCCCCCGAAGAGCCCGGTCTCCCGCATCCAGAGGGCGGCAAACTGCTGATCCCGGTCCAGATCCGCAAAGGTCTGGGCGTCGGTGGGCTTTCGGATCAGAATGCGCACCGTGGCCGGAGCGGAGACGTTGCCCGCCTCGTCGGTGACGGTGAAGGTGAAGCTGTCCTCTCCCACCTTATTTTTCTTGGGGGTGTAGGTGTAGCTGCCGTCCTCCCGAAGCTCCACGGTGCCTCGGCGGGGCCGGTTTTCCAACTGGAAGCGCAGGGGCGCGCTGCTGTCGTCCGTGGCCCGGAGCTTGCCGGTGTTGGGCAGATTGCGCCAGGTTTCCAGCTCTCCCGCCAGGGCCGTGGGGGCCTCGTCGGTCTCGCATTCCAGATGGAAGGTCAGCAGAGCCTCCTCCCCCAAGCGTCCCTCCTCAAAGGGCAGGAAACGGAGCTGGACCTCGCCGCTCTGACCGGGCTCCAGGCGCAGCCGGGAGAGATCTCTCCTGGAAACCGCGTCTCCCACCCGGAGCTGACGGCTGCCCAGAAGCACCCGGGCCTGATCCTCCCCGGGCAGGGAAGTGAAAAAGACTCCCTCCAGGGACTCCCGGCGGTCCAGCTCCTCCCGGGAAAAGCAGTAGATTCCCGCGTCCTCCGGCAGGCCGCCGGTCTGGGCGCCGTTGTCCGCCGCCGCGCTGAAGCTCAGCAGGGCCGACAGGGCCAGCAGCAGAGCCAGCCGGCCCGGCATTTTTATGGCTTTCATATCAAACAACCTCCTTTGTTTCTCGTCGGGGGTAGTATTTGCGAAAGCGGAAAAAGTATGCGAGTCCGGGCGAGGAAACAAAACAAAGCCAGGTCGGTCTCTTTCTTGCATTTTGCGGCGGAATGTGATAGAATGAACAGCACAGGAAAGGAGGCGGACCTATGATCCGTTTTGCCGCCGCGCCGTCGGCAGAGGAGCTGTCAAATCTTCGGGAGTCCATTCAGAACGTGTCCCTGCGCACGGGACTCGTGGCCCTGGGGATGCTGCTTGTCAGCATTCTGGCGATACGCTTGGTGATTGTCCTGGTGGACCGGATGCTGCGCCGGACCAAGCTGGACAGCAGTCTGCACCGCTTCATTGAGACAATGCTGCGGGTCCTCCTGTACTTTGCCGCCCTTTTGATGATCGCCTCCTACGTGGGCATCGACGTCACCTCTCTGGTGGCCCTCCTCAGCCTGGTCTCCCTGGCCATCACCCTGTCGGTGCAAAACGCCCTGTCCAATGTGGCCGGGGGCATTATGATCATGGGGACCAAGCCCTTCCGAAAGGGAGACTACGTCTCCGTGGACGAGCTGGCGGGGGTGGTGGACGAAATCGGCATGTTCTACACCAAGCTCCACACCATCGACAACCGCTCGGTGCTGATTCCCAATTCCAAGGTGGCCGCCGCCACGGTGGAGAATTACTCCGCCTTCGGCAAACGCCGCCTGGATATGGAGTTTTCCGCCTCCTATGAGGCGGAGCCGGAGCGGGTGCGGCAGGCCCTCCGGGCCGCCGTGGAGCGCTGCGATCCCCTGGAGGGGGAGGAGCTCTGCGTTGCCATACAGAGCTTTGACGACTCCGCCATTCGCTACCACGTTCATTTCTGGATTCCAGCCAACCGGGTGATCCAAACCCGCTTTGATCTGAACAGCGCCGTCTGGGAGGAGTTTCGCCGCGGAGGAATCGAAATGACCTATCCCCATATGAACGTACACATCCAAAACCGCGGGTAGCGGGCCAAGCCCCCCAAGCCCGGGAACGATCGAACAGCTATGAGTAAAAAATGGATGCGGCTGGACAATGCCGCCTTGATTTTCCCCGCCATTCGCCAAAGAAGGTGGGCCAATGCCTTTCGGGTCTCCGCCACCCTGACAGAGCCGGTGGACCCGGCCCTGCTGCAGCAGGCTGTGACGGATCTCATGCCCCGCTTTCCCTCCATGTACGTGCGGCTGCGCACGGGAATGTTCTGGTATTATCTGGAGGAGCTGGAAGCTCCCCCCACGGTTCGGGAGGACTATGCCTACCCCCTGACGCTGATGCAGGAGAAGGAGCTGCGAAGCTGCTGCCTGCGGGTGATGTATTTCCAGGACCGGATTGCCGTGGAGTTTTTTCACTCCCTCACCGACGGCAACGGAGGAATGGTGTATCTCAAAACCCTCACCGCCCGCTATCTCAGCCTCCGCCTGGGGCGGGAGATCCCCCCGGAGGAGGGGGTGCTGGACTGGCGGGAGGCGCCCCGGCCCGAGGAGCTGGAGGACAGCTTCGTGCGCCACAGCAATGGGGTGGTGCTCAATGACAGAGAGCCCGACGCCCTGCGGCTGCGGGGCAGCTATGAGCCGGACTTCCTGCACCTGACCACGGGGGTGGTCCCCACCCAGGCCCTGCTGGAGGCGGCCCACCGCCAGGATTCCACCGTGACGGTTTTCCTGGCAGCGGTGCTGGAGGAGGCGATTTTGCAGTACCAGGCGGAGCGCTGTCCCAACCGGCGGAAGCGGAAGCCTGTGAAGGTGACAATCCCCATCAACCTCCGGCGGCTCTACGGCAGCCGGACGCTGCGGAACTTTGTGCTGACCCTGAACCCAGGGGTGGACCCCAGAATGGGGGACTACAGCCTGCCCCAGCTTTGCCGCCGCATGGCGGCTCAGCTTGCCGCCGAGGGAACGCCCCAGCAAATGGCGGGACGGATTGCCGCCAATGTGAACCCCCAGCAGATCCCTCTGATCCGGGCGGTTCCCCTGCCCATCAAGAATTTCGTCATGCGGATCATCTACGCCCAGCGGGGAGAGAGCAAGGGCTGCATCAACCTGTCCAATCTGGGGAGCGTCCGGCTGCCGGAGGCCATGGGCCCATGGGTCCGGCGGATGGAATTTATCATCGGACCCCAGCGCAGCTACCCCAACAACTGCTCCGTAGCCAGCTACGGCGGCGAAACCTACATCAATATGATCCGAAATATCCGGGAATCCGAGCTGGAGCGCCGCTTTTTTTCCAGGCTGGTGGAGCTGGGGGTTCCGGTGAGCATTGAAAGCAACACGCGCTGAGGCGCGCACAAAGGAGCTTGAATACCATGTACTGTGTCAAATGCGGCGTGCGGCTGCAGGAGGGGACCCAGCGCTGCCCCCTCTGTCAGACTCCGGTGTGGGACCCGGAGGGAGCCGCCCCCGCCGCCCCCACCTTTTCAGACCGCTATCCCCCCCCCCCCAAGAGCCGCCGCTATCCCATTCTGGCCTTCCTCACCGCCCTGCTGGTGGCGGTCAGCCTGTCGGCCCTGATCTTCTGCCTGACCAACTACCACCGCACAGCCTGGTCCGGCTATGTGATGCTGGGCTGCGCCCTGCTGTATTTTGCCGGAATCTTCCCCTTCTGGTTTGAACGCCGGGAGCCCCTGATTTTTGTGCCCCTGGCCTTCGTGCTGCTGTGCGGCTATCTGCTCTATATCTGCCTCTACACCGGGGGGCATTGGTTCCTCTCCTTTGCCTTTCCCGTGACCATGCTGGCGGGGCTTCTTACCACGGCCAGCGTGGCGCTTTTCCGCTTCGGCAAGCGCCGCCGCCTGCTGAAAACCGGGAGCCTTCTCATTGCCATTGGCTGCTCCACCATGCTGATCGAGCTGTTTCTGTGTATCAGCTTCGGGGGCAAAATGTTTACCTGGTCCCTGTACCCGGTCTGCGCCTTTTCCGTGGTGGGGCTCTTCCTCATCCTCTGCGGACTGATCCCTCCCTGGCGGGAGTATCTGGAGCGGAAGCTCTTCCTTTAAACCGGGACAAACGGCGTATGCGGATTTGAATATTCCGCATGCGCCGTTGCTTTTTTCCTGAAACTATGGTAAAATTGCAGTACCCTATACTACAGAAAAGGAGAATCCGTATGAAACACACCCATTTCACCAGTCGGGTGCTGGCAGTTCTGCTGAGCGTTGCCATGCTGTTCTCAATTCTGGTTCCCGCGGCTTCCGCAAACCCGAATGAGACCGGCGACGGCGCTGTGGAGCTGGAGCTCACCGACATCGACCCCGCCAGCCTGCATGTGCGGAAGCTGGGCGAGACCGACGACAGCTCCGTCCCCGGCACAGAGCAGGAGCCCTACGCTTTGACGGACCTGGTCCGCGTGTCCATCGTCCTGGAGGGAAAGGCCACCCTGGACCGATATTCCCTGAAAAACGTAGCGGAAAACACCGCCGCAGTCTCCTACCGGGAGAGCCTGCGGGCCAAGCAGGACGCTGTTCAGGCCAGAATTGAGAAGGCCACCGGCAGAAGCCTGGACGTCCAGTGGAACATCACCCTGGCAGCCAATATCATCTCCGCCAACCTGCGCTACGGTGATATTGAAACCGTCAAGGCGCTTCCCGGCGTCAGGAACGTCGTCCTGGAGAACCGGTACGAAGCCCCTGTGGACGAGACCCAGGGCGAGACCGCGCTTCCCAACACCGCCAACACCTCCGAGAACATGGTGGGGGCTGTGGAGGCCTGGAACGCCGGCTACACCGGCGCGGGCTCCCGGATCGCCATCATCGACACCGGCATCGACACCAGCCACCAGTCCTTCGCGGAGGAGCCCTTCACCTACGCGGTGGGCCTGGCGGGAGCCAGCTCTGAGCTGCTGACCCAGACCCAGGTGCAGAATCTGGCCAGCCAGCTCAACTCCAAGAGCGCCAACTATGTCAGCGCCAAGATCCCCTACGGCTACAACTATGTGGACAAGTCCACCACCATTACCCACGTGGGAGACTCCCAGGGCGAGCACGGCTCCCATGTGGCCGGCATCGCCGCGGCCAACCGCTTCATCGGCAGCGCCCACGATGACGCCGCCTCCACCGTCGGCGCCGTGGGTATGGCCCCAGACGCCCAGCTCTTCGTGATGAAGGTCTTTGGCGAAGGCGGCGGCGCCTACGACTCCGACTACATGGTGGCCATCGAGGACGCCATCATTCTGGACTGCGACGCGGTGAACCTGTCTCTGGGCTCCTCCGTCCAGGGCTGGACCTTCTCTGACGAGTACCAGGATGTGATGAACAACCTGGTGAACAAGGCCCACAACGAGGGCATGGTGGTTTCCATCTCCGCCGGCAACGCCTATGACTTTGCCATGCGGACCAGCGCGGGCAATCTCTACAAGGATGATGTGTACTACCACACCGGCGGCAGCCCCGGCACCTATGTCAACGCCCTCACCGTTGCCGCTGCCCAGAACACCCTGGTCAAGGGTACCCCCATGAGCTTCAACGGCAGCCAGGACGTGTACTACTACGAGTCCACCGGCAACGAGGAGGAGGGTACCACCTACTCCAACCCCGCCCTGACCACCATCAAGGGCAGCTATCAGTACGTCTACATCGACGCCCCCGGCGAGGCGGCGGACTACGAGGCCGTCAACAGCGACCTCAGCCTCAGCGGCAAGATCCTCATTGTCAACCGCGGCGCCATCTCCTTTGTGGAGAAGGGCGAGAACGCCAAGAGCTACAACCCCAAGGCTGTAATCATCGCCAACAACACCGACGGCACCATCTACATGGATCTGACGGACTTCACCGGGACCTTCCCCATGGTCACAATCACTCTGAAGGACGCCAATGCCATCAAGGCCAACTCCACGGCCCACACTACCGGAAGCTGCAGCTACTATACCGGCAGCGTCCAGGTCACTGACGAGGAGAAAACCGTGGTGATCGACCGCTCCCAGGCCACCATCACCGACTTCAGCTCCTGGGGCGTTCCCGGCTCCCTGCTGATGAAGCCTGAAATCACCGCCCCCGGCGGCGACATCTACTCCGTCAACGGCACCCATCACAACGGCGGCGGCTCCGACCAGTACGAGAGCATGTCCGGCACCTCCATGGCCGCCCCCCACATCACCGGCCTGTCCGCCGTGGCTGCGGAGTATCTGCGGGAGCACCCCATTGCCGACCGCAACAGCGCTCTGGCCGCGGCCTACTCCACCAGGGCCATTCTCCAGAGTCTGCTGATGTCCACCGCCACCGCCATGCGCCCCGAGGGGCAGTATCTGCCTGTGCTGCAGCAGGGCGCCGGTCTGGCTGACGTCAGCAAGCTCATCAGCGCCCCCTCTGTCATTATGATGCGTGACAGCGACGATACCCTCACCGCCAAGACCGGCGCCGCTGCCGACGGCAAGGTGAAGGCGGAGCTGGGAGAGGACCCCGAAAAGACCGGACGCTACAGCTTCGGCTTTACCGTCTATAACCTCACCGACAACGCCCTGCGCTACACCCTGAATACCGACCTGTTCTCTCAGAAGATCAGCGGAGAGTTCCTGACCAGAGGCACCGCCGACCTGCCTGCCGGCGGCGTCAGCTATAGCTGGAACGGCGCCGCTGTCACCGATGACGACGGCCACGACGTGGACATGGACGGCGATACCGACGAGGCCGACGCCCAGGCCATCCTGGACCTCCTCACCGGCGTGAAGGCTGCCGCGGAGCTGGATCTCAGCGCGGCCGATCTGGACAGCGACGGCGAAGTGAGCTCCCGGGACGCCTATCTGCTTCTGGATTGGGAGCCCGCCGAGACAGGCGATGAGGGCTACACCGTTCCCGCCCACGGCTCCGCCGAGGTGGAGGTCACCATCGAACTGACCGCCGAGCAGCGGGAGGCCCTGGAGGCGTACGCCAAGGGCGCTTACCTGGAGGGCTTCACGGTTCTCACCTGCGTCAACGACAACAGCGTCCACTCCATTCCCATCCTGGGCTTCTACGGCTCCTGGACCGAGCCCTCCATGTTCGACAACATGTCCTATGTGGACGGCCTCTACGGCGCCCAGCGCCTGCCCTACTCCGGCGTTGCGGACACCAACTATCTGATGGTCAACTACGCCGGCGCCAACGTCAAGTTCTCCGGCAACCCCTACGCCGTGGAGAATGCCTTCCCCGCCGACCGCCTGGCGCTCAGCTCCAGCACCAACCTGATCCGGATCTCCTACAATCTGGTCCGGGCCGCTGCCACCACCGGCTTTGCCGTGACCAAGCTGGACGAGGAGCACAATGTCACCGGCATCATGAGCGCCTCCGTCACCGACAACAACGTCTTCGGCATGTACTGTTCCTCCACCGCGGGCTGGCAGAACACCGGCACCAAGATCTACGGCATCAACAAGAGCGTGGCCTCCTACGGTCTGAGCGAGGGCGACAGCTTCCGGGTGGGCTACTACGCCATTCCCGAGTATTACGGCATGAAGCTGAACAACAGCTACAACGCCGCCGACTCCGGACAACTGGATCTGAACGGCTTCCGCACCCTGCTGACCGAGAACCTGCTGGGCAAGGGTGCCTTCGTGGGCTATGACTTCGTGGTGGACGACACCGCCCCCGTCATTGAAAACGCCTCCCTGAGCGGGCAGACCCTGAGCGTCTCTGCCTCCGACAATCAGAATCTGGCCTACGTGGCGATTCTGTCCCTGGACGGCAGCGTCGTCTACAACGAGAACGTTCCCGCCTCCGACTTCTATACCATCCGCTTTAACGCCAGCGACGCCATTGCCAACGCCCGGGGCTATGTGGCTGTCTTTGCCGGCGACTACGCGGGCAATGAGACGGCTGTGGCCCTCAAGGTCAATGACAACACCTACGAGGATAAGGTGGTTTACGCCCTCGCCGACAGCCTTGAAGCGGGCAATGACTACCTGATCTGCGAGGTCAACGCCGCCGGTACGGGCCACATCCTGGGCTACACCAGCAGCGGCAGCGGCTACTATGCCACCAACACCGTTGCGCCCAGCGCCGTCACGGTCCAGCCGGGCATTGCCGAAACCGACAACAAGCCCTACATTGAGACCAGTGAAGTGCCGGAAACCGCGATCTGGAACGCCTCCACCGGCATCAAGCTGATGAACAACGGCAACTACCTGCGCCACACCAGCAACACCAGCAATACCCTGTCCATTACCACAACCAACAGCTACAACACCTGGACTTACAACTCCTCCGCCAACACCCTGGCAGTTGGCAGCCGTTATCTGCGCTACTACAACAACAGCTTCTCCCTGAGCACCTCCACCTCCAACCGGATCTATCTCTATCAGAAGACCGTCATCCGCTCTGAGGTAGACCCCTACGGCGTTTCCAAGGTGGTGGTCACTCCCGCCACGCTGGATCTCTACAAGGGCGACAGCGCGGATCTCATCGCCAAGGTCCTGCCCCTGACGGCGGCTGACCGCAGCGTGAGCTGGTCCTCCAGCAACAACGCCGTTGCCACCGTGGACCAGAACGGACATGTGGTGGCTGTGGCCAAGGGTACCGCCATGATTACCGCCACCTCCAACGACGACGACACCAAGTTCGGAAGCTGCGCCGTGACGGTGGAGGCTGTGGACAAGAACCTCATGGGCATCATCTGGGACGAGGAAGGCGGCGTCTACTTCTCCTCCTTCAACGCCGGCAGCCTGCCCACCTGGACCAAGGCCCACAGCGAGGGCCAGGGCCTGCAGCTCCACAGCGCCTTCATGCAGTCCGCCACCGCGCTTTACACCTCCACGCTGGACAGCAATCTGGATTCCTACATGTACAGCGTCAACCGCAGCAGCTACGCACTGACCGAGGTGGGCAAATGCTACGTGGGGATGATGGACTCCGCAAGAGGTGTTACCAACACCACCTACGCCGGCTATGTGGGCATGGTTTACTGCTTCGGTCCCTACGTCGTAGGCGGCAACTACAGCGTCAAGTCCGTGGATCTCAACGACGGCTCTACCTTCTCCGGCGTCGGCATTCCCTACGGCATACTGGATGTCAGCGAAACCACCGGCGCTTATATCGCGGGTATCGCGGCCAGCAGCGTGAGCACCACCACCGCCTCCTACTACCTGCTGGACGAGAACGGCGTCATTTGGTCCACCACCCTGTCCTACGACAGCAATGAGGGCTTCGTCTTCTCCACTCCCACCAAGGTACTGGAGACCGGCATTTCCACCTCCTTCATGTATCAGTCCCTGTACTACGACGGCACATGGCTCTACTGGGGCCACCAGACCGACGACGTGGCGGAGCTGATTCTCATCAACCCCAGCACCGGAAAGATCTACCACGCAGGCAACTTCGGAGAGAGCATCTGGCCCGTGGTGGGCATCTACGTCAATGGCGCTGCCGCTCCCGCCGGCGCGGATCAGCCCGGGGAGACCGCGGTTCCGGAGCTGAAGCCCGTGACCACCCGGGAAGCCATGATGACTCAGGAGATTCTGGCGAGAATGAAGGCCGAAGCCGCCAAGTTTGACCGGACTCAGCCTGCCAACGCCGTCAGCGGCACGGTCAACGCCGTCAGCGGCGCGGTCCGTCCCGTAAGCACCACCGATGACAGCGAGGCCGCCATGGACAACGGCGAAATCACCGTTACCCTCACCGAGACCGAGGCTGTGAACAACGGCTTCGTCACCGTGAGCTACGACGCCTCCAAGCTCAGCTATGTGGGCGCCGACTCCGATTTCGCCCACATCTCTGTCAACGCCGCCGAGGGGACTGTCAAGCTGGCCTATGCCGACCTGACTGCCCATACCGAGCTGGCTGTCCTGCACTTCAGCTACACCGGCGAGGTGCTGAACACCAATGTCACCATCCATACGGCCCAGCGGAACCAGGAACTGGCGGTCAACGAGGAGGACACCGTTCTGAATCTGAGACAGGGCCGCAGCGTTTCCGTCTATGTGGTGGATGAGACCGATTCCGACAGCCTCTGGGCCTGGACCTGGGGACCGGCGGGGAATCTGGATGCCGCCTGGCCCGGCAGAGCCCTCAGTGCTCTGGGGACCGACAAGGGGGATCATCCCTACTACATGGTGGAGCTGGATCTGGCGGACTACGATCAGATCATCTTCAACCGGGGCGGCCAGCCCCAGACCGCCACGCTGAACGTGGCAAATGACGCCGGAGAGAACGACCATGTGATCTACTACCTCTACGGCGTCAACGGCAATGACTTCCAGGTTTCCCAGGGCAGCGATCTGTGGCCCGCTCCCGCGGTCCCCGAGACGGAGCCGAGCTGCACCGAGCCCGGCACCTCCGCCTTTGTCGGCATGTTCACCGGCGCCAAGGAGCCCGGACCCGCCATTCCCGCTCTGGGCCACAACCCCGGGGAGCCTGTGCAGGAGAACTACGTGGAGCC
>CAMOSU010000062.1 GCA_946625125.1 uncultured Clostridia bacterium
CTGCGACCTTCCGCACGTCAAGCGGATGCTCTACCAGCTGAGCTAATCGTCCGAATGCAGGAATTATTATAGCGTGAAAAGGTGGATTTGTCAAGAACTATTTTCTGATTTCCCATGAGTTCTTTGTAGCGTTACAATAGATGTGAGACTGGGGGATAGAAAAAAGCGGTTGAGTTTGTTAGAATGAAGTTACCACACAACAAAGCTAACAAAAGGAGCTCAACCGCCATGAACATTATAGCACAGAACAAGCGGTATTTGCCACACGAAATAACAACCAAAGAGAGCGCAGTCAAATTGTACAGATTGACAAAGGATATATCATTTGTCTGTCGTCGGTACCACATTTCCAAAGCGTCGCTTATGCGGTGGAACAAGCTATACGATGGGACGAAAGAATCTTTGCTACCGAACTCGCACAAGCCCCACACAATCCATCCGGACGCCCATACGCCGGAGGAATTGAAGTGGATCATGGATCTGCACCGGCGAAACCCAAACATCTCTGTCTGCGAGATGTACTCCAAGCTGCGGGAGGAGCACGCTTACAGCCGCCACCCTGGCTCTTTGTACCGTGTGTTTGTACGACTTGGTTACCGCAAAAAGGTCGAATCGACCAAGAAGAAGTCAAAGCACAACGGTCATTATGATACGCCGACGGAGTTAGGCATCAAGTGGCAGATGGACGTGAAATACGTGCCTTCAGCCTGCTATGTCGGCACAGACGGCGAAAAATTCTACCAGTACACCATGATTGACGAGGCAAGCAGAGAGCGATTTATCTTCCCGTATAAGGAGCAGAGCAGCTATTCAACGGTTGATTATGTGAAGCGAGCAATCGTCTACTTTGGCTACGCACCTGAGATCATCCAGACAGACAATGGGTCCGAGCTTACCCATACGTCAAAGACGGACCGCGTTCATCCACTGGATGTACTTTGCATGCAGCTCCATATCACACACAAACTGATTCGACCCAAGACGCCTTGGCACAATGGAAAAGTCGAACGCAGCCACAGGAACGACCAGGAACGGTTCTACAACTTCCTCAAATTCTACTCCTATGACGATCTGCTGATTCAGATGAGGCGATACTTACGACGGTCAAACAGAATACTCATGTCAGTCCTTGGTTGGAAGTCACCAATTCAAAAACGGCAGGAGCTGGAGGCCGCCCGCGTGCTCTGACTCCAGTCGGGCTACGCCCTCCCTCCGTCAGAGCACGCGAAATTCCATTCTGACAACTCTTCTTTTTTTCGGTCTCACATCATTGACAAACGTACATATTTTCTGATTTCCCATGAGTTCTTCTGATTTCCTGTGAGTTTTTTGCCGTGAACTCCCAAAGTAAATTCCACAGTGGAACTTGAAATGGGATTTGGCCTGAGAAGTACTTAGTTGGAGAAATGAGTCTGGGAAGGAACTGTCCCGGACTATATCTGAGAGGAAAATAATCAGCACATAATATTGGACAATCGGATTGAGTTCCGGGAATGCCTAAATATAGGTTTGTCCTTTCCGTGCCGCCCTTTCTTCCCGAGAGAGCGAGGGTGTTTGGAAGGAGCCAAGGTGATTCTTTTCAAGGTTTCAGCGATCTACGATGATACTATGACGGCGCGTTTGTGATCCACGAGCTTAGACAGAAGCGCTGGCGGAGGACCATTGTCCTGGGGTATCCAATCCCCGTATAAAAGAGTTGGTCAATGCAGCGGATTCTGTAATTGCTTTGGCTCTTTCCATATGCTCTTGGGCATTTTTCACAATTTTGGTTGGTAAATCTTGGCAGCTATTACGCCTTGACAAACCGTCATTTCATAACAGTATTACGTATGGCAACGCAGGCTCTTTTGGGGGACCGACTTGGCTTGCGGGAAAAAGAGGGGCGGCCGCAGGGCCGCCCCGGGGGATTACGCGTTGATGTCTTCGTAGGGGTCCAGAGGGAAGGAATCGTCCCCGATCCCGGAGGTGGTGATCACATCCTCCTCATCGAAGGCGGTGATCTCCAGGCACAGGTGCTCGCAGCGTTCTTTTTTCATGTGAAATCCTCTTTCATTCTTGTCATGGTTTACCGGATGGGAATGCTTTCCCGGGACTGTTCCGCAGTCAGCCGGTATGGGGAAGCACCGTGACAGTGGCGCCTGCTGCCTCCAATTGGGCCTTGGCGTCATTCGCGGTATCCGCCGAAACCTTCGTCAAGATGATGCAGGGCGCGCTCTCTACCAGTCTCTTGGCTTCGCTTAAGCCGAGACCGGTGAGCGTTCGAACCACCTGTATCACTTTGATCTTCGCAGATCCAGCGCTGTCAAGGCGGACGTCATAGCTGCTGGGAGCAAAATAATTCTTGGCTGCCGTATAGTACCAGTACAGGGCGGTGGCGGCGTCCTTGGATGCCTGGGTGGCGTTGGGATTCTCGACGGTTTCCCGGGCGTAATCCAGGGGAGAGTAGCGATAGGTCTTGCCGCCGAAGCTGAAGCTCTGAAGCTTGGCCATTTCGGGGGCGCCGATGCCCACCACCTCCAGGTACACGTAGGAGCCTCTCTCGTGGAAGGCTTCGCGGCCCTCCAGGCTGTTGAAGGCGGTCTCGTCCTCCACCTTGTAGTTGAGCCGCAGGGTGGTCTTGGTGAGGTAGACCAGGCTGGCGCCGTAGAAGCTCAGGCCGGTACCCTCCAGGCCTTCCCGCAGATCGCTGGCCTCGGCGTCACCGTTGGCGGCCTTAACCGCGGCGGTGAAGGCGTCGGAACTGACAGACTCCGGATGATAGGAAGAAACGCCATTGGCCGGGTTCTCGGGGTGAATGCCGAAGCGGTTCTGGGCGGTGGTGCCGTAATTCAGCATGGCGGTCACCAGGTCCTTCAGCTCCTGAGAGTAGGCGGACTCAGGCGCCAGAATTACATTGCCGTATTCTTGAACGCTGTAGGTGGTTTCAAAGCTCTGCCCGTTGATGGAGGCGGTGATATGGACGGGGCAGCTCATTTCCGCTGCGGCCACATCGCACTTGACCACCAGGTAGGTGCTGTACGGATCCAGGAACTCGCTGTAATTGGACTGGGTAGCGGTCTTCTGGTAGACGCTGAGATGGGATTTGGGCTGGGTGTCGCCATTCCAGTCGAAGCTCACGCTGAGGCTCTGCTCGCCGCTGACGATGTCCTCCAGACTGACGCCGGCAGCGCTGAGATCCATGTAGAAGAGAATGCCGATGTCCCCCTCGCCGTTCTTGCTCTCCAGGGTCAGGGCGTTGCCAACAAAGAATTTGGGAGCATAGCCGGGAACCAGAGTGCAGCTCTCGGTGAGCCCGGAGTAGTCCAGCACAGCCCCGGAGCAGAACAGGGTGCCGTCCTCATAGAACCAGCCGCTGACCTCATAGCCCTCCTCGGGTACGGCGGTAATGACCGCAGTGCTCTCGGTGGGGTGGAAGCCCGGTAGATCGACTTGGCTGTCGTATTCCAATACCATGGTACTGGTAATATCGACGGGGCCGTTGTCTAGGACAATCGTTCCTCCGGCGATGGTAATCGTACCGTGTTCCGCAGCTTGGAGAGTCAGGTCTACAGAGGGAGCTGTCTCAACGGCTTCAAAAACAGCGGTGTAGCTGACGTCGCCGGTGACGGCAGGGAAGGGTCCGTTCGGGCCGTAGCTGTTGCTGCCGTCGGTCCAGCCCACAAAATTGTAAACGACATTGCCCTCTGCTGCCCTTTCGGGGGGAGCAGCGTCGTACACAGGGGCTTCTCCGTAGTGGCAGATTCTATCAATCAGGGGAGTTCCGTCCCAGTTCAGCCAGGAAACGGTAAAGCTCTGGGGCTCGAATTTGGCAATCAGACTACAGCTTTCCGTCAGCTCGCTGACGTTCAGCTCAGGCTCCGAGCGGAAGGGGTCCAGCGACGGTTCCTGACACCAATAGGCGAAGTTGTAGCCTTCAATGGGCTGTGCGGTGACGGTGCCGCTGCTCATGTCCGGGCGGAGCTCCATCAGGCGATAGGAGCTGCCTACGTTTTCATTCTCAAAGTGCTCCGTGCTCCCTGCGCGGTAGAAGTCACCGCTCAGGACGAGGGTGCCCATCATATTCTCGCACTCAAAGAGCAGGTCAATGGGATCGGGCTCAGGTTCCGCCTCGAAGAAGCAGGCTTCCCCGTTTTCATCATTGCCCACAGAAAAGCCGTCTGGGCTAAAGAAGCAGAAGGCGTCCCCATAGTTGACAAGGCCGGAGGTGAAGACTCCCGTCAGGGCATTCCTGCCATCGGAACGGGTGACGCCAACGTGGGCGCCATTCAGACTGCCAGTGACCGTCAGCTTGTCCACCAGCAGCAGATAGACGTCATCGCCCGCCCATGTGGAGTTATTACTGTAGACCGCGGGGCAGTTGGAGATCTGGAACGTGCCGGTGGTATTGACGTAAACACCGCCGCCGTATTCCGCTGAATTATTGCTGATGACGCCGTCGCTCATGCTCACGGTGCCGAAGAATTGATAAACGCCGCCGCCGTTCACAGCGCTGTTGTCTGAAATATAGCCGCCTTCGATGGTCACGTTGCCGTCATAGCAGTAGACACCGCCGCCCTGGGTGGCGTAATTGTTGTAAATTCTTCCGCCGGAAATGGTGGCGCTGCCCCCCCGATAAACCGCGATTCCGCCGCCGCCGCCATTGACGGTGCCGCCCAAGGACACGTTGTCTCTGATCTCGCCCTCCGACATGATAAAGCTTCCGCCTTCTCCCACATAGACGCCGCCGCCGGCGAGGACCAGAGATCCTGAATAGTTGCCGGCATTCCAGCCGGGCATATTGTTCCGAATGGAGCCGCCGGACATGGTGAACTCACCGTTTTGGCCCACGTAGACCGTGCCGAAGGTGTCGTAGTTCTCGTCTTCGCTGTAAGGTTGATTATTCTCAATCCACCCGCCGCTCATCACGAATTTGGAGACAGCGGTGGAACCGCTTACGGACACCGCAACGCCGCCGGATGATACCGTGCCGTTGGTGGTCCTTCTGATGCCGCTGATGCAGCCGCCCCGCATATTGAAGGTGGAGCCGCCGCCAACATAGACTGCGCATGTGCTGACGTTGGAGTCGCAGATGGAGCCGCCGTAGAGGTTCAGGGTCGAACGTCCCGAAACGTTGAAGATATAGCGTGGTTCGTACTCCGGGGAAACCGTGATGCGCCCTCTCCAGGCCGGGGTGTCATAGATGTTCAGCTCCGCCTGGCCGCTTAGTCTGCATCCATAGTTCGAAATGTTGGAGAACTCCACCGTATGACCGTTCAGATGCAGATTCACCGTTTCACCTGAAATGCTTTCGAAAGACGATATCAAGAGATCTGTGGTCAGGTAGTAGCTGCCGGTGGAAACTGGGAGATCGTTGGAATCCGACCAGGGTTCAAAATCAATGTCGTAATCGTGCAGGATGTCGTCGGCCCGGGCTGTGGACAGGGGCAGCAGCCCCAGAACCAGAACCAAAGCCAGAGTCAGACTGAGCCAGCGCTTGAATTGTTTCTTCATACTGTTCCTCCTTAGTAAATATTATTTCATTTGCTGTTCCGGGGATCGGCAGTGCTCCCCGGGACAGAATTTGCCCCGAAGGGCCTTTCAAATGCGATATTATTTTATCAGGGTAACAGCCGATTTGCAAGGGAGATTCCCCAAACAACATGAACAAATCACACAGTACAGGCAACGGTTCGCTCCGCAGGGGCGAGCATCGCTCGTCCCAAACGCATCGAAAGGCGGAAGGTGCGGACGGCAAAGTGCCGTCCCTACGGGCGGGCAGAAACGTCCCGTCCCTGTCATTCTGAGCGGAGCGAAGAATCCGTAATCCCCGTCCCCATTTTCGATGTTTTCAAATGGCAATTTGAAAACACCTCAATTTTCAATTCTCAATTCTCAATTCCCCCGGCGGGGGGGCGGCGGACGGCTGAGAGCCGTCCCTACGGGGGAACGGCGGACGGCAGATAAGTGACGGCCCAAATCTCTGATTTGGCTGCCGGAACTGATGCAAAGCAGTGCCGTCCCTACAGGCGGACGCGGGCGGGGGGGTTCGCCCCGGAGTTAAAAAAACTCCCGGTTCCGTGCCGCGCAGGGAACCGGGAGCTTGTATTGTTGGGGAAGGGGAGTTATCTCTTGTTCTTCTTCAGCAGGGTCAGGATGACAGCGCCCACCACGGAGCCGATCAGCAGGGACAGCAGGTACATGGGCCAGTTGCCCACGGTGGGGAAGACGAACACGCCGCCGTGAGGAGCCCGCAGGGTGCAGCCGAAGGCCATGGACAGCGCGCCGGACACCGCGGAGCCCACAATGCAGGAGGGGATCACGCGGATGGGATCGGCAGCGGCGTAGGGAATGGCGCCCTCGGAAATGAAGCACAGGCCCATGATATAGTTCACCAAGCCGCTGCTGCGCTCCTCCTGGGTCCACTTCTTGGGGAAGAAGGTGGTGGACAGGGCAATGACAATGGGAGGCACCATGCCGCCCACCATGACCGCAGCCATCACGTCAAACTGCTCGGAGCCCAGGGCTGCCACGCCGAAGACGTAAGCCGCCTTGTTGATGGGGCCGCCCATATCCACGGACATCATGCCGCCCAGGACAGCGCCCAGCAGGATCTTGGAGGAGCCGCCCATGGAGTTCAGCACGTCGGAGATCCAGGTGTTGATGGCGCCCATGACAGGGTTGATCAGATACATAAATGCGCCGATGAAGAGGGTGCCGCAGAGGGGGTAGATCAGCATGGGCCGGATGCCGTTCAGGGCTCTGGGGAGCTTTTCGGTGATCTTCTTCAGGAAGAGGACGAAGTAGCCCCCTGCAAAGCCGGCCAGCAGAGCCGCCAGGAAGCCGCCGGAGATGGGGTCGCCCTTGCCCAGCAGGCTGGAGAAGGAGTCGCCGGAGGCAGCCAGAGCGCCGCCCACGAAGCCTACCACCAGACCCGGACGGTCCGCGATGGACATGGCGATGAAGCCGGCCAGGATGGGAAGCATGAAGCCGAAGGCCACGCCGCCCACGTCCTTGAAGAACTTGGCCACGGGGGTGTTGGAGCCGAAATTGGCGGGGTTGATCTCGTAGTTGTCCAGCAGGAAGGCCAGGGCAATCAGGATGCCGCCGCCCACCACGAAGGGCAGCATGTGGGAAACGCCGTTCATCAGGTGCTTGTAGAAGGCGCCGCCCACGCTCTGCTTGGCAGCGGTCTCGCCGCCGGCGTTCTTGGAATGGAAGACGGGCGCCTTGCCCTCGGTGACCTTCTTGATCAGCTCCTCGGGCTTGTGGATGCCGTCGGCCACGCGGGTGATGACGACGGGCTTGCCGTCGAAGCGGTCCATCTCCACGTTCTTGTCCGCGGCGATGATGATGCCGTCGCAGGCGGCGATTTCCTCGGCGGTGAGGACGTTCTTGGCTCCGTCGGAGCCGTTGGTTTCCACCTTCACAGGAATGCCCAGGTTCAGACCGGCCTTTTGCAGGTTCTCAGCGGCCATATAGGTGTGGGCGATGCCGGTGGGGCAGGCGGTGACGGCCAGGACCTTGTATCCTGCCGCGCCGATGGGCTCTTCGGTGAAGCTCTTGTTGCCGAAGCTGGCCTGCTCGGCCTGGTCAATGAGGGCCAGCAGCTCCTCCTCGGAGCCGGCCTTGCGAAGCTTGGCCACAAAGTCCTCGTCCGCCAGCAGGGTCATCATGCGGGCCAGAATGTCCACATGGAGGCTGCCGTTCATGGGAGCCGCGATCATGACGAAGAGGTCGGACTTGTCGTCGTCGTCCTCATTGTACAGGATGGGCTCCGCGGTGCGGACCAGGGCCAGGCTGGGGCGGGTGACCACGTCGGTCTTGGCGTGGGGGACAACGATGCCGTTGCCCACATAGGTGGAGAATTCCTCTTCTCGGGCATAGATGGCCTTCTTGTAAGCGGCCTTGTCGGTGATGTTGCCGTGGGTAAGCTGGAGATCGACCAGCTTGTCGATGACCTGGGCCTTGTTGGCAGCCTTGACGTTGACTGCCGTAGCCTGCCGGGAAAACAGTTCGATGAGTCTCATAGCTTCTCTCCTTTCAGAGTGTTTCATATCTGCAAGCCTCGCTTGGAAACGAGGAAATGCACGGTATTACAGGGTCGCCAAAAGCCGATCAATCAGGGGCTTCTCCGCCAGTCCGATGGAGAAGGCGGTGGCGGAGCCGGTGGCGGTACCCAGCTTCAGGGCGTAGTCGTAGTCACCCTTCCCCAGCCAGCCTGCCAGGAAGCCGGCCACCATGGAGTCCCCGGCGCCCACGGAGTTCAGTACCTTGCCCTTGGGGCAGCCGATGCGGTGGACCTGGCCCTGCTCGTCCAGCAGCAAAGCGCCGTCTCCCGCCATGGAGACCAGGATGTTCCGGCCGCCCATGTCCTGAAGCTTCCGGGCGCATTCCGCGATCTCCTCATCGCTCTTCAGCACCCTGCCGAAGATCTCCCCCAGCTCGTGATTGTTGGGCTTGATGAGGAAGGGATGGTATTTCAGCACGTTCACCAGCAGATCCCGGGTGGCGTCCACGGCGATGGGGATGTTTTTGCCCTCCAGCCGGGCCATGATGCGCTCGTAGGTGTCCCCGGGCAGGCATTTGGGAATGGAGCCGGAGAGCACCAGCAGGTCCTCGGAACCGATCCTGTCCAGCTTCTCATACAGGGCCTCCATGTCGGCCTCGGTGATGACGGGGCCGATGCCGTTGATCTCCGTCTCCTCGGCGGCCTTGATCTTCACGTTGATGCGGGTCATGCCCTCCCTGACGTGGATCAGATCGTTTTTCAGGCCCATGGCGGTGAGGCCCTTTTCAAAGCCCTCCCCGATGAAGCCCGCCACGAAGCCCAGGGCCACGGTGTCGAAGCCCAGGGTCCGCAGCACGTTGGATACGTTGATGCCCTTGCCGCCGAACTGGAATTCCTCCGCCTCGTTGCGGTTGATCTCCCCGGGGCGAAGCTGGGGGAAGTGCACCACGTAGTCAATGGCGGGATTGAAGGTCACGGTGTAGATCATTGTATTTCAGCCTCCTTGATGGTAGTCAGGTTGCGATAGCTTTCGTCGGGCAGCCGGTTGGTGAGGAGAAAGGCGCTGCGGATGCCGCAGATTCCGGCGGAGTAGACCTTCCCGAACTTGGAGTCGTCGGCCAGGAACCAGCGCTCCCTGGACAGCCGTACCACGGCGGCCTTCAGCTCCCGCTCGTCGATGCCGGGGGTGGTATAGCCCCGGTCCGCGGAGACGCCGTTGACCCCCAGAAAGGCCTTTGTAAAGTTGTAGCGGTTCAGACTCTCCAGGGCGGTGGCCCCCACAATGGCCTCGGTCCGCTGGCGGATCCGCCCGCCGGGGACGTAGACGGAGCAGCCCTTCTGGGTCAGAACCCGGGTGTGGGCCAGACCGTTGGTGACGTAGACCGCCTTCAGGGCTTCCCCTTCAATGGCGTGAACCAACTGCAGGGTGGTGGAGCCCGCGTCGATGAAGACGAAATCATCCTCCCGGATCATGGCCGCCGCAGCCCGTCCGATGGCCTGCTTTTCCGGCAGCTTCAGGCTTTCCTTGGTGAGCATGTCCAGCTCCACGGCGGAAAGCTGCTGCTCCTTCAACGCGGCGCCGCCGTGAACCTTCTGGAGCAGTCCCTGGCGGTCCAGCAGAATCAGGTCCCGACGAACGGTGGAGACGCTGCTCTCCAGGGCTTGAGCCAGCTCCTGCACCGTTGCCGTGCGCTGCTGCCGCAGCAGCTCCAGCAGCAGTCTGTGCCTTGTTTCGGGAATCATTGAATACACCTCTGTATTTGCAATGAAATCTTACAGCTTCATTATAGCTCAAAAAAATTCACAGTCAATCATTTTACAAGCCATTTTTTTGACTGATTTTGATTTTTGTAGCTTACTCCAAATTCGGCTGAGCTGTTTTGTGGAAAACAACAGGGCTGTTCATTGGAGGGGATGCTCCGATGCAAGCGCTTTGCCCGGGACGAAGCCCAGGCGGAGCTTAACGATGAACGCGTTTTCTTGGATAATCGGATGAAGCGCCGGGAAAGTAAAGTTTGCCCTTGACAACCCGGGGAGAATGTGTTATATTCTCAATGGGGTTAGCAGAGGCTAACTAAAGAGCGGGAAACAGGAGGAAGGCCTATGTCTGAGCGGCAATTCATTCGCAGCACCGCCCCCACTCTGGCGGGAATCAAGACCGGCAGTCTCTTTCCCTACCGCTATGAATCCAAGGCTCAGGCCATGGAGGCTCTGCGGCGCTACAACCGGCAGCTTACCCCCAAGGGTCTGCGGCTGCTGCCATTGCGGATGACGGACTGCTTTGCCATGCTCTATCTTTATCGGCCCGGGCAGTTGGGGACGGATCTGCAAAACCGGGAGGCGACGGCCCTGCTGCGGCAGGCGGGATATTCCGACTGCGGCGAGGCGGGCTGTCTCCGGGAGCTGCGGCGCCGCCTGGCAGACAGCCGGGACTTTCCCCATGAGATCGGCCTGTTTCTCAGCTATCCCCCGGAGGACGTGCGGGGCTTTATGGAGCACCGGGACCGGGGCTGCAAGTGCGTGGGCTGCTGGAAGGTCTACGGCGACGAGGCCGCGGAGAACTGCCGCCGTCTCGGCGCGGCACTGGCCGAATAATTCTGTTATCCAATAAAACCATTTAAAATTTTTGCGGCCGGATTTGCGCCATACTTCGTTGCCGTCCTTGCCGGGCGTCAAGCCCGCCTGGGTCCTCCGCCTCGTCTGGCACAAATCTGCCTCGCAAATCTTTTTAAAAATAGTATAAACAGCAATCCGCAAGACACGGGTACCGCCCTCCGGCGGCGCCCGTGTCTTGCGGCAGATTCATATTACATATTCGTATTGGGATCAGATTGCCAGCAAATCGCTGTAGGCCTTCAAAGCGCCGTCGGTGTCGTGGGCCAGGACCCGCTTGGCCAGCACCTTGCCCAACTGTACGCCCTCCTGGTCAAAGCTGTTCAGGTTCCAGCAGAAGCCCTGGAACATCACCTTGTTTTCAAAGTGGGCCAGCAGGGCGCCCAGAGCCTCCGGGGTGAGCTGATCGCCAATGATAATGCTGGAGGGGCGGCCGCCGTCGAAGCTCTTGTTGGGGTTCTCGTCCCGCTTGCCGCAGGCAAAGGCCAGGATCTGCGCCGCCACGTTGGCGCAGAGCTTCTGCTGGCTGCTGCTGCCCTGGATGTCCATATCCATGCCCGCTTGATTCTGACGGAAGCCCACAAACTGCAGGGGAATGATGTCTGTACCCTGGTGCAGAAGCTGGTAGAAGGAGTGCTGTCCGTTGGTCCCGGGCTCACCGAAGATCACGGGGCCGGTGGGATAGGAAACAGGCGCTCCGAAGCGGTTCACATGCTTGCCGTTGGACTCCATGTCCAACTGCTGCAAATGGGCGGGGAAGCGGCTGAGGGCCTGGGAATAGGGCAACACCGCGGTGACGGGCATACCCAGCACGTTCCGCTCATAGACGCCGATGAGGGCATCCAGCATGGCGGGGTTTTTCAGCAGCTCGGGCTCCTTGGCGCTTTCGTCCGCCGCGTGGGCGCCGGCCAGGAAGCGGGCAAAGACCTCGGGACCGAAGGCCAGAGACAGAACGACGCCTCCCACGCAGGAGCTGGAGGAGTAGCGGCCGCCGATGTAGTCGTCCATGAAGAAGGCGGCCAGATAATCGCTGGATTTCGCCAGGGGAGAGGTCTCGCTGGTGACGGCAACCATGTGTTTGGCGGGGTCCAGACCCATGCTCCGCAGAGACTCCTTTACAAAGGTCTCGTTGGTCAGGGTCTCCAGGGTGGTGCCGGACTTGGAAACCAGCACAAAGAGGCTGTGGGCGACGTCAATGGTTTTCAGAACGTTGGCCGCGTCGTCGGGGTCCACGTTGCTGATGAAGCGGGCCTCCAGCTTCAGGGTCTTGTTCTGCCTGGCCCAGTTTTCCAGGGCCAGATACATGGCCCGGGGACCCAGATCGCTGCCGCCGATGCCGATCTGCACCACGGTGCTGAACTTTTCCCCGGCGGCGTTGGCAATTTCCCCGCTGTGGACCTTCCGGGCGAAATCGGCCGCCTTCTCCTGCTCCGCGGCGTAGAAGGCCCCCTTGTCCACGCCGTCGGCAATGACGGGCTCTCCCAACTGTCCCCGGGTGAGCTGATGCAGCACCAGGCGCTTTTCGCCGGTGTTGATCATCTCGCCGTTATACAGGGCGGCGTACTTCTCCGTGAGCTGGGCCTCCGCGGCCAGCTCCCCCAGGACCGAGAGGATTTCGTCGTCCACCGCCTTGGCGGCATAGTTGTAGCTGAGTCCGCAGGCCATGGGGGCGCTGTATTTGGCCACCCGGACGGCGCCGTTTTCCCCCGCCATGAGCTCCGGCAGGCAGACGCGCTTTTCCAGCCTTGTCAGCTTTTGGAAGGAATGCAGAGTATCCAGATTGTTCCAGTGGATCATTGTTCAGTTGCCTCCTCATATCGAAAATACAAAAAGCTCTTACGCCTGGAATTATAGCAAATCAAAGGGGGAAAGTAAAGAAAAAGATGCGCCCAAACAGAAAGCGCCGGTGGGATTGCTTGCAATCCGCCGGAGCCTGTGATATAATCCGATAAGAATAATCGTGGCGATTCAGCAGGCATACTTCGGGAGGCTTCGAGATCAGACATCAGACCCGCCCGCAGCGGCCGCCACCGCAGCCCGCACGGGGAAATTGAGAATTGAAAATGGAAAATGGAAAATTGAGGTGTTTTC
>CAMOSU010000063.1 GCA_946625125.1 uncultured Clostridia bacterium
TCATCTTGATCCTTGCCGCCCTGGCGCTTCTCTCCTCTCTGTCGGTCATGGCCTACCCTATGGTCGCCAACATTCTGAATGAGAAATATCAGTCCATCGTCCAGGCGGAATACACCCGGGACCTTGCCTCGGTGGATGACGGTGACATCCTGGCGGCAAGAGAAGCGGCCCGGGCCTACAACGAGGGCCTGCACCCCATCCGCTATGACCGGGATGCGGTTGACGCGGCCATCTTGAATTATGACGGTCTTCTGGATCCGACCGGCACCGGAATCATGGGCTATGTGGAGATCCCGAAGATTCGCGTAAATCTTCCCATCTACCACGGAACGGAGGAAACGGAACTCCGGAAGGGCATCGGCCACCTGGTCGGCAGCTCGCTGCCTATTGGCGGCATCGGTGAGCATTCGGTCCTGACAGGCCATTCCGGTGTCGCAGAGAGACGGCTGTTTTCCGATCTGGAGCAGCTTGCCGAAGGAGACCGTTTCTATCTCCACATTCTGGGCGAAACCCTGGCCTACAAAGTGACCAAAATCGACACGGTCCTGCCCCATGAAACGGATCTGCTGACAGCCTACCCGGATGACGATCTCTGTACGCTGGTGACCTGCACCCCCTACGGTGTTAACAGCCACCGGCTGCTGGTGCGGGGATCCCGTATCCCGCTGGAAGCAAGCCTCGAAAGCGCAATGTCGGCAGCTCAGCCTCAGCCCGTGCAGTCGTCCTGGAAGCGGAACTATCTGAAGGGAATTCTCATCGGCTGCGGAAGCGCAGCGGGGGCTGTTGCAATCGGCCTGCTGTTTTCCCACATTCTACGGAAAAGGAGGAGACGCCATGAAGCGTAAACTGATTCTTCTGCTGGCTTGCCTTCTGTTCCTGGGTGGGCTGGTAGTCATGCTTTTGCCGACATTCCGCTCGGAAATGCTTCGGCAGTCGGAACATGAAGCCATTCAGCTTTTTGAGCAGTACCGAAACGAAGCTCGGGCGTTGGCAAGCCCACAGCCTGCCCAAACGTCCCAGGCTGAGACAGAACCCCAGGTGTTGGAAACGGAGAGGCCTTTCCCGGGGTTATGGGAAGCGTGCCAAGCCTATAACGAGGCCCTGCACAAAGAGCAGAAATACACAGCCTACGGAATGGAGCAGCCGGCGCTCGCCCTTTCGGACTACGGCTGGGAGCTGGAAACCTTTGCTACTCTTTCCATCCCGGCTGCTGAGATCGAGGCTCCGGTGTATCTGGGGACGAACCGCGCAAATCTCCAGCGCGGCGCGGCGGTCCTCGGCGGCTCGTCCCTGCCCATTGGCGGGGAGGGAACGCATTGTGTGATATGCGGCCACCGAACCTGGCACGGGATCATCCACCCCTTCATTGGGCTGGAGCAGGTTCAGCCGGGAGACGAAGTAAAGCTGACAAATCCCTGGGAGGAGCTGACCTACCAGGTCATTTCCGTGGAGACCGCTCCTGCCGACAGCACGGATCTCCTGCTGATCCAGCCAAACAGGGACCTGCTCACCGTTTTCACCTGCACCTATCCCAATGACCGCAGAGTGCTGGTCACCTGCGAGCGTGTTAAGGAGAAGAAAATATGGAACACAATTCTGCTGCCCTGGGTGGCTATGCCGTAGAAGTCGGCCTGTTGCGGCTGCTTCGGGCTGCCGGGACTATTACGGAAAAGGAATACCGGGGCATCTGCGAGGTGGCCTTCAAGCATACCGGCTCTGCGCTGTTTTTGCTTTGAAGCACCATGCCGAAAAGCTCCGATTTTTCTCGAAAATTCGGAAAAAAGTGTTGGATATATTCGAACTCTTGTGGTATTGTTTGGGTTACCAAAAACGAAGGGAGATGACAACATGCCTACCATCCGGACGATCCTGCCCCAGAAAAAAGACGATGATCTGCCGATCCTGCGTGTGGCGGCATATTGCAGAGTCTCCAGTGACTCAGACGATCAAATGCATTCCTTTGCGGCGCAAACCGAATACTACACAAAGCTGATCGGCGAGAATCCTCTCTGGACTCTCGCCGATATTTATGCGGACGAAGGCATATCGGGCACTTCCATGAAAAATCGGGATGAATTCAACCGCATGATTGCAGATTGCAAGCGTGGAAAGATAGACCGGGTTCTGACGAAATCCGTTTCCCGATTTGCCCGCAACACCGTTGACTGCCTCAACACCGTGCGCCTGCTTACAGGGCTGGGCGTCAGCATTCTGTTCGAGAAAGAACAGATCGATACGTCCAAAATGTCCAGCGAGGTTCTTCTGGGCATGATCAGCACCCAAGCCCAGGACGAATCTACCTCCATCTCTGGCAATATGCTGTGGAGCTATGAAAAGAGAATGAAAAGCGGCTCCTTCATCGGGTGCAACGCACCTTATGGCTACCGTTTGAAAAACGGAGAGCTGGTCATTCAGGAGGAAGAAGCGGATATCGTCAGGTGGATCTTCAAAGAATATTTAGCGGGCCGCGGCGCCGGAAGCATCGCAAATGAATTGAATGAGCGAAAGCTCTCCACCGGAAACAGGTCCGGTACCTGGCGGGCGTGTACCATCAGTATTATACTAAGAAATGAACGGTACATGGGAGATGCCCTGCTTCAAAAAACAATTATGACAGATGCCGTTCCCCATATGTGTGTGAAGAACAAGGGGGAACGCACAAAGTATTATGTTGAAAACAGCAATCCGCCCATTATTTCAAGGGAAGACTTCCTGGCAGTACAGGAAGGGCGGAAGCACAATACTGCCGGGAATTGCACAAAACCCAGCAAATATGCCGGACTGATCAAATGCGCCACATGCGGAGGCTCCTTCTCCAGAAGCAACGGAGGATACTGGGCATGCGGACAGCAGCTTCGTTCAAAGAGCGGCTGTCAACCTCATCGTATCAGTGAAAAAGAACTGGATATTGCGATAAAGCGCCTCATCCGCACTCTGTGTGAAAACGGCGACATTCTGAATCATGCCATTGACCTATTGGAGCAGGTCCAAGATAAAGAAACCGGCATACAGGATAAAATCCGCTCCATTGACAAGGACGTGGCTGAAACAAGCGCCCAGCTTCTGATGCTTACACAGCTCCAGCGTCAAGGGATCCTGGACGCAGGTGATTTTGTGGATCAGAATCGCGGCCTGGCAGAACGTATTTCCAGGCTCCGGGCAGAACGCCGCACGATCCTCCAAGGCGAGGAAAATGAGTCGCTGCTGAAGCTGATTGACCTTCGGGACGGAATCCCCGAAACATGGGCAGAGGTAGAAAAAGGCGTCTGGAGCAGCCTTCGGACGGTCATTGACCGCATCCTTGTGGTAGATGAAACAACCTTGGTGATTCATCTGCAAGGCGGTCTGACGGTGACGGAAAGGCTCCCCATCATCAAAAGGAGATGTCAGAGATCATGATCAACCGATATATTCCTTATGGATACCGTATGGAAAACGCGCAAATCATTATCATTGAACCAGAAGCTGCCGTCGTGCGAGACGTCTTCCGGCAGTACAAAAATGGCGCGTCTCTGAAGGAGATAGCTCTGGATCTGACGCTGTCCCGCCGGGAGTACCTCCCCGGCAGGAGCGACTGGAACAAAAACCGCGTTTCACGGCTTCTGGCCGATGAAAAGTACCAGGGGAAAGACATGTTCCCCGCAATTATCCCTGCCAGCGATTACGAGGCAGCAAGGGCAATCCGATGTGGAAAGCGCAGCGGCAATATTTCCGCAATCGGCGAGACGGTGACAGAAGCAGCCGCTCCCATTCTCTGCGGTGCCTGTGGTGGGGGAGCAAAACGATTAAGTTTCCCCAACAGGACCTACGTGCAGAAACACGTTTGCAGAAATCCGAATTGCCGCCATGAATACCTTATTACGGATGAACGCATGACAGGCATGGTCCTGCATCTGCTCCAAAATGCAAAGATTTGTATGCCGGAGCAAAGGCATAACAGTCTTGAGGCCCGCAGGTTGGAAAACGAAATCCAGCGTTTGCTGGATACCCCCCACGCAGACAGCGCCATGATTCGGGGGTTGATCTTCGACCTGGCGGCTGAAAAATATCGGCTCCTGACAGAGGGGCTCGCAATTACGGATAAACTGAGGACAGAGCTGGCTCCGGCCAATCTGTCCTCTTCCAATATACGTAGGACCGTCATGGAAACTGTCCGGCAGATCACCCTGATAGACGATGAAACCATTGAAATCACGCTGATCAACGGCCAGGTTCTCAAAAAGGAGCAGCAAAATGGAACAGACAAGTTCACAAAAGAAGGTGCGGATCATTCCGCCAACCGTGCTGCCGCAGCAGGCGGAGCAATCGCATAAGCAGCTTCGTGTTGCGGCCTATTGCCGGGTTTCCACAGATTCAGATGAACAGGAAATGAGCTTTGAGGCCCAGCGTGGCTACTACACCGACAAAATCATGCGGAACCCCGAATGGTCCCTTGCGGGAATCTTTGCGGACGAGGGCATCTCGGGAACTCAGTCCAAAAACCGGAGAGAGTTCATGCACATGATCCGCCTGTGCCGTCAAAAGAAAATTGACATGGTCCTGACAAAATCGGTGTCCCGATTCGCCCGGAACACGGTGGACTGCCTCAACTATATTCGAGAGCTGAAAAGCCTTGGGATTCCTGTCATCTTTGAAAAAGAGGGCCTGAACACCATGCACATGACCAGCGAAATCTATATCAGCATGCATGGCATCTTCGCCCAGTCAGAATCGGAGTCCCTCAGCGGCAACGTCCGCATTGGCAAACAGATTGCCGCCAAAAACGGCAACGTGTCCATGAGTTATGCATCGTTTCTCGGCTATCGCAAAGGCCCGGACGGAAAACCGGAAATCGACCCGGAGGAAGCTGATATAGTCCGGCTGATCTACCAGCGCTTCCTGGCAGGGGACAGTCAAAAGCAGATCAAAAACTTGTTGGAAAGCAAAGGAATCCTGACACCCATGGGAAAAACCACATGGACCGCAACGACCATCCGATCCATTCTGTCCAATGAAAAATACAAGGGTGACGCCTTGCTGCAGAAAACCTACGTTGTCGACTGCATCAGCCACAAGGCAAAGAAAAATGATGACCGCCCCCAATACTATGTGGAAAACAGCCACCCGGCCATCATTTCCAGAGAAACCTTTGATCGTGTCCAGGAGGAACTGGCCCGGCGCAACAGCAAGCGCAAGGTCAAGCAGGTGGGGACAAAAACAGCATCCGGTAAGTATTCCAGCAAATACGCTCTGACGGAGCTGTTAGTCTGCGGCTGCTGCGGAACCCCCTACCGCCGCTGCACCTGGGCGAAGAATGGGAAGAAACGCATTGTCTGGCGCTGTATCAGCCGTCTGGACTATGGAAAGAAATACTGCCCTGAGTCGCTGACTGTGGATGAAGACGTTCTGCATCAGGCCATTGTCCAGGGCCTGTGCAGTATTGCTGCCGATACAGCTGAACTGAACGCTGTGGAGGCGCTGAAACAGCATGTGGGCATCTATTTCAGCGGTGGAGACAGCACCGCTATGGATGAACTGCGGATTAAGGAATTGGTAGCGCAGATTACCGCCGAAGCGGCAAAAGGAAGCTATTCCAAGGAAATGGACACCCTGGTCCAGGAACTCAACACACTGAAGCAGCGGGTGGCGCAGAAGAAGCCAGACACTAAGCGAAACAGCGCTGTAAAGGCCCGGTTGGAAGAAGCGGCCCAGGCCATTTCAAACCTGCGTCCGGAGCGTATCGCATATTCGGATGATATCGTCCGCCAGGTAATCGACTGTGTCCGGGTCCTATCCTCGGAGAAAATAGAAATCACATTCAAAGGCGGAGCAAAACGAAAGGTTCCCCTAAGTCCGCAGTAACTCTGCCATTCGATCCTACACGCCCCTCTCCTCCGCTCAGGCTTTCCTCTTTTCCCTGAGCGGTTTAGATTTGCTCTGGTGTCCCCTTAATTCTCCCGTGCCGCACGGTTTTCTTTCTGCTTCGTTGACCGTGCCTCCTTGCTTGACATCACCTCCAAACCATCGGTGGCGGGAACGGGAGAGCCGATGGTTTTTTGAGAGAGAACCGGTCCAAAAGGATTGTCCCTGCCCGAGACAATCCCTTTGAACCGGTTTACAGAATTGAAAAAAATTTTCCAAAATACGTCAGTGCTGACGTAGACAGCCTTTTGGCCCCGTGTTAAGATGAGGCAACAGGGACTATCGCAGATCCGACGCAGGCGGGTATTCCGCGTCATAAGCCTCCAGGAGCCTGTGAAGCAGGGGATCGGGAGGCAGAGCCCGCACAGGCAGAAGATGAACATCACAGTCCAGCTTGCCCTCGTTTTCCGCCTCGCTTCGCTGTTCGGAAAGCTTGAGGCAGCCCTCGTAGGGCTTTCTACCCAGGTAGAGGCTGACCCACTCCAGGCGGGCATTGTTCAGAATCGGAGGTTTGGGCTCCGTCACAATCCGTACCTGCATATCCTGCCTACAGGCCGCCAGTGTGGCCCTGACAGTCTCCCAACAGCCCAATGATACCATCCACATGGCGTGGATCAGCGGGAAGCTGTAGTTGTATGGTGCTTCCGCGTCCGGGACGATTGAAACGACCACATAGCGCTGGCGCTTTTTGTTCTCGTCCACGCAAGCACCGCCATACAGGGTGTCCGGATTTCGTTCCACAAGAACACTGGACTTGTACGGCATTTCTTCCGGAAGGAGCCGCCGAAAGGCATCAGTTACAGAAGCCGAAGCTTCATGATCAATCCATTCGGGATGGACCGGGACGAACGGGACCTCCGGGGCGTGAGGCATACAGGGCCCATTGACCAAGTCTGCGAGATAGCGTGTGTCATGCAAAAGTTCTTCTATTTTCTCCATGATTAATCCTTTCTTTTCCCACCCACCAAGCCCTGTGTAGATTACGCTGCAGGTTCAAAGCACTCCGGATGATCCTCCGGGTTTACCAGCAGTTGGTATTGATTTCCTTCCTCCGTACTCCGTTGTCCTAGGATACGCAGCAATGTTAGCTTGTGCAGGGAGGCATAGGTGTAGGAGGGAGAGTAATTCAGTGTCGCAATAAACATCTCTGAGGAAAATTCCTGGTCTCCAAAGGTCTCGTAAATTGCCGATACGGTTTTCTTTTGCTGCGGCTGAAGTTCCGGATGGAGCCGCTTGTTGATTACATAGGCGTCCGGGGCAAGTCTCCGAACAAGGCCCAGCTGTCTGGCCAGCGTTGTATCATAGAGCCACATGTTATGTGTGTAGCCCCACTTTTCGTAGTCGCTCTCCAGAAGCATCGCCTTGTTCAAGCTCTGTCGGATGGCAGACGCCAGACGGCGGTCTTTGTTGGAATTGGCAGAGGACTCCAGCTTGCCCAGCAAATCGTAAATCTCTTCTGCGTAGCCCATGTTGTAAGTACCGGAGTTTTTGCCATTGTCTGGTACAAGCTGCTGTTCGGCCTCAACCGGTTCTGCTTGGTCTTGCGGCTCGTCTTCATTCAAGGGCTTCATGAAGCGGGAATCGGGAGGCGGGCTCTCTGGCTCGAGCCGCTTGGAAAACACCTCGGGATTCTCCTTCGGATTGACCAGAACACGGTAGGTGAAGGACCAGTTCCCGGTGCAGCCAACAAGCCGAAGCAGAACAAACTGATGGAGCGTGGCGTTCACAGAGGATTTCGATATGGCCAAAACTGCAAACGCGTCTTCCGCAGTAAATGTTTCTCTTTGGAACTTCTGATACAGCTTGGTCAGCAGCTCTTTCTGACCGGAACTGATTGCAGGAGGCCCATCCGCAACAACCCGGTTAATCCGGTAAATACAGGTGCCAAGCTTGGTCAGCAAGCCCATACGAAGCGGTAGAAGCATATCTGTTCCCATCTTATCGCGGTCTCCAAGCCCATCATAATCTGACAGTGTAATGATTCCCTTAGCCATACAGCTGGATATGACATCTCCAATTCGCTTATCCTTTGGAGATCTGGAGCTTATCAGTTCTTTGACTCTCGTAATGACCTCCGGGCTGTAATCCTGGGGCATCAGAGGGGGGATCCCTGTCGCAAAGCGATACAGCATGAGTCTGTTGCTTCGCTCCTCGCAGCTTTCGATTACACATTTCTCCTTCAGGTGCGTAATCATATTGGTGGATTGCCTGTGGTCAAGGTTTAGAGCAGTTCGCAGCTCCTCTACAGTAAATGTCTTGGTGCCGTCTTCCAGTAAACGCAGAAGGACTTGCGCCGCTCCCTTCATGAGTGCCCCTTCACTTGCAGCCAAATCGTAAAGTGTATCCCGTACTCTCGCCAGGCACATCGCCTCATCTACAGGTTGCGCTTCATTTTCACCGGTGGTCAACTCAGACATAGGAGAGAAGCCATCCAAAAGCTGCTTTTCTTGATATTGAAGCTCTGGTGTGCATTGCGATTCAAGCTGCATTCCAGCTTCTTCTTGGGGAACAAGCACATACTCTGCTGGAGCTGTTTCCTGGGCCTCCAGGGCTGGGACTGGTACGGTCGGCGGCGTCAACACCGTCCGTGCCAGCTCCTGTTCCGCCTGCCGGGACTGCTCTTCACGCTGCCGGATGCGGAGCCTGCGCTCGTCCACGGCCCGGGAAAGCAGCTCCAAGAAGAATTCCAGAAAATAGGTAATGTCATTGCCGTTCTCAATCCGAAGAATGCTGTTCATAGCTTCATAGTAGGCGTAGCTCTTCCGGGCAATCAAAGCCGAAAGGCTGACCTCGCTGAAGAACCCATATCCGGCTCTCAGCAAGATCATGGAGGACAGGATGCGGCCCAGACGCTCGTTTCCCTCCGGGAAGGGACGGACAATAAACAGATAGGCCTGAGCCACCCCTGCCTTGATCAGCGGATGGACCTTGGGGTCTGACAGAAAGGTACACAGCTCCGTGACACAGTCCGGAACCACATGGGGCCCCGGGAACTCAAAGGCCTCTCCCTCCGGAGAGGTGAAATCCACCTCTGCGGAGCTGCGGTACTCCTGCCCCCCAATGTCCATGCCGTCCGTCAGCAGGAAGGCCAGCTCCTGCAGCAGGGCGGGCTCAACGCTGCGGTACAGATTCCCGCTTGCGTAGTTCCCAGCCACGCGGTTGTTGGCGATCATCTGCTCCTCAATGGACCGGGGCGGCAGGTCACTGGTCAGGAAGTCCATGGCTTCCTGCATGGTGATTTGCGCACCCTCCACGAAGCTGGTGTAAAACACCTCCTCCAGGCTGGAGACCTGGGGCATATCTGAAGCCACAGCGTTATCCGCCTCGTATTCCATAAGGGCCTCAATGATCTTCTCGCTGGCGGAGACCATTTTTTCTGTGGTGACGTACCAGTAGGGCATGCCGTTGCAGCTGTACAGCGGAAGGGAGGTGCTTTTGGACCGGCGATGGCTCAATAATTCCTGCCACAGCTGTTCCGGCTGCACCCCCAGCGGGATGCGGGAGAGCAGCTCCCGCTTCGAGCAATACCGCTGGTCCAAATAACGAAAGAGCTTTTCCCGATCCATTTGCGTCCTCCTTTTCCGTTACCCCTGCACCAGCTCCAGGGGCTGAGCGTTTTCCAGATGAAACCGTATCGCCTGATGCGTCGGCAGATACTCCCCATAGCAGAGCCTCGGGAGTTTGTCCGTCCAGCCTACCAACTGGCGGATCCGTTTGAGAAAGGCCCTGGCGCTGATTTCAAACGGCGCTGAAGACTCCTCAGGCACTACCACCGCCTGCTGGTCTTCCATGGAGCAGGCCTGGAGCAGAAGCATCTTCTCGTCCTTGTTGATCAACAGCTGAATCTGCCTGGGCCAGTCCAGGGCCTCCAGAACTCCCTTGTTCAGAAGGATGGACTCGTCTGCCAGATTCAGAGTCATAATCATTTGGTTCATTCAAATCCCTCCATAGCTTCTGTGTCAGCGGGCTGTCCTTCACTGCCTGATTCCGTGCCAGCGGCCTCGGGGGCAACAAAGCCGTCCGTCAGGTCCACCCGGGTGGATGCGGAATGCTCCTCCACACTGAGGCCAAAGGTGTCCAGCCATTCCTTTTCATGGATGGCCTTTGCCTTTCTGACCTTCCCGGTCTCCGGATCCTTCTTTTGCGGGAGAAATGCCTCCTTGGAGCTCAGATCAAAGAGGTACAGGTTTTCCCCTTGGTAGTTGATCCGCATGCCCTGGAGTTTGTAGCGGTAGACCTCTTCCCAGCCCATCAGGGCATAAAGCTTCTCCGTAAAGGCACGGCAGGAAATCTCCCGGCTCTTGCGTTTGTCGCCCTTCACCACGCACCAGCGCACGGCGTCTCTGGCCCCCTCATCGCAGGGACGGATCGCCAGCTTGTGTTCCGTGGGGTTGATCAGGAACTGGATGTAGGTGGCGGCTTCCAGCTTGCTGATGCAGGCGTTGTTGAAGGTGATGCTGTTGCCCCGGATGGTCATTGCGGGATCAAACATATGGGACATAAACTCACGGCGTACCACCTGGTAGCCCTCAAAGCTGAAGTTTGCCTCTTCCGCCAGGCGCTTCGCCTCCAGCCGCTCTTCCCGGGACAGACTGCTGATGCTTCCCACTGTCCCAGCCTGGGAATGGCCGGGGAAGGGCATTCTCTGAGGAACGGCCATACCGGGCCGGAAGCCCTGCCGCTGCTGCGGCCACGATTGCAGATTCTCAGCCATTTCTCCTCAGCCCTCCTGTTCTGTAATTGTTCCTGCGCTGACGGAGTTGACCGGGTTTTACCGTCCTGTAGTTTCGCAGATCCACCAGGGGCAGCACAGAACGGCTGTTGAATTTGTACTGCTGTTTCCCGCACCTCGGCGGGTGCTGTTCACTGTTATTCATTTGAATGACTCCCTTCTGTCAATTGATTCGGACGCTCCAGCTCCTTGGACTGAAGCTGTTTCTGATGCTTCGATTTCGCTGGCCAGATCTTTTCCACCAGCAGACGGTCCAGCTCCCCGCAGATCTCCAGGGCGCTGTCCATAAGGTCCCGCTTGCCCAGCTCGGTTTTGAGCAGTTCCCGGTAGGCCCTGCGCATGATCTTCTCGCTGAAGGCCCCGTACACCATACGGCTGGACTCTTCATGGAGCAGACACTCACAGCGGTAGATGAAGCCCAGCCAATAGGCGTAGGACAGTTCTTTCACGTTCCGGTTCGGCTCCTCCGGGAGCTCCGCCAGGGCCGGGGGCAGACGCAGCAGCTCGGCCCCGTAGGCCTGGGAGAGCAACAGACTTTTGTTTTCTCCCTCTTCTGCGTGAGAAATAATATCGTCGATCCAGTACAGGGCTTCCACAATGGCCTCCGGGCTTTTCAAAAGCATGGGGATGCGGAGCAGATTGGACAGCTCGTCGTTCTCCATCCCGCCTGCGGCGGCAAAGCTGACGTCAAAGACGCCTGCCAGCTGGCTGGTCATGAAGCGAGGGGCGAAGTCCTCCATGGAGAAGCCCATGGAAGCGGCTTCCATGAAAAGGTTGCCCTGCTTATGGCAGTAGGCCACGTCCCGGGCGGAAAACGGCCTCTGAAATTTGATGACGCTTTCATTCTGCGGGGAGGCCCTCGCCAGGCGCATCAAGCGCTTCACGTTGGCGGACAGGGGGCGGCTCTTCGCCGGATTTCTGGATGCCTGCATGCTCACACCTCCTCCAGATCAATGGGCTCACCGGGATAAGCCGGGCCCTGCACGGGCAGCAGCGGCGGGTCCTCTATGATCTCCAGCAGAAGCCCGTCCACGGCGTTGCGGTCCACGGTGTGGGAAACGTCCAGGGGCCTCGCCTCCGCCAACATGTCCCATTCTTCCGCATCACTTCCAGGGCTGAGGCCCCTAATGCCGGGAATGTGCTGGAACACCGGGGTGCCGAACTGCTTCATATTGATTTCCACCGCCTGCTGGAATTTTTCTTCCATGTCCCGGATCTCCTGGGGCTCTTCTTCGTCCGGCGGGTAGTAATAGCTCTTGGCGTCCTCCCGCTCCTCCGGGTTGGCTTGGGCTTCCTTCCGGGCGATGATCACGTCGTCCTTCTTGCTGACGGATCTGCCCACATAGTTGTCCATGTCAAAAACAAGAACTGCTCCGCCAGCGGGATTGGTCACGGTCTGGCAGGGAATACGGAAGGAATAATCCGTCTCCCAGCCCATGCTGTCGTACAGCACCTTCGTCAGTGGTGCGGCGCTCTTGTATTTGCTGTCCCAGGGGATGGCATTTGGATGATCTTGGCTGCAGGGCCGGACCACCAGCATCCGCTCCACGGGATTAAACAACAACTCCACAGTCTCCGCTCCCGACAGCCTGCTGATGCAGCTTTTGTTGAAGGTGACCCCCTTCGTGGTGATGCGGATCACCGGCTCGTGGACCCGGGAGAACATGTCCCCGCTGACCACCTGGAAAGACCGGGCGGCCTCCTCCTTATCGATGGCCTCCGCCTCGTCCGCCTCCTTGCCCTCCAGCTCGTCCTTGATTTCCTGCTCGGCGGCGGTTAGGTCCCGGGCGATCTGGGCGATCCCGTGATCGTCTACCAGGCCTCCGATCCGGCGTCCCGCTTCGGGAAGATATTCCGAACCGAGGTCCACCGTCAGGTCCTCATCCAGCAGGCCCATGACGATTTGAGAGGCACGGTAATAGTCCTCGAAATCGAAGCCTGCCCAGGCACGGTTCATGGAGATGTAACCGGTCAGGGCTCCGTGGTCAATGATCCGCATGGGCAGATAGGTGCCCTCATGGCCGTAGCGTCTGC
>CAMOSU010000064.1 GCA_946625125.1 uncultured Clostridia bacterium
GCGGCGATGGAGGCCATGTTCTGCTCCGCCACGCCGCAGTCAAAGATCCGGTCCGGGAACTGCTTCCGCAGCCCCAGGGTGCCGCTGGCCTTCCCCAGATCGGCGTCCAGCAGGAGGATTTTGGGGTCCCGCTCCATGAGCCTGCCCAGCTCCCGGGCGTACATCTCTCGCATCTGCATGGTCAAGCCTCCTCTCTCAGAGCCCGAAGGGCGGCCTCGGCCTCCTCCCTCGGGACGGCGGTGTTGTGGTTGGCGGCCCCCAGGTCCTCGGCCCACTTCATGCCGCAGCCCTTCACGGTCCGCAGAATCACCATGGTGGGCTGTCCGCAGCCCAGATTGGCCTTGGCCTCCCGCACGGCGGCGGAAACCGCCTCCACGTCGTTGCCCTGAGCCACGTCGATGACCCGCCAGCCGAAGGCGGCCCACTTCTCCGCCAGGGGCTCCACGTTATTGACCTCCTCCACGGTGCCGTCAATCTGGAAGCGGTTGGCGTCCACAAAGCCAATGAAATTGTCCAGCTTTTTGGCGGCGGCGAACATGGCGGCCTCCCAGATCTGGCCCTCCTGGCATTCTCCGTCTCCCACCAGGGCGTAGACCCGGGCGCCGTCCTTGGCAATTTTGGCTCCCAGGGCCGCGCCCACGGCGCAGGAGAAGCCCTGGCCCAGACTGCCGGTGGTCATGTCGATGCCGGGGGTCAGGCGCATGTTGCAGTGGCTGGGGAGCTTCGTACCCCCTTGATTCAGGGTCCAGAGCCGCTCCCGCTCAAAAAAGCCCTTCTTTGCCAGGGCGGCGTACACCGTGGGTCCGGCGTGACCCTTGGAGCAGATGAAGCGGTCCCGGCCCTCCAGGTTCGGGTTCCGGGGGTCCACGTTCATGGCCTCGAAATAGAGCACCGTCAGCAGCTCCACCACCGACAGGCAGCCTCCGATGTGGCCCACCCCCAACCGGGCGATCATCTCAATCACGTCGCAGCGGATATCCCGGGCGACGTCCTTTAAGTTCGTATTCAATGGATCAACCTCCGTTCGTGTAATCCTCTTCATAAGTTTACCCCCTAAAGGCGAAAAAGTCAATGAAAAACAGAAAACAGACGGGGGAACAGAAGGCAGGCAATCTTTTCCTGCCCGGGTTTGACTGCGGTATTGCTATTTCCCGGGGACTGTGATAAAATTGAAGCATCATACAAATATTGGATTAAATGCTTCAATTAAATATTCGTATTAGTACCGGGCGGCTGTCCCGCCGGAACGAGCCGGGTGAAAAGAAAGGAAGATTTCCATGAAACGCAGAAGCATCACGGCCTTGGCCGCCGCCCTGATGGCAGTCTGCCTGCTGGCAGCCTGCGTCGCCGGGCAACTCCCGTCCCCGGGAACAGGAAGCACTGGGGAAAGCACCGTTTCTTTGCAAAGCACCGGGACGGCTCCCGTACAAACTGAGGCAGTTCCCACGACGACGGAGGCTCCGGAAACCGCTGCCCCTACGGAAGCCCATGTTCCCTACCCCACAGGACCCCTGGTGGAGGACGCCTGCCTGGAAAGCTATGAGAAGGATTCCGAGACCTTTCTCTACAATCTCCCCCGGGTCAATCTGGACAGCCCGGAGATTGCGGCCCTGAATCAACGGATTACCGACAGCTTTCTGCCCGACATCAAAGAATCCTGCTCCATGCTTGAGGCCGGAGAGGAGCCGGAGCTGGGGGAGGTCACTTACCAATGGACCATCCGGGGCGATGTGCTTTCCTTGGTGATCCACATAGAACACCGGCTCCACTGGGGCTGGCATTGGAGCGTCTTCAACATTTCTGTTTCCCAGGGCCGCCTGCTCCTGGATCGGGAGGTGGTGGAGGCCGCCGGGCTGACCCGGGAAGAATACCGCCGCAGAGCAAAGGAGGCCATTGCGGCCAGGTTTCTGGAGACTGCCTCCTGGGACGATGAGGGTGACTTCACCCTGGAGCAGTTTGCCCGGAGCGTAGCGGACTTCAACATCGACAACGCCCAGCCTTTTTTTGACGAGACAGGGAAGCTGATGATCCGGTGCGTTATTTACTCGATCGCGGGAGCGGACAGCTATGAGTACTGCCTCGGGCTGGAGGACTACGAGCTTCCCGAGGACCTGGGCCTCTTCGCGGACCGGATGGAAAGTCCGGACCGGAGCGGGCTCTATCCCGACGTACCCGAGCCCTGGGGCTCCTTCCTTCGGAAAAACGGCTACTGGACCCAATACGGAGCCAGGGAAAACGCCAAGGGATATGCCCTGCCGGACATCGACGGAGACGGAAACCCTGAGCTGGCCATTCTGGACCAATCTTCCCCACGAGTTGACATCTTCTCCTACGATCCGGCCACGGAGCGGTATGCCTGGATCGGATACCTGAGTGGCAAGGAGCTCTACGCCTCCCCTGACCGCCAGGCCCTGGTGGCCGTCCGGCATTACTCCGGTCATTCCGAAGTCGATTATGACGCAGGCCGACTTCAGGACGGCTCCTTTGCGGAGATCGTGGAGTTCAGCTATGAAGAGGAGAGCGACGAAATCCGGATACACTTCGACTTCGACCTCACGGAGGAGGAGTGCCGGACCTGGATGGAGAACCTGATTCCTGTTGAGTTTCTGCCCCTGGAGAAAGACTGAGCGCGAAACAATCCGCCGGGGCGAAGCGGCGCGTAGGTCTTGCTTCCCCTGTGACTTGACAGGGCCTCGGCAGGATTGCCGTACCGGAGGCAAAGGCAGGCCGGGGGACAGCCCCGGGATGCTTCGGCAGCGCAAGGAAAAAACACGAAACAGAGGAGGCGCGATATGAAACGTGTTATGGTGGACAACTGGTTTCTGAAGGAGGCCTCGGAGCCGGGGGAGAAGGGAAAGCCCAAAAATCCCGGGGCCTACGGCACCCTGCTCTCAGCGCTGGTGCTCTGGGAGGAGGTCTGCTATCCCCGGAATCCCAACAATGCCGTCTGGGATCGGCGGGAGGAGCTGACGGCCTGCCTGCACCCCATTTCCGATACGGGTGACGAGGCCCGCGGCTGCTCCATCCGGCTCATGAATCGCTTTCTTCAGGAGGATGGGATACCGGACCCCTATCTTAGCTGGATGCAGGACCCGGAGAGCATCGTCAAGGCCAGCGCCTTGGCCTATCTGAGTCTGAGCGCCAAAAACGGCTGCGACTACCTGCCCGCCCCGGAGCGCCGGCGCTTTCTGGAGACGGAGGACTATGCCCGGCACATCAAAAACCTGCTGCCCCGGATGAGGATGATGGGGATGCTGGACGAGGCCGCGGAGGCCTACTACAAGGAGTGCTACGCCGAGCTGCTGGAGCTCTCCGCCCTGGAGCTGTCCATGCCGGTGCTGGCGGATTACATTGTGTCCGCCAGCCCGGAGGGGGTATCCCCCCTGGAATACGCCCTGCATCTGCGGCAGGAGGGTCCGGTAATCCGCTACCGGGACTATCTGAACCGCCTGGAGCAGGCCATGGAGCAGCAGCGCTGGAAGGAGCTGCGCCGTCTGCTGGCCGCCTCCAAGGAGGCGGTGGAGGAGGTGCTGGAGCTGGATCGGAAGGGCCTGGGCAGCGTTACGGTGAAGCTGCTGCCCACCCCCTCGGTGGTGATGAACTACGGCAGCCTCCACGGAGAGCTGTCCGCCAAGCCCGCCCTCAGCGCCGATCTCAAGCCCGCCCGCCGGATGCATCTGAGCTTTTTGCGGGATCTGACCCGCTACGCCATCAACCAGCGCCCCCTCTTCCCCGGAGGGGAGCAGAAATGAGAGGAAGCCATGTTTCAGGATCTGGATATGCGCTATGACAACAGCTACCGGCCTGTCACCCCGGTGGGGGAGGACCTGGCCCTGGTGTATCAGCAGGACGCGGTGCTGGCCCGGGAGGGGGAGGGGCTGTGTTTCCCCCGGGTGGGAGAGCTCTGCCCTGAATTGGAGCCGCCATCCTGGAGATACGCCTTCACCCTGGGAGAAGCCCGCTGCTTTCTGGGAGAATGGAAGGGCGCGCCGCCCTCCGGCTTCCGCTTTGTACCCTCCCGGGAGGCCCGGGGCCTGGGCCCAAGGGAGGCGGTGTTCGCCGCCGCCGTGGGAGAGAGCCTTCACCGCTGGTACGGCGGCACCCGCTTCTGCGGCCGCTGCGGCGAGCCCATGGAGGACAGCCAGACGGAGCGGGCCAGGGTCTGTCCCAACTGCGGCTGCACGGTCTACCCCAAGATCTGCCCGGCGGTGATCGTGGCGGTGACGGACGGGGACCGGCTGCTTCTGACCAAGTATCAGGGCCGGGCCTTTACCCGTTATGCCCTGGTGGCGGGCTTCAATGAAATCGGGGAATCCATCGAGGACACGGTGCGCCGGGAGGTTTGGGAGGAGACCGGCCTGCGGGTGAAGAATCTCCGTTATTACAAATCCCAGCCCTGGGTCTTTACCGACAGCCTGCTCATGGGCTTCTACTGCGAGCTGGAGGGCAGCGACAGGATTACGCTGCAAAAAAGCGAGCTCTCCGAGGCGGGCTGGTTCTCCCGGAAGGAGATCCCGGAGGACTATTCCAACATCAGCCTCACGGGAGAGATGATCCAGCGCTTCCGCTGCGCCGGAAATCCGTAAAAGAATCCGGCTCTGGGACGCGCTGTTCGGCTCCGGGACGGAAAAAGCGACAGTTCAGCCCGCGCCGTAGGGCAGCCTGACCCCAGGCCGCCGCGTATCCCGGGGCAAGCTCCCGCCTCTGCATACGGACTGAACTGTTGCCGGAAAAAGACAAAAACTTTCGGATTCCGCAAAAAACCCCTTGACAATCGGAGGCTTCCGTGGTATAGTTTGCATCGTGGTTAGCATATGCTAACGCCTGGCCGACTGTGCCAACGGCCCGGCGGAACGATACCGCGGATTCTTCGAAAACGTTCCTTTAAAATTCCCCTTGCTTTCTCTGTGCTTTCCTTTCTGAGCGGGCCGGTTTTACCTCCCCGGCCCAAGCCCGGCGCTTTGCCGCCGGGGCAGGCGCGGCCTGACGACCCGTGCCTCAAAAACACGCGGATACCGCTGCCAACGGTATCCGCGTTCATCTTTTCCCGGAAGGCCCGATGATCCCTCACTGCTGGGACAAGGGCAGGGTGACGGTGAAGGCCACCCGGTTCCGGGTTGGGTATTCCGCCTCCAGGCGGCCCCGGTGCTGGAGGGTGATGACCTGAGCGGCGGAGAGTCCGATGCCGAAGCCCCCGGAGCTCTGGGTCCGGGCGGCGTCGCCCCGGTAGAAACGGTCAAAAAGCCGCTGGGGAGGGCAGTCCGGCACCCGCTCACAGTCGTTTTCCAACCGGAGGGTGCAGCTTTTTTCCCCGCCCCGGAGACTCAGCTCCAGGCTGCTGCCCGGGGTGGCGTACTTCACCGCGTTGTCCAGGAGGATGGAGCAAAGGCTCCCAAGCTGGGCTTCGTTCCCCCGGACCCGAAGTCCAGGGGCCAGCTCCGCCCTGAGGGAAAGCCCCTTTTGCTCCATGGAGGTCTGAAACATCTGGAGGGTCTTCTCCGCCAGGGCGGAGAAATCCAGGGGACTGTGGCTTCCCTGGGTGGGGATTTCCTCGGCCCGGGCCAGGGTCAGAAGATTCCGGGTCAGCTCCGTAAGCCGGAGAGTCTGGGCCTTGATGTTCCGGCTCCACTTGTTCTCCCCGGTGATCAGCTCCATGGCCTCGGTGTTGGCCTGGATGATGGCCAGGGGTGTTTTCAGCTCATGACCGGCGTCTGTGACAAACTGCCGCTGCCGGTCCATGTTTTCGGCAATGGGGGCGATGGTCCGCTTGGCCAGCAGGGTCACCAGGCCCAGCATCAGCAGCCAGCTTCCCAGCCCCGCCAGGGCGGAGAGGGCCGCCACCCGCAGCACCGCCGTGCGGCGGGAGGAGTTTTCCAAAAACACGTAAAGGGTTTCCCCCTCCCGGGTCTGACCGGAGGCATAGCGAAAGCTGTCCATCCGGCCCTCCTCCAGTCCCGCCTCCAGGGCGGAGGCGGCCAGCGCCGCGGCCTCCTCCTGGCTGAGATCGGAGATGCGGCTCACGTCTACTGCCGCTGGGCTGCCGTCCCGGAAGCGCACGGTAAAGTATACCGCCGAGAGCCGGTCATTCTCCGTCAGGGGCTCCATCATGAAGCCTCCCCGGCGGCCCCGGTATTCCCGGTCCAGCCAGTCCTCCGGCTCGTCGTCCCCGCCGTCGTCCTGGCTTTCGTCCTCGGCTTCCCGGTCCGGAAGCCATTCCGGGGGAAGCTGACCCTCCGGGAAGGCGGGGGGCTCCCCCCCATCCGGAATCCCGGGGCGGCCCTGCAGCTCCATCTGCAACAGATTGTCCAGCAGCCGGGCCGCCTCCTGTCGGGTGGTCCAGGCGTTGACGGCGTTTACCGCGCCCAGCAGCACCACCAGCAGAATGGTGACGGCAATCATGGCCGCCACAATGAATTTCCGTTTCAGCGTCCGAATCATGGCGTCAGCTCCAGGGTATAGCCGATGTTCCGCTTGGCCTTCAGCACCACGTTGGCCCCCAGGGAGGCCAGCTTCTTCCGCAGATAGGAGATGTAGACCCAGACAATGCCAATCTCGGCGTCGGTGTCATAGCCCCAGACCTTCACCAGAATATCCTCCGTGGAGAGGTAGATCCCCCGGTTCAGGAGAAAGAGCTCCATCATCTGAAATTCCAGCTTGGGCAGCAGCACCCGCTGTTCCCCCACTGCCAGGGTATAGCTCTGCCGGTCCAGGCTGAGATTCCCCATGGTCAGCAGATCCGGGGTGAAGTCCTCCCGGCGGCGGAGCATGGCCCGGATGCGGGCCAGGAGCTCTCCCATGGCAAAGGGCTTGGCCAGGTAGTCGTCGGCGCCCAGATCCAGCCCCTGAATCCGGTCCTCCACCTCCGCCTTGGCGGTGAGCAGGAGGATGGGAGTGCGGTTGCCCTTGGCCCGAAGGGTCTGAAGCACCTCCAGCCCGCTCTTCCGGGGCATCATCACGTCCAGAATGATGCCGTCGTACTGGTCGTTTTCCGCGTAGTCCAGGGCCTCCTGGCCGTCATAGACCGGGTCCACCTTGTACTTGTGGAACTCCAGCACGTCCACCACAGCCTCTGAAAGGCTGCGCTCATCCTCGGCATATAAAAGCTTCATTGCGGTACCTCCTTATTTCTCCAGCCGCCAGCGCTCGCCCTGTCGGCGGAAGCCCATCTTTTTCAGGTAGGCGGCGTGCTTCTCCGAGGCCCCGTGGAATTCCAGGGCGGTGAAGCCCTCCTCCCCCAGCAGATGCGGGTAGAGGAAGCGGCCCACGGAGGCGTCCCGGTACTGGGGGATGGTGTAGTCCAGGCAGAGCTCCAGCACGCCGCCGGGCAGAGCCCGCCCCAGGGTGAGACCCACGGGGTTCATGTCGTAGTAGACAAACCAGGCCCGATCCGCCCCGGGGGCCGCGGGATCGAAGTCCGGGAAATAGCGCTGAATGTCCTGCCGGTAGAGCTTCACAAACTCCCGGAGATAGGCGTTGTCCAGCTCCATGGGGAGCATCAGGGTCAGCCGCTTGGAGCGCCACAGGCGGATCAGGAAGTAGATGTTGATGAGACACAGGCCGATGTTCATAATGGCCGTGGGATAGGAGCCGGTGAGAAAGGCGAAAACCACAAAAATGACGGAGCCCGCCAGATTCACCAGCCGCAGCTTCACCACAGAGGTCATCAAAAAGGAAATGAGAATCAGAACGGTGGAAAAATAGCCGATGGCCTGGATGAGCGTTTCGGTATTCATAGGGTCAGCCTCCCGGTTTTTTCTCCATTATATCCAATTCCTGTTTTTTTGTCAACGGGCAGCGGGTAACACTTGACAAAACCCACATTCAGGAGTTACAATAAAGAAAAGCGATTTCGGAGCCCGCATCGCTCCGGCACAAGGCCCGCTTTTTTTGTTTTCCCCGCAGTCAAAGCCACCGTTCGCAAGCCATAAGAAAGGGAGGACTAAGAACATGATCGAAATCAAAGAGCTGCCCCTCAAGAGAGGAAATGTACCTCTGCGCGTCGCCCAGGGACATTTTGCCACCAACCACAGCCATATCAACTACTACATCGACATCTCCACCCAAAAGACCCGGCTGGACGAGGCCATTGCGGTGGCCAAGGAGCTGGCTCCCAAATACCGGAACGACCTGGTGGACACCATTCTCTGCCTGGACGGCACCGCCGTCATCGGCACCTGTTTGGCCAAGGAGCTGGTAACTGCCTCCCGGGGGGTCAATCTGCACCGGGATATTTGCGTGCTGGAGCCGGAATATAACGCCAACAGCCAGATCATTTTCCGGGACAACGCCCAGCCCCTGATCCGGGACAAGCACGTTCTGGTTCTCATGGCCAGCGTCACCACGGGCTTCACCGCCAACCGTTCCATCGAAGCCATCCGCTACTACGGCGGCGAGGCAGCGGGCATCGCGGCCCTGTACAGCACCGTGCCGGAGTCCGCCGGGATTCTGGTGCACTCTGTCTATGACATCCGGGACCTGCCCAACTACGCCAGCTATGACTATCGGGACTGCCCCTACTGCAAGGCAGGCCGTCGTCTGGACGCCCTGGTGAACAGCTTCGGCTACTCTTCTCTGTAACAGAATACCCATACCGCGGCTGCCCCCAGGGACGGCCGCGGTTTCTGCTTTCCGGGCCGGGGGAAACGCCCCGGAGAGCAATCAAGACTGAAAAAGGAGGGATTCCATGCTCCTTTCCAAGCTGGAGGGCGGAATCTGGACCCTGAGTATGGAGGAGGAGCTGCTGCTGGAGCACAGTCCGGCGCAGCCCTTCGCCACAGCCATCCGCCGGGAGAAACGGTATACCGCCCGCCGGGGTACCGTCAAGGAGCAGGTGACGGAGCTGGAGCGCTGTCCCCTGACCCGGGCGGAGAAAACCGGCGCGGGGGTGCTGCTGAGCGGCGGCAATCACAGGCTGGCGGTGGACATTCTGGAGCGCCCCGACGGGGCGGAGCTCCGTTTCACCGGGGAGCCCGGCTGGAGCTATGAGTTTCAGCTTCCGGCCCAGCCGGAGGAGGCTGTCTTCGGAGGCGGCGAGCAGTATCGCCAGGTCAACCTTCGGGGGGAGCGGGTGGAAAACCTGGTGTCTGAGCACATTCAGGCCTCCACCATTGTGGAGAAGGCTCTGACCCCCCGGGCGCTCTACCGGGAAAAGCCTCACAGCCGCATCGGCAGCTATGCCCCCATGCCGGTATTCGTCACGGACCGGGGCCGGATGATCCGCTTTGACAGCGACAGCGACGGCATCTCCGACTTCCGGCAGAGCCCCCTTCGCTTTGTTTTCGACGTCTGCCCCCGGGGGCTGAGCCTCACCCGGGGAAGCAGCTACGAGACCCTGCTCCGGTCCCTGGCCCGGGACATTCCCAACCGGCAATATCTGCCGGACTGGTGCCTGGAGGGAATGATTCTGGGGATCCAGGGGGGGACCCGGACCGTGCTGGACAAGACCTTCGCCATGCTGGAGGCCGGGGCAAGGATCAGCGCCGTCTGGTGCCAGGACTGGTCCGGGGAAAACCGCACCGTCATGGGCAAGCAGGTCTGGTGGAACTGGGAGCTTGACGAGGGCCTCTATCCCGGGCTGAAGGAGGCCATTGCCCGGCTCCGGGTCCGGGGGGTGCGCTTTCTGGCCTACATCAACCCCTATCTGGTGAAGGACAGCCGGCTCTACAACGAATGCCGGGACAAGGGCTGGCTCATCACCCGGCAGGACGGCAGCGTTTACCACATCAAATCCACCACCTTCGACGCGGGAATGCTGGATCTCACCAACCCCGAGACAGCGGAGTTCATCAAGAAGACCCTGATCCGGCGGAATATGCTGGAGCTGGGAATCTCCGGCTGGATGGCGGATTTCGGAGAGTATCTGCCCGTGGACTGTGTGCTCCATGAGGGAGACCCGGCCCTGCTGCACAACCGCTGGCCGGTGCTCTGGGCCAAGCTCAACCGGGAGGCCATTGAGGAGGCCGGGGCGGAGGACGCCATGTTCTTTATGCGGTCCGGCTATCCCGGGGTCCAGAGCTACGCCCCCATTCTCTGGAACGGGGACCAGCATACCGACTGGACCAAGGACTACGGCATGCCCTGCGTCATGCCCGCCAGCTTCAACCTGGGCTTCTCCGGGGTGAGCCTGGTCCACAGCGACATCGGCGGCTTTTTCTCCTTTGGCAAGCTTCACCGGAATGACGAGCTGTTCATCCGCTGGATGGAGATGGCCTGCTTCTCACCCCTGATGCGAAGCCACGAATCCCTGCGGCCCTGGGCCAACAGCCAGTTTGACGCTCCGGCGGTCCTGCCCTATACGGTGAAGCTCACCAAGGTCCACGCGGCCCTGCGGCCCTACCTGGAGAAGCTTCTGGCGGAGGCCGCCGAGGGCGTCCCCGCCCTGCGGCCCGATTTCTGGGAGGCCATGGACTACGGCGCCAGCCGGGACCCCTACAGCTATTTCCTGGGCAGCGAGCTCTATGTCTGCCCGGTCATCGACCCGGGGCTGAAATACCGTCAGGTCTTCCTGCCTGCGGGCGAGTGGGCCCACTTCTGGACCGGAAAAGAGCTGACCGGCGGCAAGGAGTACCGCGTCGGCTGCTCCCTGGGACGTCTGCCCGTCTTCTACAAGAAAGGCAGTGCGTACACGGACGTATTCAGAACAGCGGCACAAGTTGAAAGTTGAAAGGTATCGATTCTGTCGTAGGGGCGCACAGTGTGCGCCAGTTGCGCAAAGCAAACGATTCCCAGCGTCATCGATGCGTTTCCCCGGCATTTCTCGCCTTGCGGCGAAACGGTGGCGCACACTGTGCGCCGCTACGGGGCGACCGAACAGATTCTTTTCAGCTTTGAACGCAGAGAGAACGGCGGACAAGCAGTGCTTGTCCCTACATACAGAAACGATAAGAACTGGAGGAACCGAAATGAAAAGCTCACCCCTGGCCGCTGCCCGGGGCATCGGCATGAAGGACAAGCTGGGCTACGCCTTTGGCGATCTGGCCTCCTGCCTGGTCTTCGGCCTGACCCAGAGCGTGCTGAACAAGTATTACACCGACGTGCTGGAGATTTCCGTGCTCCACGTCATGATCATGACCGTCATTGCCCGGATCTGGGACGCGGTCAACGATCCCATCTGGGGCCGGATCATTGACCGGGCGCCCCGGAAGGCCGACGGCCGCTACCGCCGCTGGATCCGCGTCTTCTCTCTGCCCGTGGCCCTGGCGACGGTGCTGATGTTCCTGAACGTGAAGAGCCTGGCCCCCGGCGGGCGGCTGGCCTATATCTACGTCACCTACATTCTCTTCGGCATGCTCTACACCTGCATCAACATTCCCTACGGCTCTCTGGCCCAGGTCATCACCTCCGACGACAGGGAGCGCTCTTCTCTGTCCGTCTTCCGCTCCATCGGCTCCACCTTCGGGGCCATGCCCGCCATGGTCCTGGCCTCTATGTGCTACGTCACTGTGGACGGCGTGAAGCAGATGAGCCACACCCGGGTTTTCATCGGCGCCTGCGTCATCGCGGCCCTGTCCGTGGTCTTCTACCTGCTCTGTCACGCCTGGACCAAGGAGCGGGTGGTCTCCGAGCCCGCCCCCAAGCAGAAGGGGCAGACCGCCAAGGTGGTGAAGGCCCTGTTCAAGAGCCGTCCCTTCATGGCAGTTTCCCTGGCCTCCATGCTCTTCCTGGCCGCCCAGATGTTCGGCCAGGGCTATAACACCTACCTCTTCCACCACTTCTTCCAGAAACCCAGCCTCACCATGCTGCCCACGGTGTTTCAGTATCTGCCGGTGGCGGTGATCATGTTCTTCGCCACAAGGCTGGGCAACAAATATGGCCGCCGGGAGGTCTGCGGCTGCGGCGTGCTGTTGGCGGCGGTGTTCTATATCGCCCTCTTCCTGCTGTCCCTGGCGGGAATCACCAACGTGTGGCTCTATCTGCTGGCCAACCTCATGGCCGGCATCGGCACCGCCTTCCTCTTCCTCCTGGTCTGGGTTCTGGCCACCGACGCCATTGACTACAACAAGGTCCACTACGGCGTCAACGACGAGGCCACCTCCTACGCCTTCTACACCTTCATGCGGAAGCTGGGCCAGACCGTGGCCACGGTGCTGATCAACCTCCCCCTGCTGCGGATCGGCTACAACGGCTCCGAGCTGAAAACCGAGGGCCTCAGCGAAGCCGCCCTGAAGACCATGTACAACTACTCCGTCATGATCCCCGCCGCCCTCTTCCTGCTGGTCTTCCTGCTGCTGTGGTTCGTGTATCCCCTCAGCAAGAAGAAGGTCGAGGAGCTGCAGGTCGAAAAGGCGAAGCTGCTGTAAACAGTCCAGCAGCGCAAAGCGGGATTTGTAGAGTTGGCATCGACGTATTGAGGTTCAGACAAACCTCCCCTGCTCGCAGGGGAGGGGGACCGCCCTCAAGGGCGGTG
>CAMOSU010000065.1 GCA_946625125.1 uncultured Clostridia bacterium
GCAAAAATAGATAACGCCAACACAATAAACCGCGTTCCGTATGGGATGCGGTTTTTTGTTTTAAAAATTTTTTACGAGAAACCGAAATCCGTCCTTTTCACGAAGAAGAGGACGGATTTTTGCTGCATGAAAAGAGGGAGTATCAGCTTCAGTATAAGCGGAAGATGAACTACTGTTTCTGCGCGTGATATCGAGCCAGCAGGAAGGCGGTGAGAAGCTCCAGCAGGACGATAGCGCCCAGATCCCAGAGTAATTGCCCACGATTGATGGGATCCAGGGCCACGGTGGGAACCAGCTCCAGAGCCTCTGGCATGGTACAGCCAAAGAGTAAATTCTCCTGATATATCAGCTCCGCGTACCCGTAATACAGACCGGGCAGAGCGGCCAGGGGTGGCAGAAGGAGGGAAATCCACCGCGCGAATTGGCCGCAGCGATTTCCCAAGACACGATAGCCTGCCAGGGACAGAAGATAACCGGCCATTCCCGCAAGGCCTGTAAAGACTCCGCTTCGGGTCAGCAGCCAGGTCAGAGGCGCCGTGGGAAGGACAAAGATCACAGCCCCGAGTAAGCCAAGAACAGGCCTTTCCGTTTTCATAAGTCCTCCTTCCTGGGGCCTGGAAGGTCCTCAGTCTACACGGATGTAGAACATCTGAAGCACTGCCTCAAACAGATCCACCTCGTCCAGATAGCAAACGCTGCTGCCGTTGAGGAGATCATAGCTGCCGTCGATGTCCCGGAAGCTGAAGTCCGCGCCGTGACTGAGGAAGGTGGAGCTGAGGAACGTGACGTCCGGGATTTCCAGGTTTGTCACCATATAGGGAGCCAGGGCGGAGAAGAGGTCCACCGGGAAGGTGATGTTGTCCTTGGATCGGGATATTACCAGGCTTGCGAAGGCAGTGAGGTACTGCTTGTGCCGTTCCATACGCTTGACGTTGGATTCCAGGCCGCCGCCGCGGGTTCGCAGGTAGCGGTCCAGATTCTTGCCGTGGAGCTCCACCAGATCCCCTTGATTGGCATGGGTTCCATCGGGAAAGTCAATGTCCGTGAGGACATTCAGCTTTACGCCGCCCACAGCCTCATTGGCCGCCACGATCCCATCCATGTCCAGCGCCAGATAGGAGCTGATGGGAAGACCGAAGAGCAGACGGGATACGGAGCGCATAGCATTCTCACAGCTTCCGTGCCTGCCGTCTCCGTAGGCGTAAGCCAGGGTGATCTGTTCGTTCCTGGTTTCCAGAAATACATTGCTGACGGAATAGACGTCCACCTGGGCGTAAGCGTCTCTGGTGATGTTCAGAAGGGTTGTTTTGCCGGTTTTGGTATCCAAGCCCACCAGAACCATGGTGTCGGACTGACCGCCCCTGCCCACCAGATTCGTGTCCTGTACGGTGTGGTCAATGCCCATGAAGAGAATTGTGGTGAGATCCCGGTTCAGTTCATAGGTGTGGCCCTGGTAGACCAGAGTGGTGCCGTCGTTGAGCCGGAGAATGTAGTCCTCCGGAGCGTCCTCCGGGACGCTGTCAAAGATGGGAAGGGACTTGGTTTTGCCGTTGAGGCTTTCACCCATGTCCACGTTTTCCACATTGCCGTAGACCAGCATCCTGCCGCCGCCGATGAAAATGTCTGCGTAGGCCAGAAGCTTCAAGGCCTCCGAGCCCAGCCGGGTTACGCTCAGCAGCAGAATCACCAGAGCCAGGACGCCTCCGGTGATCCGGCGGGCGCTTTGCTGCTTCCGGGCGGTAAAGCGCCCTTGATAACGGCCGTTAGTTTGTGAGCTCATCGCTGATCAGCACCCCCTCAATGAGATAGCGGCTGGCGCCGTGTTCCAGACAGGTGCTGAGAATCACCAGCTTGTCCTCCAGTGTGATTTCCAGATCCTCCCGGACGTTGCGCACCATGGTCTTGGGATTGAGAATGTAGTTATTGATCCAGTCCTCATAGACTTGATCATCGGAAAAATCAAAGCAATTGAGAATATGCCGGGTGTCAAACTGGATGGCGGCGGCGATGCGGTAGGTCAGGATATGCCCTGGGGTGTAGATGTAGAAGAACTCATGCTCGTCAAAGAATCGGCTGTCCCGGAAGCAGGGCAGATTGGAGAACATGGTGCCGTCCAGCATATTGTGGCCATAGACCAGAGTGACCCGGTCCTGAAAATCCTTTGCGTTTAACTGCTGGGTATAGATGCAGCCGGCGAAGAGATAATTGCGGTTGATGTCCTTGTGAAGGTAGTAGTTGTAATCATAGCCCTCCTTTGCCTGAAGCATGGGCAGATCAATATCCGGCTTTTCCGGCCCCATGGGGAGGTAGATCCAGGCGTAAACATCGTCGTTGATCTCCTGGAGGGCCGCGAAGTCCACGGGATTGTCCGGCAAGGGCGCTTCCGTTGTAGTGGTGATGGGTTGGGACTCCGTTTCGGGCAGGGGCTCTGTGGTGGGAGCCTCCGTGGGAGGCGAGGGGGCGGTGAAGGTGGGAGTCTGGGTGTGGTAGTCGCTGGGATCCAGAGGCTCCACCCACCAGGGATGGGTAAAGATATAGGCTGCCGCGCCGCCGATCAGCAGAAGCAGAGACAGCAGCAGGACAATAATCCAGATCCTTTGGCCGCGGTTTTGCCGCTTTTCATGATTGGACATGGAGAAGACTCCTTTCTGGGGGAAATGGCAGGGATCACTTTTTGATCCAAGTGGAGGGGGAGAGGGAAATCAGCATGGGGTAAATCTCCAAACGACCAAATAGCATGGCCATGGCGAGAACGAGCTTGAGAATCGGCGTGTAACTGGCGTAGCTGAGGGCCGGCCCCACCAGATTCAGACCGGGGCCGATGTTGTTGTAGCAGGCGGCCACGGCGGTAAAATTGGAGGCTCCGTCAAAGCCTGGCTGGAAGGAGACCACGAACCAGAAGGCGGCAAACAGGCCGATGTAAAGGGCAAAGTAGGTGCCGATGCTGATGAGGGTGGTGCTGTCCACCGGCTTTCCCTCAAAGCGAATGGAGGTGACGGAGCGGGGGTGGAGCAGGTGACGGATCTCCCGGCGGGTGGTTTTGTATAGCAAGACCACCCGGGAGACCTTCAGGCCGCCGGCGGTGGAGCCGGCACAGGCGCCGATGAACATCAGAATCACCAGAATCATCCGGGAGAGGGTTGGCCACTGGTCAAAGTTTACCGTGGAAAAGCCTGTGGTGGAGGAGATGGTAGTTACCTGGAAGAAGGCGTGACGGATGGCGTCGGAGAAGTGATCGAACAGGGGAGTAATATCCCAGCAGATCAGCCCTGTGGCGGCCAGAACGATGAATACGTAGGTCCAGAGCTCCTCACTGCGGAAGGCGGAACGCACCCGCCGCATGATCAGCAGGAAGTAGAGGTTGAAGTTGACCCCAAAGAGCATCATGAATACGGCGATGACCCATTGCAGGTAGGGACTGTAGCTGCCTACGGAATCGGCCTTCATGCCGAAGCCGCCGGTGCCGGCGGTGCCGAAGGTGTGGATGGCGCTGTCGAAGAGGGGCATTCCCCCCGCCACCAGCAGGACCAGCTCCAGCAGCGTCATGGCGATGTAGAGGGTATAGAGGATCTTGGCGGTGTCCCGCAGCTTGGGGGAGAGCTTGCCCATGGTGGGGCCGGGCATCTCCGCCCGCAGTACATGGATGGTTCTGCCCGAGAGATTGGGCATCACCGCCACCATGAGTACCAGCACCCCCATGCCGCCGATCCAGTGGGTGAAGCTCCGCCAGAACAGCATGGAATGGGACAGGGCCTCCACGTCCGTCAGAATTGAGGCGCCGGTGGTGGTAAAGCCGGAGACGGTTTCAAAGAAGGCGTCTATGAAGCTGGGAATGGACCCGCTGATAACGAAGGGCAGGGCGCCCAGAGCGGAGACGCTGAGCCAGGCCAGGGCGGTGACAAAGAAGCCCTCCTTGGCGAAAATGACCTGGTTTTCCGTCCGGAATACGCGGCAGAGCAGCCAGCCCAGCCCCAGGCAGAGGACCATGGTGATGAGAAAGGGGATCTGTCCGCCGTCCCAGTAATAGAGGGAGACAGCCAGGGGCAGAGCCAGCAGCCCGCCCAGGAGAAGCAGAATCCGTCCGATGAGGAAATACACCATTTTTCGGTTCATGGGCGCCCTCCTACAGCAGAATGTCCGCCAGAGCGTTGAGCCGATGCTGGCTGGCAATGACCACCACCCGGTCTCCGGGAAGGATTACGTCGTCGCCGGCGGGGATGATGGCCTTCCGATCCCGGAGTATGCCGCCGATGAGGACGTTCTTCTTCATCCGCAGCTCCTTCAGGGGAATGTCGGTGAAATCCGCGTCCTCCCGGACGATGAACTCCAGAGCCTCGGCCTTGCCCTCCATAAGCTGATAAAGGTTCTCAATGGAGGATCCCATGGAGGAGGCCAGGGCTCTGGCATAGCGGAGCACCACGTTTACCACCACGTCCTTGGGGGATATGACGCTTTCCAGGCCCATTTGTTCCGCCATGCGGGCCATTTCATCCCGGTTGACCTTGGCGATGACCTGCCCGACCCGCTGGGATCTGGCGTAATAGGCCACCAGAATGTTTTCCTCGTCCATGCCGGTGAGGGTGACGAAAGCGTCCTGTTCTCCGATCCCGGCCTCCTGAAGCAGCTCCTGGTGGGTGCCGTCTCCCCAATAGGTGGTAATTCCCGGGAGCATATCGCTGAATTTATGGCACATGGCCCGGTCTGTGTCGATGACGCTGACACTGGAGCCGGAGCCCAGCAGCATTTTTGCAAGGTAAAACGCGATACGGCTGCCTCCCAGAATCATCACGTTTTTGGCCTGGCGCTTAGCCAGACCGGCGGCCTTCAGCAGCTTCCAGAGCTCCGCCCGATTGGCGGTGAGACCAATTCGGTCTCCGCCCTCCAGAATAAAGTCGCCTCGGGGAATAATCACCTGGCTGCCCCGCTGGACCACGCAGATCAGGAACTTGGCCTTGAAGCGCTCCCGGAGATCCATCAGACGCTGGCCCACAAAGGGGGAGTCCTGCTTCAGCCGCAGCTCCACCATTTCAAAATTTCGCCGGGAGAAGGTCTCCACCTTGGAGGCCGCCGGGAGCTTCAGAATGTGGTGGAGCTCCTGGGCGGTGAGAAGCTCCGGGTTGACGGACATGGAGAGGTCCAACTGCTGACGCAGAAAGGACAGGGATTTGTCGTTGTACTGGGGATTGCGGATGCGGGCGATGGTATGCCCTGCCCCCTGGCGCTTGGCCAGGAAGCACATGAGCATGTTCAGCTCATCGGAGCCCGTGACGGCAATAAAGAGCTCGGTCTTGTCCACACCGGCCTCCTGGAGGGCTTCGCAGTCCGCGCCGTTGCCCTCCATGCACATCACGTCATACTGGTTGGTCAGTTCGTCCAGCACGTCCCGTCGGATGTCCATGGCCACCACGTCGTGACCCTCAGACACCAGGGCGCTGAGCAGGGCTACGCCGATTTTCCCGCAGCCTACAAGAATGATTCGCATTGAATTGTCTCCTCGGATTGTATTATCGGATATGGAAGCACTTATACAGCTTCTTGGGCTCACCCACGGCGTAGACCACGTCCCCCGTCCGGAAGGCCTCGTCGGGCCTGGGTACGGTGACGATTCCATCCCGCCGCAGAGAGATGATGTTCACATCGTATTTCCTGCGCACGTCCAATTGCGGCAGGGTCTTGCCAAACCAGTCCTCCGGCACCGCCATTTCATAGATGGCATAGCCGCCGTCGAACTGAATGAAGTCCAGAATCTGCTCGGAGGCGTATTTGGTGGCCAGCCGCAGGGCAACCTGCTTTTCGGGATACACCACCTCGTCTGCGCCGTTGCGGAGCAGGAATTTTTCCTGAATTTCGTTCTTGGCCCGGGAAATGACCCTTCTGGCCCCCAGGTCCTTCAGCATGGAGGTGGTTTCCAGGGAGGTCTGGAAATTCTCGCAGATGGTTACGACGCAGAGATCGTAGTTGTCCACCCCCAGAGTGCGGAGGAAGCTGGGATTTGTGCAATCCCCGATCTGCGCGTCGGTGACAAAGGGCATGACCGCGTTGATCAGGCCCTCCCGAACGTCCACGATCATGATTTCAAAGCCCTTGGCATTCATCTGCCGGGCCAGCATGGAGCCGAAATTCCCGGCCCCCAGTATCAAGACAGATTTCATCGTTGTACTCCTTTCGGAATGCGGAATCACGGAGTTCTCCAAACTGAGAACCCTGTTTTTTCTCTTTTGACCTATCCTTTACCCCACCGTGACCGTTTCCAGGGGCTTTTTCCCCGGGGGGTTCTTGCCGCCGGGGAGCAGGGCGTAGACCAGGGTAAGGGCTCCCACGCGCCCCAGGAACATCAGCAGCATCAGAATGATCCGGGAGCTCTGGTGGAGGCCGGGGGTGATCCCCAGGGTGAGCCCCACGGTACCCACGGCGGAACCGGTTTCAAACATGCAGGTCAGCAGGGGCAGACCCTCCACCCGGGAGAGCACCCCGGAGCCGAGGCTGAATAAAAACAGATACAGGAACAGAATGGTACCGGCGTTCCGAATCACATCCTGCCCGATGCGGCGGCGAAAGCACTCCACGTCGTCCCGACGGCGGAACACCGTGGCTCCGGCCAGAAACAGCACGGCAACGGTGGTGGTTTTCATGCCGCCGGCGGTGGAGCCGGGAGAACCGCCCACCAGCATCAGGAAAATCATGCGCAGGATCCCGGGCTCGGACATTTGGCTCAGGTCTGTGGTGTTGAAGCCGGCGGTCCGGGTGGTGACGGATTGGAACAGGGAAGCCAGGACCCGGCGGCCCAGGGGCAGCTCGGGATACTCCAGCAGAAAGTTCAAAACGGCGGGAATCAGAATCAGCAGGGCGGAGCTCACCAGCACCAGCTTGGTCTGGAGCCGATAACGCCGGACGCGCAGCCCGTTCCGCAGCAGATCCTCCCAGACCAGAAAGCCGATGCCGCCGATGACGATCAGAAGCATGATAACCGCGTTCACGCAAGGATCCGCGGCATAGCCCGTCAGGGAGGAAAAGGGCTCCCGAATCCCCATGAGGTCAAAGCCCGCGTTGCAAAAGGCGGAAATGGAGTGGAACAGGCTGTACCAGATTCCCTTCGCCAGACCGAAGTCCCGGATGAAGGGCGGCAGCAGAAGGGCCGCCCCTCCCAGCTCCACGCACAGGGCTCCCCTGAGGATGAAGCCCGTCAGCCGGACGATGCCTCCCACCTGGGGAGCGGAGATGGACTGCTGCATCATGTTCCGCTGGGACAGGCTGATCCGCCGCCCGGAGAGGCGGAAGAAGGTGACGGCCACGGTGATGACTCCCAGGCCGCCCACCTGAATCAGCAGCAGGATCACCGCCTGCCCCAGGAAGGACCAGTGGCTTGCGGTGTCCCGAACAACGAGCCCTGTGACGCAGGCGGCGGAGACAGAGGTAAAGAGGGTGTCTCCGAAGGGGGTCCAGACTCTCTCCCGACTGCAAATCGGAAGGGTCAGAACCAGCGCCCCCAGCAGAATCAGAGCCAGAAAACCCAGCAGAATGACCTGAAAGGAGGTGGTGGTGTGGTTCTTTTTGAAAAGTCTGGGAAGCATAAGCGCCCTCCTTCCTGTGACGGAAGCTTACAATGTGGCTTCAAAGCCGTGAATCCAGTCGGATTTCAGATAGTAGATCAGGTAGATCACAGAGCTGATGCACCAGGTAATGGGATAGGCCCAGAACAGCAGTACAATGTTGTGATCAATTTTCATGGCCACGGTGATGTAGATGATCCGCAGCACGCACCATACCGCCAGCATGATAAACATGGGGACGAAGGCCTTGCCCGCGCCCCGGCAGATGCCGGCGATGCAGTGGGAGAAGGACAGCAGGCAGAAGAACAGCGCCTCGGTGCGGCACTGCTTGACCCCAATGGCCACGGAGGCGGGGTCCTTTACAAAGATGGAAATGAGGGGCTTTGCAAAGAGGAAGACGATCAAACCGATGGCCTCCGCCATAAGCACCGCGGACCAGATGCCGAAGCGGGCGCCCTCCCTGGCCCGGTCATACTTTTTCGCTCCCAGATTCTGGCCGATGTAGGTGGTCAGGGCCATGGAGAAGGAGGTGATGGGCAGGAAGGCGAAGCCTTCAATCTTGGAGTATGCGCCGCAGGCGGCGGTGCCGACCTTTTCAAAGGTGTTGATGTTGGACTGGACCATGACGTTGGCCAGACCGATGACGGAGTTCTGGACGCCGGTGGGCAGACCGTAGCGCAGAATCTGGCGCAGAGACTGGGCATCCATGCGGAGCTTACTCCAGCGCAGGGCATAGACGGTATCCTTTTTGACCAACTGCTTCAGACACAGCAGAGCGGAAACCGTCTGGGAGATGGTGGTGGCGATGGCCGCCCAGCGGATGTCCAGCCCCAGAGGCCCCAGAAACAGCCAGTCCAGGAATACGTTGGTCAGAGAGGAGACAATGAGATAGTAGAGGGGGCGTCTGCTGTCCCCCACGGCGTTCATAATGCCCTTGAAGGTGTTGTACATCACCAAGGCCGCGGAGCCCATGAAGTACCAGCGCAGATAGGGAACCGCGTAGGGCCGGACCTCCGGGTCCAGATTCATCCAGCCGGGAATCAGGGGGGCCAGCAGAGAGCCGAAAAGCGTCAGGGCAACACCGCAGATCAGACTCACCAGCACCGCCGTGTGGACGGCTTTGGTCAGATGCTCCTGATTCTGCGCGCCGAAGTATCGGCTGATGACCACCCCCGCGCCCATGGAGGCCCCCACAAAGAAGCTGATCATCAAGAATACCAGACTGCCGGAGGAGGTGACGGCGGCAAAGGCCTCGTCCCCCAGGTAGGTGCTGACGATCCAGGCGTCGGCGGTGTTGTAGAGCTGCTGGAAGAGCTGACTCAGGAAGATGGGAAAGGCAAAGGCTGTAATTACCCGCTTGGGGCTCCCCTGGGTCAGCAGAGTAGAATCCCTGTGCCGATGCTGGGGCATATGCAGGTGGATGAACTTGTATGGCATGGGACACTCCTTCAGATTGTGGAATCTGCGCACAAAATTTCAATCTATTATACATTATAACAGGGAGTTTGTAAAGCCCCGGGGCAAGAAAAAAGAGCCTGTCGCAAAAAAGCGGAGGAAAGAGGGAGAAAATTCTTGCGCCGGGGCGGGAATTATGATACAATATGCGGGTGTGAAAAGGAGGGGAGTTCCATGCGGAAACTGAACGGCTTCGACAACCAGATGTATCTCGATACCCAGTCCGCCCGGATCCGGGAGCGGATTGACCAGTTCGGCGGCAAGCTCTATCTGGAGTTCGGCGGCAAGCTTTTTGACGACTACCATGCCTCCCGGGTACTGCCCGGCTTCGCGCCGGACAGCAAGATCCGGATGCTGCTGGAGCTCCGGGACTCCGCGGAGATCGTCATTCCCATCAACGCCGCGGCCATCGAGCAGAACAAGGTCCGGGGCGATCTGGGCATTACCTACGACGAGGACGTGCTGCGGCTCATCGACGCCTTCCGGGCGGAAAAGCTCTATGTGGGCAGCGTGGTCATCACCCAGTATTCCGGCCAGGGAGCAGCCGATGCCTTCCGCCGCCGTCTGGAGCACCTGGGCATCAAGGTCTACACCCATTATCCCATCGACGGCTATCCCCACAACATCACCAAAATCGTCTCCGCCGAGGGCTACGGGAAGAACGACTTCATTGAGACCTCCCACCCCCTGGTGGTGGTGACGGCCCCCGGCCCCGGCTCCGGCAAAATGGCCACCTGTCTGAGCCAGCTCTACCACCACTACGAGCGGGGAGAGACCGCCGGCTACGCCAAGTTTGAGACCTTCCCCATCTGGAACCTGCCCCTGAAGCATCCGGTGAACCTGGCCTATGAGGCCGCCACCGCGGATCTCAACGACGTCAATATGATCGACCCCTTCCACCTGGCCGCCTACGGAGAGACCACGGTGAACTACAACCGGGACGTGGAGGTTTTCCCGGTGCTCCAGGCCATCTTCGAGAAGATCATGGGCAGCTGCCCCTACAAGTCCCCCACGGACATGGGCGTGAACATGGTGGGCAACTGCATCGTGGACGACGACATCGTCTGCGAGGCCTCCCGCCAGGAGATTGTGCGCCGCTACTACGCGGCCCTCTGCGACCAGCGCAAGGGTACCGGCAGCGACGAGACGGTGTTTAAGCTGGAGCTGCTGATGAAGCAGGCCGGAGTCACCGACGCCATCCGTCCCGTGGTGGCCCGGGCGACCCAGGCGGAGGAGGAGACCGGAGAGCCCGCCGTCTGCATCCACCTGCCCAACGGCGAGCTGGTGGTGGGCGGCATGTCGGAGCTGATGGGTCCCGCCGCCGCGGCTCTGCTGAACGCGGTGAAGTCCCTGGCCCACATCGAACATCCCCGGCACCTGGTTGCGAGAGCCGCCATCGAGCCCATCCAGAGCCTGAAAACCAAGTACCTGGGGGGCAAGAATCCCCGGCTGCATTCCGACGAGATCCTCATTGCCCTGGCCATTTCCGCCGCCACCGACGAGCAAGCCGCCAAGGCCATGAAGAAGCTGACCCGGCTTCGTGAATGCGAGGTCCACTCCACCGTGATCCTGGGGGAGCAGGACGCCGCCACCTACAAGCGTCTGGGCATGCGGGTCACCTGCACCCCCAAGTACCAGAGCAAGAATCTGTTCCACAAATAGGCGGCGGACAGCGGCGCTTCGATACAAAAACAGCATACAAAAACAGCCCTGATCGGCGCGCAAACGCCGGTCAGGGCCGTTTTTTTTCATCGGAACACGTTCATGTCCTGATCGTAGACCTCCAGACGGCGGCAGAGCACATGCTCCGGCTTGTGTTCCGGCAGATAGCTCTCAATGGCCGTCACCAGCAGCAGAGGGTTCAGGGTGGGATTCTGGGCGGCAACCACGGCCTCAATGACAACAGCGTCTCCTCCGGACTTGTCATTCTGAGGGCGGCGCAGCGGAGTCGAAGAATCCGTCCTTCCGTCCCCTGACGCCTGCTGCCTGCTGTCTGTTGCCTCCACCGTCAGCTCCCGGATCATCGGGGCGATGTCTGTCTCCACGGGACCCTTCTTGCTGTGCTTCTCCACCACCAGAGAGGGCCGGGCGAACAGAGCCCTCAGCGCCTCAATCCTGTCATTCTGAGCGCAGCGCAGCGGAGCCGAAGAATCCGTACCTTCGTCCCCTGCTGCCTGCCGTCTGCTGTCTGCCGCCTCTTCCGGACGGGCGGACGGCTGAGAGCCGTCCCTACAGGGGGGGACGCAGCCCCCGTCCTCTGACGCCCTGTAATCCAGGGTCAGCCGTACCCGCAGCCAGGCCAGCTTTCCGGCCTTTTTGCCATCCTCCCAGCAGTCCAGCGCCCGGATGCCCCCAGGCAGCACCGGGTTCAGCCGGGCGACGATCTCCTCCGGGGGAAGGACGCAGCCCTCCGCCAGGGTGAACTCCGCGATCTCACATTGGCTCTCCACGCCCACGGACAGGGGCATGAGAATGGACAGCTCCGGGTGGGGGGTGAAGCCCTGACTGTGCTTCAGGTCAATGCCCGCCCGGCGGAAGCTCCGCATCAACGCCCGCATCAGATCCAGATGGGAGGACCAGATGGAGACTCCCTCTTTTGTGAACAATAATCTTGACATGGCATATTCCTCAATCGTGGGGGCCGATGCCCACGTCGGCCCAAAAAGCCGGATCTCAGAAGGGCAGACGTGGGCATCGGCCCCTACGGATTATTACGGGTCGCAGATCCCGCAGTCCAGCAGTTTGTTGGCGCCGCAGCCGGCGCAGCCGTGGCGGCAGTCGGGGGTGATCTGAGAGCGGTAGGCCCGCTCCCGCTCCCGCTTCAAAAAGGCCTTCCGCACCCCGGGATCAATGGTATCCCAGGGCAGGACCTCGTCCTCCCCGAAGCCCCGGGTGGTGTAGAAGCGCCGGTCAATGCCGCATTCCTCCAGGGCCGCGATCCATTTGTCGTAGTCGAAGTATTCCATCCAGCCGTCCAGCTTGGCGCCCCGCCGCCAGGCGGCCTCGATGACCCGGCCCAGCCGCCGGTCCCCCCGGGCCAGCACGGCCTCCAGCTCCGAGAGCTTGGCCTCGTGGTAGTTGTACTCCACGCTCTTGTTGTTCATGTGCTCCTTCAGGAGCCGACAGCGCCGCAGGTATTCCTCCGGGGTGATCTGCCGCTCCCACTGGAAGCCGGTGA
>CAMOSU010000066.1 GCA_946625125.1 uncultured Clostridia bacterium
TTATCTGGAAATCACCAACGTCTGCAACCGGGACTGCGCCTTTTGCCCCAAGACGGGCAGGACGCCGGGCTTTCTGTCGGAGCCGGAGTTTTCCGTCCTGATCAAAAAGCTCCGCCCCTGGACCGACTATCTCTATTTTCACCTGATGGGGGAGCCCCTGCTCCACCCGGAGCTGGGCCGTTTTCTGGCTCTGGCCGGGGCGCAGGGCTTCCGGGTGATTCTCACCACCAACGGCACCCTGCTGCCCCAGGTCGGCCCTTCGCTGCTGGAGGCGGGAGCTCTTCACAAGCTCAATCTGTCCCTGCACTCCTTTGAGGCCAACCAAGGAGCCGGGCTTGATGATTATGTCAACCAATGTACAGCCTTCGCCCAGGCCGCCGCGGCCCGGGGGATTTTGGTGAATTTCCGGCTCTGGAACGGCGACAGCGCCGCCCGCCGGGGCTGGAACCGGGAAAACGCCCGGATCGTCGCCCTGCTGGCGGAGCGCTTTCCCGGCCCCTGGAGCCCCAGCCGGACCGGAGAATGCCTGGCGGAGCGGGTCTATCTGGACCGGGCGGAGATCTTCGACTGGCCCGATCCCGACGCCCCCCTGGAAAACCCCCGCCACGGCTGCTACGGTCTGCGGGATCAGATCGGGGTCCTCTGCGACGGCCGGGTGGTTCCCTGCTGCCTGGACCGTGAGGGAGCCCTTGCCCTGGGGAACCTGCTCACCCAGGAGCTGGGGGACATTCTGGAAAAGCCCCGGACCCAGGCCATACTGGCAGGCTTCCGCCGGGGCGAGGCCGTCGAGGAATTATGTAAACACTGCGGCTACGCAAGCCGATTTCAAAGAGGCTCTTAGCCCCGGCGGAAAGGCGCAGCCGGGAAAGGTTGGCGGCCAATGGCCGCCGCTGCAGGCGGGCGCGACGGGGTACGGCGGAAACGTTTCGATCCTGTCATTCTGAGCGAAGCGAAGAATCCGTAACCCCCGTCCCCTTTTTTCAATGTTTTCAAATTGCAATTTGAAAACACCTCAATTTTCCATTTTCAATTCTCAATTCTCAATTCCCCGGGCGGGGGGCGGCGGACGGCTGAGAGCCGTCCCTACGGGCGGGGGCAGGCGGGAAACGGCGGACGGCTGAGAGCCGTCCCTACAGGCGGTGCCGCATCAAACGTGCGGGGCGTCGGGGACGCCGCCCCCTACGGCGGGGTACGGCGAAAACGTACCGATCCTGTCATTCTGAGCGCAGCGAAGAATCCGTAACCCCCGTCCCCATTTTCCAATGTTTTCAAATGGCAATTTGAAAACACCTCAATTTTCCATTCTCAATTTTCAATTCTCAATTTTCAATTCTCAATTTCTCAATTATAGTTCCCCACAACAGGAGGAGGCAGACCTATGAACGAAAAACTGCGGGCCGGGCTGAGACGAATGTCGGCCCTGAACCGGGACGGCGTGATCATCAGCTCGGAGGAGCTGGTGGACCGTCTGCTCCCCAGGCGGGACCGGAACGCCCACAAGGGAAGCTTCGGCCGGGTGCTGATTGTTGCGGGCTCCGTGGGCTATACCGGCGCTCCGGTGCTGGCGGCCAACGCCGCCCTGCGAAGCGGAGCCGGACTGATCTTCACCGGGGTCCCGGAGGCCGTGTACCCCATCGTAGCCCAAAAAATGGACGAGCCCATGGTCTTTCCCCTGGCCTGTGACGAGGCGGGGCGGCTGAACACCCGGGCCATTCCGGAGCTTTTGCACCGTCTGGAGGGCTGCGACGCCTGTCTGGTCGGCCCCGGTCTGGGCCGGAGCCCCGCCATTCTGGACGTGGTATCCGCCCTTCTGACCCATGCCCGCTGCCCGATGATTCTGGACGCCGACGGCATAAACTGCCTGGAGGGGAATATAGATGTACTGGAACAGGCAAGCTGTCCCGTGATCCTGACCCCCCACGACGGAGAATTCCGGCGGCTGGGGGGAGACCCCGCCCCGGACCGGCGCTATGAAAGCGCCAAGGCCTTCGCCCAACGCTGGGGAGTGACGGTGCTGCTGAAGGGCCACAGGAGTCTCACCGTGACCCCGGAGCGGGTCTGGCTGAACCCCACGGGGAACCCGGGCATGGCCACGGGGGGCAGCGGGGACGTGCTGGCGGGAATCCTGCTGGCTCTGCTGGGTCAGGGTCTGGACCCGGGAGAGGCCGCCGCCGCGGCGGCCTGGATTCACGGCGCGGCGGGAGATTACTGCGCCGAGGCCTGGGGGGAGTACGGCATGACCCCCTCGGACATCATCGCCTGTCTGCACCTGTTCCTGAAATAAACGGAAATTCAAAAAGGAGTGACCCGTGTGCGGCGACAGATGCTTGCCGTACCAATGATGCTTCTGCTTTGCCTGCTCTGCGCCTGCGGCGGCAAGGCTCAGGACCCTTTGCAGGCGCCAATGGATCATCGGGCGGCCCTGCTGGCCCGGGGCGGCTGCGCCTTTACTCTGGAGGCCCAAGCCCAGACCGGGGACCGGCTCTGGCCCCTGCGTCTGGACTGCGAGCTGGACCAGGACGGCAACGGCAGCGTCACCGTTCTGGCCCCGGAGAGCATCGCCGGGATTCAGGCCGTCTCCCGGGAGGACGGAACCCGTCTGGAATATCAGGGGGTCCGGCTGGCCCTGGGTACCCTCCCCGGCACAGAGCTGGCTCCAGCCGGAGCGCCGGGGCGTCTGGTCCGGGCCTGGTCCCGGGACTGGATTGCCTCAGCCGGGCAGGAGAGCCAGGGGCTGCGGGTCTGCTATGAGGACGGGCCTGTTACCGTGCTCACCTGGTTTGACGCCGACAATCTCCCCCTTCGGGCGGAGCTGGCGGTGGACGGCTCCCTGTGCTTCAGCGCCGAGATCCGAAATTTTACATGGAAAGCCGGAATTGACAATGAAACTACTGAAGAGAACCTGGGCTGACATCTCCATGGACAATCTCAGCCACAACTATCATCTGCTGCGCAGCCGCATCCCGTCGGACTGCCGCTTTCTGGGGGTGGTGAAGGCGGACGCCTACGGCCACGGCGCCGTGCCCGTCAGCCGCCAGCTGGTGGACCTGGGGGCGGACTATCTGGCCGTCTCCAACATGGAGGAGGCGGTGCAGCTCCGCCGGAGCTACATCCGTCTGCCCATTCTGATTCTGGGCTATACCCCTGCCTTCTACGCCGAGGACATGGTGGACATGGGAATCCGGCAGGAGGTTCATTCCCTGGAGTACGCCCGGCAGCTCAGTCAGGCCCTGGCGGGCTCCGGCAAGCGGCTGAAGGTCCACGTCAAGCTGGATACCGGCATGTCCCGGCTGGGCTTTTTCACCGATCACCCGGAGAGCTTTGACCAGATTCGGACCCTGGCCGGGCTGGAGGGCCTGCTCCCGGAGGGGATCTTTACCCACTTCCCCGTGGCGGACAGCCTGGCCCCGGAGGATCAGGCCGCCACGGAGCGGCAGTTCCGGGCCTTTACCGCCATGGTGGCGGCCCTGGAGGGGGCGGGGCTCCATTTCAAGCTGCGGCACTGCTGCAACTCCGCCGCCACCCTGCTCCACCCGGAATACGCCCTGGACATGGTGCGCCCCGGCATCGCCACCTATGGCATCAGCCCCAGCGAGGAGCTGGAGGGCCGCTTTGATCTGCGGCCTCTCATGAGTCTGCGGACCACCGTCTCCCAGATTCGTCCCTTCCGGCCGGAGGTGGGGGTCAGCTACGGCTGGACCTATCACACCCCCGCCCCCAGGACTCTGGCGGTGCTGGCCATCGGCTACGCCGACGGTCTTTCCCGCAGTCTGTCCAACCGGGTCAGCTTCCTGCTTCGGGGCAGGCGAGTCCCGGTGGTGGGCCGAATCTGCATGGACATGTGCATGGTGGACGTGACGGAGGTCCCGGAGGCCGCCGTGGGAGACGTGGTGACGGTCTTCGGCAGCGACGGGGACCAGGCCATCCCCGTGGACGATCTGGCCAAGGCCACCGGCACCATCCCCTACGAGACCCTCTGCTCCATCAACAAGCGCACCCCCCGCTTCTATCTGGACGGGGAACAGCGGATGGAGGTTTTGCAGTACATTGTCTGATTCGCCAATGCGGATATTCTAATAGCGTTATTTGGAATTTCTCTGAAAAAGCCCTATACAAAGGAAAAAAAATCTGTTATAATATATGCCGCCTGTTCCGGATGCCCGGGCTTTGCACGGTTTATGGAACAGCTCAGGGGAGAATGGGTCCCGCAAACCGGCGGGGCTGATTCATAAAGAGAGAAGCAACCGAAGAAAACGACGCGACAAAGAGGAGACAAACTATGATCGCAAACGGAAGACCCATTAAGATTTTCAGCGGCGACACCAGCCGCCCCCTGGCCAAAGACATTTGCCGGGAGCTGGGCATTGAGCTGAGCAACAACTCCCTGAGCAAGTTTGCGGACGGCGAAATCTGCGTCTGGATGGACGAGACCGTCCGGGGCAGAGACTGCTTCGTGGTGGAATCCACCTGCAAGCCGGTGAACGACAATCTGATGTCCATTCTGATCAACATCGACGCCCTGCGTCGGGCTTCCGCAGGCCGGATCACCGCGGTGATTCCCTACTACGGTTACGCCCGTCAGGACCGCAAGGCCAGAGGCCGCGATCCCATTACCTCCAAGCTGGTGGCCAATATGCTCACCGCCGCCGGAGCTGACCGGGTCCTGACCATGGACCTCCATGCCGCCCAGATTCAGGGCTTCTTCGACATTCCCCTGGACCATCTGTCCGGCGCTCCTCTGTTTGTGGAGTACTATATGGACAAGTTTGATCCCGCGGTTTACGATCGCAACAATTTCGTGGCGGTTTCCCCGGACGTGGGCTCCGTCGCCCGGACCCGGAATTTCGCCCAGCAGGTTCATATGGATCTGGCCATTGTGGACAAGCGCCGTCCCAGAGCCAACGTCTCCGAGGTCATGAACGTCATCGGTGACGTGGAGGGCAAGACCTGCATTATGCTGGACGACATCGTAGACACCGCCGGTTCTCTCTGCAACGCCGCCAAGGCCCTCATTGAGGTAGGCGGCGCCAAGGAGGTCTACGCCTGCGCCACCCACGGAGTGCTCTCCAACCGGGTGGACTCCGAGACCGGAAAGCTCACCCGGGCCTGGGAGCGCATTGAGAACAGCGTCATCAAGGAGCTGGTGCTGCTGGATACCATTCCCCTGCCTGAGGATTACGCCGGCACCAAGATCAAGATGCTCTCCGTGGCCCCCGTGTTTGCCAAGGCCATCAGCCACATCGCGGAGGAGACCTCCATCTCCGACTGCATCTTCGGCGCCCGATAAGCTCACAGACCGGGGCTGCGGATTCGCCCGCGAAGGGCGCAATGCTTCGCTGCCCTCGGAATGACAAAAACGAAGGCTTTCGCCGTAGGAGGCGGGGCGACGGATTCTTCGCTGCGCTCAGAATGACAGGAGACGAAAAACGAAAATGTTTTTCAAACAATCCACCATTGACTGGCTCATTGTGGGCCTGGGAAATCCGGGACGGGAATACGCCCGCACCCGGCATAACGTGGGCTTTCGGGCAGTGGATCTGCTGGCGGAACAGGCCGGGGTAAAGATCGACCGCCTGAAGTTCCGGGCGCTCACCCACAGCGCGGAGCTGGCGGGGCAGAAGCTGCTGCTGCTGAAGCCGGAGACCTATATGAACAGCTCCGGCGAGGCGGTGCAGCTTGCCGCCATGTTCTACAAGCTGCCGATTTCCCGCGTCTTAGTGCTGTCGGACGACATTTCCCTCCCCGTGGGGAAGATTCGGGTCCGGGCGGAGGGCTCCGCCGGAGGCCACAACGGACTGAAGTCCATCATCGCCCAGCTTGGCAGCCAGGACTTCCCCCGAATCCGTGTCGGCGTCGGGGCCAAGCCCCACCCGGACTACGATTTGGCGGACTGGGTGCTTTCCAATTTCTCCCAGGAGGAGGAAACGGCCCTGGCCCCCGCCATCGAGCACGCCGCCGCCGCGGCCCTGGAGCTGATAAAAAACGGCCCCGCCATGGCCGCCAGCCGCTTCAACGGCAAATAACAGAACCCCCCGTTTCCTCAGGGCTTTCGCCCGGGGAAACGGGGGGTTTATACTATTATCCAATAAAACCATTTAAAATCTTTGCGGCCAGATTCGCGCCATAATCCTCCATTCTCCATTTTTCAATTCCCCCGGGCGGGCGGCGCAAGGCTTTTGCGTCGGTTTTTCAGAAAGCTGTGGATTTTTCCCCTGATCTGTGCTATAATGGGAGCAGAGGGAATACAAATATACGGTATATATCACGGAAAGGGGGCTCGCCTCTTTCCGCGTTGGCGCGTGGGCTTGAAAATCCGGCAATTTGAAAAAAGCTGTCACTTTTTGCCCCTGTTTCGCGTTATAGTATGAAGGAGCGTTTTATGGATCTCTTACTCTCCGCCCTGCATGAATTAAGTGAATACAAAACCGTCCTCACGACCCTCAAACGGGGGAAGTCCGTGGGCGTCTCCGGGGCAGCCCAGATCAACCGGTCCCATCTGATTGCCGGGCTGTGGCGGGATCTGGGACGGCCCATGCTGGTGCTCTGCCAGGACGAGCTGGCCGCCCGCCGGATTCAGGAGGAGCTGGCCGCCTTCCTGGGCCGGAGCTTCCCCATCCTTCCGGGGCGGGATCTGACCTTCTACGACACTGCCGCCGCCTCCCGCCAGTGGGAGCAAAAGCGGCTGCGGCTGCTGCACCGGATGGCCCTGGGGCTGGAGCCCCTGGTGATTGCCTCCTGGGAGGCTCTGGCTCTGCGGACCATGCCCCGGCAGACTCTGCTGGGGACAGCCATAGAGCTGCGCCCCGGTGCCCTCTTTGCCCCGGAGGAGCTGTCCCGCCGCCTGCTGCAAAGCGGCTACACCCGCTGTCAGATGGTGGAGGGCGTGGGGCAGTTCGCCCTGCGGGGAGGCATTCTGGACGTATACAGTCCCGCCATGGAGAATCCTCTGCGGGTGGAATTCTTCGGGGACGAAATCGACGCCATGGGGCTCTTCGATCCCCTGACCCAGCGCCGGGTGGAAAACCTGGAGGAAGCAACCCTTCTGCCTGTGGCGGAGTCCCTGCCCATGCTCCACCCCGGCGGTCTGGAGGGGCTCTGCGGGGATCTGCGGCGGCTCATTGCCCGGCAGCAGCGGCGGAAAAACCGCCACGAGGCCCTGATCAAGACCCTGGAGGCAGACCTGGAAAAGCTGGAAAACCGCAGCTTTTTCGGGGCCGCGGACCGCTATCTCAGCCTCATCTACCCGGACTTCGCCACCGCGGCGGACTACCTGTCCCCGGAGGGGCTGGCGGTATTCTGTGACCACGGCAATCTCCGCCGGGCCGCGGCCGGCTGGGAGGAGGATCTGGGGCTCCAGTTGGACTCTCTGCTCCAGGGAGGCGTCCTGGCGGGAGAGCTCTGCGACTTCGGCAAGGGCTGGGACGCCCTGTGCCGGGATCTGGCCCCCCGCCCCGGGCTGTTTCTGGACGCCTTTCTGGCCGCCGCCTATCCGGAGGAGCTGTCCCCCGCCGCCCTGGTGGACATCGTAGCCAAGCAGCTTCCCTCCTACGGAGGCAATCTGGAGGTGGCGGCCCAGGATCTGGTCCACTACCGGAAAAACGGCTATCGCACCCTGGTGCTCTGCGGCAACCGCCGCCGGGGAGAGATTCTGGAGGCCTTTCTCCGGGACAAGGAGCTGCCTGTGACCATGGCCTTCCCCGCCGAAGCCTGGCCCGCCCCCGGGGGGATTTTTCTGACGGAGGGCTCTCTGCCCAGCGGCATGGAATATCCCACCGTAAAGCTGGCGGTGCTGACGGAGGGACAGCTCCTCACCCGGGCCGCCCGGAAGCCCCGCTCCAAGACAAAGACCACCAACCGGCAGAAGCTCAACTCCTTCACCGACCTGAGTCCCGGGGATCTCATCGTCCACGAGTTCCACGGCATTGGCCGCTATGTGGGCATGGAGCAGATGAAGGTGGACGGGGCCATAAAGGACTATGTGAAAATCGCCTACCAGGGAACGGATCTGCTCTATGTCCCCGCCACCCAGATGGATCTGATTTACAAGTACATCGGCGCCGCCCAGGACGCCCCGGTGAAGCTGAACAAGCTGGGGGGCGACGCCTGGGAAAAGACCAAAAAACGGGCCAAGGCCGCGGTGAAGGATCTGGCGGAGGGGCTCATCAAGCTCTACGCCGAGCGCAAGCGCCGCATGGGCTTCGCCTTTGCCGCCGACACCCCCTGGCAGCGGGAGTTTGAAGACAACTTCCCCTTTGTGGAGACCGACGACCAGCTCCGCTGCATCCATGAGATCAAGGGGGATATGGAGTCCCCCGCCCCCATGGACCGGCTGCTCTGCGGGGACGTGGGCTTCGGCAAAACCGAGGTGGCCCTCCGGGCCGCCATGAAGGCGGTGCTGGACTCCAAGCAGGTGGCCATCCTGGTCCCCACCACGGTGCTGGCCCAGCAGCACTTCGTCACCGCCGCCCGACGCTTTGAGGGCTTCCCGGTGAACATCGAGGTGCTCTCCCGCTTCCGCTCCCCGGCCCAGCAGAAGCGGGCTCTGGCGGGAGTCCGGGCCGGAAGCGTGGACATCATCGTAGGAACCCACAAGCTGCTGCAAAAGGACGTGGTATTCAAGGATCTGGGCCTGCTGATCGTGGACGAGGAGCAGCGCTTCGGCGTCACCCACAAGGAACGGCTCAAGGAGCTCTCCCGGGGTGTGGACGTGCTGACCCTCTCCGCCACCCCCATCCCCCGGACCCTGAACATGGCCCTCTCAGGCCTGCGGGACATGTCCACCATTGAGGAGCCGCCCCTGGACCGCTATCCGGTGCAGACCTTTGTGCTGGAGCAAAACGAGCCGGTGCTGGACGACGCCATCCGCCGGGAGCTGGCCCGGGGAGGCCAGGTCTACTATCTCCACAACCGGGTGGAGTCCATCGCCCAGTGCGCCGCCCGTCTCGCCGCCCGGCACCCGGGGGCGGAGGTGGCGGTGGCCCACGGCAAAATGAACGAGGAGCAGTTGGGAGACGTGATGCAGCGCATGGCCGACGGGGAGATCCAGATTCTGGTCTGCACCACCATCATTGAAACCGGCATCGACATTCCCAACGTCAACACCCTCATCATCGAGGACGCGGACCGCCTGGGCCTGGCCCAGCTCCACCAGATCCGGGGCCGGGTGGGCAGGTCCTCCCGCCACGCCTTCGCCTATCTCACCTTCCGCCGGGGCAAGGTCCTGACGGACGTGGCGGAGAAGCGGCTGGAGGCCATTCGGGAATACGCCGAGTTTGGCTCCGGCTTCAAAATCGCCATGCGGGATCTGGAGATCCGGGGGGCGGGAAATCTGCTGGGGGCGGAGCAGTCCGGCCACATCCTCTCCGTGGGCTACGACATGTATCTGAAGCTTTTGGAGGAGGCGGTGCTGGAGGAGCAGGAGGGACCCGAGGCCAAGCCTGTGGACTGCACCGCGGACCTGGACATCACCGCCAACATCGACAAGGATTATGTGGAAAACGGGGAGCAGCGCATGGATCTCTACCGCCGTATGGCGGCCATCCGCTCCCAGACCGACGCCGACGAGCTGCTGGACGAAATCGTGGACCGCTACGGGGACCCTCCCAAGGGAGTCCTGAATCTCATCGACGTGGCCCTGCTTCGGGCCAGAGCGGCCCGGCTCACCGTCACCGACATCACCCAGAAGGGACAGGAGCTGCTCTTCACCCTGCTGGTTCTGGACTTTGAGACGCTGTCGGCCCTCTGCGCCGCTCCGGGACTCTCCGGACGGCTCTTTCTGAAGCCGAAAAGCGCCCAGCCCACCCTGCGGCTGCTGCTGAACCGGGGAGAAAACAGTCTGAAGGCAGCAACCGCCGTGGTGGAGGCCTTTGAGAACATTGCGGGCAACAATTCAGCTCCTGTGTAGGGACGGCACTCTGCCGTCCCTGCAGGCGGGAGCTTGCTGTTGGGTACGCGGCGGCCCGGAGACAGGCCGCCCTGCGGCGTGAGCGGAAGCGTTGCCCGCGCGGAAGCTAAAAATTTGTAAACGTAACGAATTGTCATTGCTTTTTTTCGTCTTAATGGGTATAATAGCACATCAGAAATAAACAGCGTGAAAAGGGGGACATCCCAATGGCAAAAGGTAAATTTGAAGCCGGCAAAGGCGGCGCCCGGGCCTCCGGGCGGAGCGATCCCTATGCCGTGAAAAATAAACCCGAACAAAACAGCGAGGCCCGGCGGAAGCTCTGGCCCATTCTGGCCGCTGTGGCGGGGGTTGCGGTGCTGGTGATCGGCATTCTGATCTTCACAAAGGTCCGCCCCGCCGCTGCGCCGGAAACCATTCCCAGCACCACCGTCGCCCTCCAAGGCATGCCCCGGGGGGAGCTGGAAAAAAAGTTTGGAGAGCTGGACAGTCTGCTGCGCCGGGATCTGGTTCTGACTCTGAATCCCGAGGCTGACGAGGACGGCCGCAGCGAGGAGCCCATTGTCCTGGAGCTGACCCAGGCCCAGGTGGGTGCGGGTCTGGATCTTGCCAAGCTCGCCGCGGATCTGGACGCGGGCGTGGGCCAGGAGCGGGGCGACAGCTACCTGCTGGACCCCCGGGATTACCTGGTTTTGAACGAAAGCGGCCTGAAAACCGTTCTGGAGGAGGCCGTCAAGGAATACGCCACAGAGTATGAGGCCTCCGACGCTTCCCTGGAAACGCCCACCGAGGAGGATCTGGCGGATTTGGAGGAGGACGCTGAGCGCCCCGACAAGGTGCTGGTAATCCACACCGGCGTCACAGGCCGGGAGTTTACCGCCCAGCAGCTTCTGGACGCCGTGAAAACCGCCTGCCAGGAGGCCCTGGTGGCCGAGGACCCGGAGGCCGCTCTGGCGCCCAGTCTCAGCTATGCTCTGCGCCTGCCGGAGCCTCTGGACCCGGAGGAGCTCTATGAGCGCTACTGCAAAGAGCCCACGGAGCCCAGTCTGGACCCCAAGACCGGAGAGATCACCGAGGGCGCCGACGGCTACGGCGTTGCGCTGGAGGAGCTCACCGCCGCCCTGGAGGAGGCGGAGCCCGGCGCGGAGCTGCGGCTGCTGATGGCGGTCCGCAAGCCCCAGATGGACGCCGATACCCTGCGGGAAAGCCTGTTCAAGGACGTGCTGGCGGAGGCTCACACCAACCACACCAACATCTACAACCGGACCAACAACCTGAAGCTGGCCTGCAAGGAAATCGACGGCACCATCCTGCTGCCGGGAGAGGTGTTCTCCTTCAACAAGGTGGTGGGAGAGCGCACCGAGGCGAAGGGCTACAAGGAAGCCATTGCCTACGTCCACGGAGGCGAATCCAAGCCCGAGGTGGGAGGCGGCGTCTGCCAGGTGGCCTCCTCCATCTACTATGCCGTGCTCCAGGCGGATCTGAAGACCATCGAGCGGGAGCCCCACATGTACCTGGTGGACTACGTACCCAGCGGCATGGACACCACCATCTACTGGGGCTACCTGGACTATAAGTTCGAGAACAGCAGCCCCTATCCCATCAAGATCGAGGCCTCCGTCTCCGGCGGCCAGGTCCACATCCGGCTCTTGGGGACGGAATGGAAGGACTACACTGTGGAGCTCAGCTACGAGGTTCTGGACACTGAGCCCTGGAAGGAAGTGGAGCAGGAAGTCCCCAACGACGGCACCTACTACCAGGGCGAGGTCATCACCACCCCCTACACCGGCTATAAAATCGCCACCTATCGGACCACCCGGGATCGGGAGACCGGCAAAAAGCTGGAAACCACCCAGATTGCCATCAGCCGCTACAGCAAGCGGGACAAGGTGGTGGCCAAGCTCACCGGGGATCCGGTGAAGCCCACCACGCCCACACCTCAGCCCACCCAGCCCACACAGCGGCCCACACAGCCCACACAGCCCACACCTCAGCCCACAAAGCCTACGCCCACGGTTCCGAGTTCCGAGTCCACGGAGCCCTCCTCCGAGTCTACGGAGCCCTCTTCCGAGCCCTCCCCGGAGCCCTCTTCGGAGCCCGCGCCCTCCTCGGAGCCCGCGCCCTCTTCCGAGACCCCGGAGCCTCCCCCCTCTGAATCCGGCGGCGAAGGCGGCGGCGAATAACAGCAAATCACAAACCGGGATTTGCCCAGCACCAGCAGGGCAAATCCCGGTTAT
>CAMOSU010000067.1 GCA_946625125.1 uncultured Clostridia bacterium
TCAGAATCTCCGCCCCCCGGTAGAGGGCCTTGAGGATCTCCACCCGCTGCTGCATCCCCACGCTGATGTCCTCCACCGCGGCGGAGGGGGGAACCTCCAGGCCGTACTCCTCCACCAGCCGCTTCACCGCCTTCTCCGCGGCGGCGTTGTCAAAGAAGAGCCTGTGCTTCCGGGGCTCCCGGCTCAGCACGATGTTCTGGGCCACGGTGAAGGAGGGAACCAGCATGAAGTGCTGGTGGACCATGCCCACCCCCTGCTCAATCACGGTTTTGGGATCATAGTCCTCCACCCGTTTTCCCTTGATGTAAAGCTCTCCCCCGGTGGGGGCCTGAATGCCGTAGAGAATGTTCATCAGGGTGGACTTGCCCGCGCCGTTCTCTCCGATCAGGGCGAAGACCTCCCCCTGCCGGATTTCCAGGCTCACGTCGTCGTTGGCCAGCACCCCGGGGAACTGCATGGAGATGTGTTCAAATCGGATGACTGGTTCTGTTTGCTTCATGTCGTCCCTTCTTTCAGAAAAGCGGGGCCGATGAAGCATCGACCCCGCTGATTCGCGGTGGGTAATTATCTGGTGGTGTCCACCTTGATTTCGCCGGAAACGATCTTCTGGGCCAGTTCCTCCACGGCAGTCTTAATCTCGTCGCTGACCTGCTGGACAGCGCCCTCCTCGCCGTAGCCAATGCCCACATAGCCGTTGGACATATCCGCCACCCAGGTGCCGCCCCACTTGGAGTCGTCCCCGTCGGCCAGGGCCTTAACGGCGTCGTAGATGGAATTGCCCACTTCCTTCTTCATGGAGCAGATGATAACCTCGGGATCAATGTACTTCTGGTCAGAGTCCACGCCGATGGCGTAGAAGCCCCGCTCCTTGGCGGCCTCGAACACGCCGTCGCCGGCGGCGGAGGCGATCTGGAAGATCACGTCGGCCTTCTGATCGTTCAGCGCCAGGGCGCACTCCTTGCCCATGGCGGGATCATCGTAGGTGTTGGTGTAGTTGGTCACAACCTTAATCTCGGGATTGAAGGCCGCGGCGCCCTGCTTGTAGCCCACGATGAAGTCGTTGATAACAGGCTGATCCTGGCCGCCCACAGCGCCCACGACCCCGGTCTTGGACATGGCGGCGGCGATGTAGCCCGCCAGATAGGAGCCCTCGTTCTGGGCGTAGGTGATGTTCAGCACATTGGGAACCGGATTCTCCGTGGCGTTGTCGATCCAGATCCACTTGACCTCGGGGTACTCCGGGGCAATGCTCTCAATGTTGAAAAATTCCCAGCCCACGCAGACCACCACATCGGCCTTGTCGGCGGCGTTCTTCATCTGGGCGTCATGGTTCTCGTTGTTGCACTCGATGGTGGTGACCTGGATACCCAGATCCTTGGCAAGACGGTCTGCGCCCTCCTTGGAGGAGTCGTAGAAGGAGCGGTCCCCAAACTGGCCCGCCACGACCAGCGCCAGCTTGAGATCGGAGTTCTCACCCTCGTTGGACTTACAGCCGACGAAGAGCGCCAGCATCAGCACCAACACCAAGACCACGCTAATCAGTTTTTTCATGTTCATCCGTTTCCTTTCCAAACGAAAAAATAATAGGCGGATCGGAGTTGCCCGATCCGCCCATATTATACTCCATTCTCTCCCCGGTTGCAAGAGGAATTTCACCGGGATTCCCGCAAAATGGTCCCCGCGTCCTGCGCTTTCTCCTTGCCTCCGGGAAGAGAATGTGCTATAATAAGACAAGAAAACCCGGCAGCCCAGGGCCAAAGGAGCATCGGACGACCATCATGAAAGACAACCTGATCCTGCAATTCGCGATTTTTTCCCTCATCGGCGTGGGCTTCCTGGCGCGGAAGCTGAACATCGTCAGCCAGCAGGGACAGAAGAGCCTGACCAACCTGGTGGTGGACGTGATTCTGCCCTGCAACATTTTCAAAGCCTTTCTCACGGCGGATCTGAACCGGATCCGGGAGGACGGGCTCTGGGTCCTGGGAATCTCTTTGGTGTTCCATCTGTTCTGCATCGGCTACGGGCGGCTGCTGTTCCGTAAGCCCCCGGAGGGAGAGCGGAAGTGCCTGCGCTTCGCCGCCCTTTGCTCCAACGCGGGCTTTTTGGGAAACCCCGTGGCGGAGGGGCTCTACGGGCTGGAGGGTCTGGCCCTGGCCAACATCTATCTCATCCCCATGCGGACGCTCATGTGGTCCTCCGGCGTCGCCATTTTCAGCGGCTCCCACAACTGGAAGGACACCGCGAAGAAGGTGGTCACCCACCCCTGCATCATCGCCGTGTTTCTGGGAATTGTGGGGATGCTGCTGCGGCTGGAGCTGCCGGAGCTCATTATGAAGCCTGTGGGCTACCTCTCAAGCTGCAATACCGCCATGAGCATGCTGGTCATCGGCATGATCCTGGCCCGGCTGGAGCCGAAGCAGTTTTTGGACAGGGGTGTTCTGGGCTTCTCCCTTCATCGTCTGGTGATTCTGCCCGCCCTGGTGTACGCCGCCTGCTGTCTGCTGCCGGTGAGCGTCACCGCCCGGAATATCTCGGTGATCCTGGCCGCCATGCCCGTGGCCGCCAACACCAGCATCCTGGCGGACAAGTACGAGCAGGACGCCCTCTACGCCACAAAGCTGGTGGTGGTCTCCACCCTGCTGAGCATTCCCACCACCGCCCTTTGGAGCTTCCTGCTCATGGGCTGAGCCCGGAAAGGACCTTGTGATTATGGATCAATTTACTTTTTCAGTACCCTGCCTCTTCGGTCTGGAGGGGCTGGTGGGGGACGAGCTGCGGCGGCTGAATCTGGAGGGCGTGCAGGTGGAAAACGGCCGGGTCCTCTTTCATGGCGGGACGGAGGCTCTGGCCGCCGCCAATCTTCGGATGCGGATGGGAGAGCGGGTGCTGCTGCGGCTGGGAAGCTTCCCCGCCCAAAGCTTTGAAGCCCTATACCAGGGCGTCCGGGCTCTGCCCCTGGAGGACTATATTCCAAAGGATGGCAGATTCCCGGTGAAGGGCCACTGTCTCAACTCCCAGCTCCACTCCGTCCCGGACTGTCAGGCCATTGTGAACAAGGCCGCCGCAGACCGGCTGGGGCAGCACTACGGGCTCAAGCGTCTGCCGGAAACCGGCGCCCTCTATCAGCTCCAATTCTCCATCATGAAGGATCAGTGCGAGCTCTTCCTGGACACCAGCGGCGCCGGCCTCCACAAGCGGGGCTACCGGGCCGTGGGCAACGACGCCCCCCTGCGGGAGACCCTGGCGGCGGCCATGGTGACTCTGGCCCGCTACCGGGGAAGGGACTTCTTCTGGGACCCCTTCTGCGGCAGCGGTACCATCGTCATCGAGGCCGCCCTCATGGCCCTGAACCGGGCTCCGGGTCTGAACCGAAGCTTCTCCGCCCAGAGCTGGGACTTTGTGCCGGAACACGCCTGGGAGCAGGCCCGACAGGCAGCAAAGGACGGGGAATTCCGGGGCGAATACCGGATTCTCGGCTCCGACAGGGACCCGGAGAGCCTGAACATCGCCATTTCCAACGCCAAAAAGGCCGGGGTGGGCAAGCTGATCCGCTTTGAAGAGGCGGATGCCACCAAGCGGGACCTGCCCGCGGAGCGGGGCGTTATCGTCTGTAACCCCCCCTACGGGGAACGGATGATGGAGCAGCGCGGCGCCCAGCGGCTTTATCAGGCTCTGGGAAAGCATCTGCGCTATGCCGACGGCTGGCAGAAGTTCATCATCTCCTCAGAGCCGGAGTTTGAGCACTACTTCGGCAGGCGGGCAGACAAGAAACGAAAGCTTTACAACGGGATGATCCAGTGTAATCTGTATCAATATTTAGGCAATCGGCGTTAGGCATCCGCCCCGCCTGTAGGGGGCGGTCATTGGCCGCCCGCACTCCCCGCTCCGGCGAGTCGCCCCTCACCGGGGAACGGGGGACGCGGATTCTTCGCTGCGCTCAGAATGACAGAAGCGGGGCGTTTCCGCCGTAGGGGGCGGTCATTGGCCGCCCGCGCTCCCCGCTCCGGCGAGTCGCCCCTCACCGGGGAACGGGGGACGCGGATTCTTCGCCGCGCTCAGAATGACAGAAGCGGGGCGTTTCCGCCGTAGGGGCGCACATTGTGCGCCCGCCGCACCCCCGACAAACAGGAAGACAGGAGACGGTTGAAATGAAACACCTGTTTATTATCAATCCAGCGGCCGGGAAATACGATCACACCCGGGAGCTGGAGGAAAAAGTTCGGAATCTTTGGGGAGAACGCGGACTGGACTATGCCATCCGCAGCTCCAAAAAGCCCGGGGACTGCGCCGCCATTGCCCGACAGGCGGCTGCCTCGGGGGAGGAATACCGGCTCTACGCCTGCGGCGGTGACGGCACCCTGAACGAGGTGGTCAACGGCGCGGCAGGGGCGGACAATCTGGCGGTAACCCACGTTCCCTGCGGCTCCGGCAACGACTTCATCAAGAATTTCAGCGAGCCCTCCGCCTTCTCTGATCTTGCCCGTCTGCTGGACCCGGAGGAGCGCTCCCTGGATCTCATTCAGGTGGGGGAGGATTTTTGCCTGGACATCTGCTCCATGGGGATAGACGCCCGGATCGGAACCTCCATACAGGACTTCAAGCGCATTCCCCTGCTGACGGGCCACGGGGCCTACAACGTCTCCACGGTGGTGAATCTCATCAAGGGCATCCATCGGCACTATGTAGTGGAGATTGAGGGCCAGAGCATTGACCAGCGCTTCACCCTGATCTGCGTCTGCAACGGCCGTTTCTACGGCGGCGGTTACGAGCCCGTCCCCGAGGCCCGGCCTGACGACGGCAAGCTGGAGGTGCTGCTGGTGAAAAAGGTATCCCGGCTCCAGGTGGCTGGCCTCATCGGCAAGTATAAGGCCGGGCGATACAGCGAGTACCCGGAGCTCTTCCGGCACTTTACCACAGACCGGCTGGTCATTCACTGCGATGGGCAGGAGGTCATCAATCTGGACGGCGAAGCCCGTTGGGGCAAGGATGTGGAGATCTGTCTCTCCGACAAAAAGCTTCGATTTTTCTACCCGAAGGGTCTGCTTTTGGGACATTCGTAACTATTTTGAATGGGGCGCGGGAAAAATTCATAAAATTCCCGCGCCTCTTTTTTGTCATTTCGTCATTTTTCCGAAAATTATAAACATCTCCACTCTTTGTTGATTTTTAATCTCCGCTTATGTATAATAAAGCGTAAAACCCAAGCGCATTGTTCGTTTTGTTCGTCAACTGTAATTTCTACACAAAGGAGAAAACGATCCATGAGAACCATCGGAACCGTCGTACGGGGCGTGCGTGCGCCCATCATCCGTCAGGGCGACGACATCGCCGCCATTGTTTCCGACTCTGTCCAGGCCGCCTGGAAGGAAGCCGGCATTACCCCCAGAGACCGGGACGTTGTTGCTGTCACCGAATCCGTGGTAGCCCGTTCCCAGGGCAACTACGCCACCATTCAGCAGATTGCCGCGGACGTAAAGGCCAAGACCGGCGGCGGCACCGTGGGCGTTGCCTTCCCCATCCTGAGCCGCAATCGCTTCTCTCTGCTCCTCAAGGGCATCTCCCTGGCCTGCAAGAAGGTGGTGGTGCTCCTCTCCTACCCCTCCGACGAGGTGGGCAATCATCTGGTGGACATTGACCTGCTGGACGAGGCGGGGATCAATCCCTACTCCGACACCCTCACCGTAGCCCAGTTCCGGGAGAAGTTCGGTCACATTCTTCACCCCTTCACCGGTGTGGATTACATCGATTTCTACGCGGAGCTGATCAGCTCCTGCGGTGCGGAGGCGGAGATCCTGCTGGGCAACCGGGTTCAGACCCTGGTTCCCCTCTGCGACGCCGTCATCACCGCCGACATCCACACCCGCGCCCGCTCCAAGCGGCTGCTCAAGGCTGCCGGCTGCAAGTGCGTGCTGGGCCTGGACGATCTTATGACCGCCTCTGTCGATGGCAGCGGCTTCAATGAGCGCTACGGTCTTCTGGGCTCCAACAAGGCCACCGAGGAATCCATCAAGCTCTTCCCCAGAGACTGCGCCCCCGTGGCGGAGCGGATCTCCCTGCTGCTCTCCCAGGCCTCCGGCAAGCACATCGAGGCCATGGTCTACGGCGACGGCGCCTTCAAGGACCCCGTGGGCAAGATCTGGGAGCTGGCAGACCCCGTTGTCAGCCCCGGTTACACCCAGGGTCTGGCGGGTACTCCCAACGAGCTGAAGCTGAAGTATCTGGCGGACAACGACTTTGGTGATCTCTCCGGCGAGGCGCTGCGGAAGGCCATTGAAGACCGGATTCGCGCCAAGACCGGCGAGAGCCTGGTGGGCAATATGGCCGCCCAGGGTACCACACCCCGGCAGTTAACGGATCTGATCGGTTCTCTGTGCGACCTGACCTCCGGCTCCGGCGACAAGGGAACCCCCATCATCTACATTCAGGGCTACTTCGACAACTACACCAACGAATAAGCAGCACCCGACGGGAAGGCTCATATCCGCAATGCGATACGAGCCTTCCCCTCCGCCCCGGCGGAGCGCCGTCCCGAAAGGAGAATACAATGCTCATCCGAAGCGCCAAAGAAGACGTCAAGTACGTGATGCACAGCCGGGAAGAAATTGCCGCCCGGGTCCGGGAGCTGGGCCGGGAGCTGACAGAGAAATACGGGGACAAGAAGCCTCTGATGCTCTGTGTGCTTCGGGGCGCCGCCTTCTTCTTTACAGATCTGTGCAAGGAGATGGACTGTCTCATGGACATGGACTTCATCTCCGCCTCCAGCTACTTCAAGGGCACCAAGTCCACCGGCACCGTCCATCTGGTGAAGGACACCGACATTGACATGGAAAACCGCCATGTCATCGTGGTGGAGGACATCATCGACTCCGGCTTAACCCTGGAATACCTGGTAAAGCTGTTCAAGACCCGCAACCCCGCCTCCATCACCACCGTTTCCCTCTTGGACAAGGACGTGGACAAGCCGGAGCGCTTCCAGGTGGACTACTACGGCTTCAAGATTCCCGACGAGTTTGTCATCGGCTACGGTTTGGACTATGCGGACTACTATCGCAACCTGCCCTATATCGGCGTCCTGAAGGAGGAGTGCTACCAATAGGCAGCCTCCCTGTCCGGCGGCGCGGCAGCGCGCCGCCCATCCCCTCCCGGCAGCAGCGCGCGGCTTGCGCCTCCCGCCCCCTCACGCAAAGGAGAACACTATGCAGGCATTAAAAGACCGTATCAAAAACGAAGGCAAAATCCTCCCCGGCAGCATCGTCAAGGTGGACGGATTTCTGAACCACCGGGTTGACTGTGCCTTCATGGGCGAGATCGCCGATGAATTTGCGCGGATCTTCGATCTATCCCAGGTAGACGTGGTCCTCACCGCCGAAGCCAGCGGCATCGCCCTGGCCTCCATCTGCGCCTTCAAATGGGGCAAGCCCATGATTTTCGCCAAAAAGGCCAAGTCCGACAACATCGAAGGCGGTCTGTACAAAAGCGAGATCATGTCCTACACCTACAAGAAGAAGGTCACTTTGATTCTTTCCAAGCAGTGGCTCACCCCCGGCACCCGGGTGCTGATCATCGATGATTTTATGGCCCGGGGCGAAGCGGCACGGGGGCTCTGCAATCTGGTGCAGGAGGCTCAGGCCCAGTTGATGGGCGTGGGCATTGCCGTGGAAAAGGGCTTCCAGGGCGGCGGCGACCGGCTTCGGGAGATGGGCGTCAACTATCACGCCCTGGCCGTCATCGAGGAAGCGGAGCCCGATCATATTAGCTTCCGTTAAAACCACGTAGGGCGGTCTGACCCCAGGCCGCCGCGACCCCCGCCTTCGGAACAACGGCGGTCTGACACAGGCCGCCCTACACAAAATAGGAGGAACACGCATGAATTACGACTACAATACCAACGTCAGACCCGATACCATGGAGCGCATCACCACCCCCGCCCTGGCCCAGGCTTTCATTGATCAGCAGATTCAGTCTCTCCGGACTCAGATCGGTGATGGAAAAGTCCTGCTGGCTCTCTCCGGCGGTGTGGACTCCTCTGTTGTGGCCGCTCTGCTGATTCAGGCCGTGGGCAAGCAGCTTACCTGCGTCCATGTGAACCACGGTCTGCTGCGGAAGGGTGAGCCTGAGCAGGTCATTGAGGTCTTCCAGAACCAGATGAAGGCCAATCTGGTCTATGTGGATGCCGTTGACCGCTTCCTAGACAAGCTGGCCGGTGTGGCGGAGCCCGAAGAGAAGCGTCATATCATCGGCGCCGAGTTCATCCGCGTTTTCGAGGAGGAGGCCCGGAAGCTGGAGGGCATTTCCTTCCTGGCCCAAGGGACCATCTACCCCGACATTCTGGAGTCCAAGGTGGGCGTCAAGGCCCATCATAACGTGGGCGGACTGCCCGAGGACCTGGTTTTCGAGCTGGTGGAGCCCGTCAAGCTGCTTTACAAGGACGAGGTTCGCATGGTGGGCAAGGCCCTGGGTCTGCCCGACAGCATGGTTTTCCGTCAGCCCTTCCCCGGCCCCGGCCTGGGCGTCCGCTGCGTAGGCGCCATCACCCGGGATCGGCTGGAGGCCGTGCGGGAATCCGACGCCATTCTCCGGGAGGAGTTCTATAAGCACGGTCTGGACGAGAAGGTCTGGCAGTATTTCACCGTGGTTCCCGACTTCAAGACCACCGGCATCCGGGACGGCAAGCGGAGCTATGACTGGCCCGTGGTCATCCGTGCCGTCAACACCGTGGACGCCGTCACCGCCCAGCCCGCGGAGCTGAACTTCGCCTTCGTCCAGAAGCTGGTGGCCCGCATCACCGCCGAGGTCCCCCACGTCAACCGCGTCCTCTGGGACGTAACCCCCAAGCCCAGCGCCACCATTGAGTGGGAATGATTGCAAAAACGCCGGAAACCCGCATATATACTGAGTTTTTGGAATCCCAAAACGGCGTTTGGCAACGTTTTGGCAACATCTGAAATAACTCCATCGAATAACAAAAAAAGAGCTATCTGATTTTTGAAAGTCAGGCAGCTCTTTTTTTGTGTGCATTTTCCTTTATTTGACATTTTGACAGAGGATTACACTCTCTAATTCGGAATGCTCCTCCAATGCTTTTTTTACATCAATGCAATAATCAACAACAATACAATGGGCATTTATATCGTCGTAGTATTCTCTAATCCGCTTCCCGCCTAATGATTCCATTGTCCTCCAGGAAGCTGGATTATTCAGATCAGCATCCATAAAAACACTTTCGATTCCGTGTTGTTCACAGACCTTTAATGCTAAGTACAGATTGATTTTATTGTATCCTTTTCCACGCTCCGTTGGCCTGATTGAGTACCCAATATGACCGCCGTAATGACGCAACCTCTCGTTTAGCGCAAGTCGTATGTTGATCATACCGATTATCTTGTTGTCGTTGGCCCGGATAAGGAAAAAGGTCCTGGCAGGTACTTTTTCTTCGCTGGGTTCCCTTGAATAGTCCTTATTTAGCTTTTCAAGCCACCCCTCATAATTGTCGAGATACCGGTGTAGTCCGCCTGTACCATTGATCTCTGATCCAAATTCGTGGAATTCATGGATAAAAGCAATTGCTTCGCTTTTCCGTGCAATACCAGGGACTTCAAAAAAGAACTGTTCCATACAAAACCTCTTTCTTTACGTGGCCTTTGAATGATCTAACCATTTAGTATCTTCATTTAGCGTTTGTAATTACTCTTTCAGTTTGTTCTTGAACGCCTTGACCATAGCATCGCTGAACTCCTGCGACGGCACCTTGGCCCAGATCTGCGTATCGTCGTACTGCGGATAGTTATAGCGCCACTTGTCGTACTCGTCCTTGCTGATGTCCCCGGCTCGGTACTTTTCCGCAACGGGAGCCCAAGCATAAACCATCTCAGAGATGCGGGCGGCGTCCTTCCCCTTCCGGGGATCAATGCGAAAAACAACCTCTCCGTCTCTGGTCTCGATGGTCAGGCCATAGCGATCCTCCAGGGCGAACAGGGTATGCATCAGCCCGAGATAACTGTCGATATCAGGAATATCCAGTGCCAGCGGCGATACTCCCAGCGCATTTGCAAGAGCTTTCGTCAGATCCTCCTTAGGGGTACGTGATCCCGCTTCGTACTGCGCCATGCGGATATCGGCGGTCTTCTCTGGGAAGCCGACTAAAGTACCGAGATATTTCTGCGTCATGCCCCGCAGATTGCGGATAAAGCGTATTCTTTCACCGATTCCCATAGGAAAAACCTCCTACATATGTACTTGCAGTGATTATAGCAGATACGTTTAAGAATGTCAAGAATAGTATAAACAATTTTATTTAATATTTTCTCGAAAACCCTCTTGACATAAGCAGATTGGTTTAGTATAATGACAATAGCTTAAGCAAATATGCTTAATCTGCGAAAACTGAATGACCGTCCAAGCTGTTATAAACCGCCACGATCTCGGAAGAGGGAGCGCCCCATAAGGGGACGGCACAGCGCCGCACAGGGTTGCCTGTCAGGAAACAGCAAGGGTAGAACGGCAAGGCGTAAACGTTTCTCGGTTATATGAGAACTGCTCTCACAATTTACAGGAAAGGAGGACTTTTTATGGCAAGCAACAGTTTTATGCGAGTGGAAGATGTTGCAGAAGAACTCGGCGTTTCAACTTCCTATGCTTACAAGATCATACGGAAGCTGAACTCGGAGCTTGAAAAGAAAGGCATTATCACCATCGCTGGCAGAGTAAACAAACAATACTTCACAGAACGGCTGTGCTATGGCGCAGCCGGAGCAAAAGCAGCAGAAAGGAGTTGAGAGTATGGCTGTTTATGGAGTTGAGAGTATGGCTGTTTATAAGGAAGGCAGTACCTGGCGGGCCGTATACCGCTATACGGACTGGCAGGGCCAAAGAAAACAAACACAGAAGCGAGGCTTCCCGACGAAGCGGGAGGCACAGGCATGGGAACGAGAGCAGCTTAACAAAGCAAAGGCCAATTTGGATATGACCTTTAGCAGTTTCGTAGAGCTCTATTCCGAGGACATGAAAAGCCGGGTCAAGGAAAATACCTGGCATACCAAGGAGCATATTCTACGGACAAAGGTTCTCCCATATTTCGGGAGCCGCAAGATCAATGAGATTCAGCCAAAGGACGTGATTGCCTGGCAGAACGAGATGATCAACACCAGAGACGAAAACGGGAAAGCATACTCCCCTGTGTATCTGAAAACGCTCCACAATCAGCTCAGCGCCGTTTTCAATCATGCGGTGAAGTATTACGGGCTGCACGAGAATCCGGCGTCAAAGGTCGGAAACATGGGCAAGTCCAAGAACCGGGAAATGCTTTTCTGGACGCAGGAGGAGTATATGAAATTTGCCGATGAAATGATGGACAAACCTCGTTCCTTCTATGCGTTTGAAATGCTGTATTGGTGCGGTATCCGGGAAGGTGAGCTGTTAGCTCTCACTCCGTCGGATTTCGATTTTGACAAAGGAACGGTTACGATCAACAAATCGTACCAGCGGCTGAACGGGCGGGACGTGATCACCGATCCGAAAACGCTGAAAAGCAACAGGGTCGTGCAGATGCCCGATTTTCTCGTAGAGGAAATGAAGGACTATATGCAGCGGCTCTACAAGATCGGCCCGAATGACCGCCTGTTTGAGATCACAAAGAGCTTTCTGCATCGGGAGATGGATCGGGGATCGGCTGCGGCTGGTGTGAAACGCATCCGGATTCACGATCTGCGGCACAGTCACATTTCCCTGCTGATTCAGCTCGGGTATTCGGCGGTAGCAATTGCAGATCGAGTCGGACACGAAAGCATTGAGATCACTTATCGTTATGCCCATCTGTTCCCGACGACGCAGGGAGAAATGGCCCAATCACTAAGTAATCTGAGGAAAGGAGAATCTGAGAATGTCAGCTAAAAACAGAGATGAACACAACCGTTGGAGGAACATCACGGTGGGG
>CAMOSU010000068.1 GCA_946625125.1 uncultured Clostridia bacterium
CCGTAGAGGGCCAGGGCAATGGCCTCCAGGGTCTCGTTGCCGTTGGCGGTGAAGACCTGGGCGATGGAATCGCCGGTGCTCATTTCCTCGGAGTTGTAGTAGTTGCCGGATCCGTCGTACTGATAGTTGTGGTCGAAGTTGTCCACGTTCTCCACAGTGAAGAAGGAGATGTAGCTGGCGCAGGTGGCGGAGTCCTCATAGGACACGTAGAAATAGCCGTCGTTGCCGATGTCGGTCCCCCAGGAGTTCTTGACGATCCAGGCGCCGTCCTTGGTGGGGCGGTAGCCCTGGTTGAAGTTCTCCTTGGCATAGCTGTCGTCCCAGCCCACCACAGTCACGTCATGATCGGCATAGTAAAAGCCGGTGTCCTGATATGCCACTGCGGACTGGATCCAGCAGATGGTGCCGTTGGCGGTATTGACGCCGCCGTGATAGGCAGTGCCGGAGGCGTTGCTGATCCGAACGCCCATGGAGCCCGCGCCATATTCCATTACGTGACGTTTGACCTCCTCGATATTGGAGCCGAAGAAGTGCTTGACGGACTGAACGTGAGCCACGTTGTTCTGGTAGGCATGCTCAGAGCCCAAGCCGGCAGTGCTGGCAGCGCCGTAGACCAGGGCGGGATCGGACTCGTCCGCCAGGCCGGTCCAGCGCATCAGCGGATAGCTGACCAGCTCGCCGGTACCGCCTGCTTCCAGGAAGTTTCCGGCCGGGTGGCTGCTGAGAAAATAGGTCTTGTCGCCGGTGAGCATGCCCTCCGCGTCATAGGCGTCGGTGTAGGTGTAATAGGCCAGATGGTACTCGGAAAGGTTCAGGCTTGTATCCGCAGGCTGGCCGGTCTCGCCCACCAGTACGCCGTGCTTGATCATATAAGCCTCGCAGCAGGCCGCCGCTCCGAAGGTCCAGCAGGTGTTGTAATCGCCCTGGTTGCGGACCGGGGTGATGTAGCCGTAGTCACGGCTGTCGTATTTGCTGGGCAAATCAGCAGTCGGAAGCTTTTGGGCGCCTTGCGTTCCGTCGCCCGCCAGGTCGCCGCCCCGGCGAATGGGGGTCATCAGTCCGGTTGCGCGCATGGCGCTTTGGGCTTCTTCTGTCCGGTCGGGAGCTGCCAGGGCTGTGGGCGCCATCCCCAAAACCAGCAGAACCGCCAGCAGCAGAGCCAGACTCTTGTGCAGGTGCTTTTTCATAGTGGTACTCCTTTTTTGTTCGTCCGCCGGGCCGCGGCGGCAGTCGCTTCAAATTATATCACAGTTTTTGCTCTTTTTTTATGAAAATTGTATGAATTAGGCCTTTGCTTTTTGAAACAGGCTATCAGTTTTTCTTATCTTTTCATTCCAGGCGCTCCAGCTTCGCCCGGAAGCTGATGGCTCGGGGGGTGGGAAGCGCGTCGAAGCGGACCAGGTGGGCGCCCCGCGCCTCGTCGATTCCCTCCACAGTGCCGCAGCCGAAGACGCCGTGGCGCACCCGGGTCCCCAGGGGAAGAATCCCGGAGGCCCGGTTCTCCGGCATGGCCCGCTCGGCGGCGGCGATGAAGGCCCGGGCCTCGGCAATCAATCCCTCCTGCCGGGGGCGGGTCAGCTCCAGGTGGGCCTCGTCAATGTCCAGCAGAAAGCGGGAGGGATAGCGGGGAGAGCCGTCGAAGTTCCGCCCCTCCGCTTCAGACAGGCACAGGCTCTGCTCGGCCCGGGTTATGGCCACGAAGCAGAGCCGCCGCTCCTCCTCCATGGCCTCCAGGGTGCCGGTCTTCCGGGAGGGGAAGCTGCCCTCGTTGAGACCCAGCAGAAAGACGTGGGGGAACTCCAGACCCTTGGCGGCATGGACGGTCATGAGCTTCACCCGATCCTGGTGCTCCTCCAAGTCGCTGTTGGTGTAGAGAGCCACATGGGCCAGATAGTGGGGCAGGGTGGCCTCCTCCCCGCAGCTCGTCTCATACTCATAAATGGACTGGGTCAGCTCCGCCAGATTATCCAGCCGCTCCTGGCTGCCCTCGGTGCGAAGCATTTGCTCGTAGCCGCTCTCGTGGAGCAGGGCCGCCAGGACCTCGGAGACGGGGCGGTTTTCCCAGGAGGAGGCGAAATCCTCCACCAGTCCCACCAGGGAGGCGGCCTTGGTGCTTCGGAAAAGCTCGGTGTCCAGATTCTTCACCAGGGCCAGGTAGAGGGAGCAGTGGTTTTCCTCCGCCCAGCTCTGCAAAAACTCCATGCGCCGTTTCCCCAGATTCCGCTTCGGCACGTTGGCCACCCGGAGGAAGGAGAGATCGTCCCGGTAGGCGATGAGCCGGAGATAGCAGAGGGCGTCCTTGATCTCCGCCCGCTCATAGAAGGGTACGCCGCTGTAGATGGTATAGGGCAGCTTCTGCCTGTTCAGCTCGTCCTCCACCGGACGGGTCAGGTAGTGGGCTCGGTAGAGCAGGGTCATATCCCGGTACTCCGTTCCCCCGGCGTGGAGGGCCTGGAGCCGGGAGACGATCCACTTGGCCTCCTCCTCCGGGGTATCCGCATGGTGGCAGAGCACCGTGGGGCCATGGGGCAGCACCGGGAGCAGGTTCTTTTTCAGCCGGTTCTGATTCTTGTCGATGAGATCGTTGGCCACACTGAGAATCTCCGGGGTGGAGCGGTAGTTGCGATTCATAAAGATGGTCCGGGTGCCGGGGTGCTGCTGGTCAAAGTCCAGCAGATAGCGGATATTGGCTCCCCGCCAGGTGTAGATGGTCTGGTCCGGGTCCCCCACCACAAAGAGGTTCTTGTGGTAATCGCAGAGCTGCTCCATCAGCTCGTACTGGGGTTCGTCGATGTCTTGGAACTCGTCGATCATGATATACTCCAGCCGCTGCTGCCACTTCAGCCGGATCTCCGGGTACCGGCGGAAGATGCAGAGGGAGAACTTGATGAGATCGTTGTAGTCCAGGCCGAAGCATTTCTTCTGCTGATACAGGTAGCCGTAGAAAATGATGTTCTCCCGGCTGGAGGCCTGTTCATACTTCTGCCGCAGCTCCTCCAGGGGCAGGTCGATGAGATCCTCGTAGTACTCCGGGTGGAAGCGGAGCTTCTGCATCTCAATCATGTCCCGGGCGTTGGCAAAGGTCATGTCCCGCAGGGTGAGGCCCCGCTCCTCGTAGATGATCCGCAGCATGGAATCAATGTCGGAGTTGTCCAGCACCAGAAAGGCCTTGGGGTAGCCCACGGCAAAGCTGTCCTCCTGGAGCACAGAGACGCAGAAGCCGTGAAAGGTGTTGATCCAGCCGGTGTCGTTGTCCCCTGTCAGGAGGTGAATCCGCTGGCGCATTTCGTTGGCGGCCTTGTTGGTAAAGGTCACGCAGAGGATGTTCCCCGGCAGAATGCCCAGCTCGTTCACCAGCCAGGCAAAGCGGTGGGTCAGGGCTCGGGTTTTGCCGGAGCCTGCCCCGGCAATGACCCGGACAAAGCCCTCCGTGGCGGTAACGGCCTGATACTGTTCGTCGTTTAATTGGGTGGTCAGATCCATGGTGTTCCCCTCCTCTGGGCGCAGAATAGCAAAAAATCAGTCCCATAAAGGGGACTGATTTTTTGGATTGCGACATCAAAGGGCCAATTTGTCTTCGATGTCGTTGATGACGTAGTAGACCATGCCGTCCTCGGGCTTGATATAGAGCTTGCAGGAGCGGATCATGGTGGAGGGGTGCTTGGCCTTGAAGTCCTCCTTGCAGTCTTCCACAAGCTTTCCGCAGTCGAACTGGCGGTTGGCGTGCTGAACGTAAACCTCCGGAACAAACACGGCAGTCACCTGCTTGCCGGCGTTTTTGGCGGCTTCGAGAACGGGCTCAGCCTTCTTCGCGGCAGACTCCGCCACGGTGCGGGCCTTGCGGACCACGGGCTCGGTCTTCTCGATTGCGGCGTCCACAACTTCCTTCACTTTCTTTGCAGCCATGATTGAGCACCTCCTTTCTGTTATATTGTACGGAGATTATATCACACTTTTCTCCCGGAGGCCAGTCTTTTCTGATTATTTCCCATTTTTTTCTCTTTTATTCAAATTTCGACAGGTTTTTTTACCGGATTTCGGTTCATATTATAGAACGGGCGCTCAAAAAATTCGATTGACGGGAGGGATCAGGCATGGGAAGAGGCATCCGGACCGCGGCGGCGGCGGTCTGGCTTGGGCTGCTGCTGACCGTCCCGGTCCTGGCGGCAGGACCGGAAACCTTGGTTCCCGTGGGCAGGACCGTAGGCCTGGAGCTGGAAACGGACGGACTCTATGTGGTGAAATTTGACGAGACGGAAAGCCCGTCCCCGGCGGAACAGGCGGGGCTGCGGATCGGGGACCGCCTGCTCCGGGCCAACGGGGCGGTTCTGACCAGCGCCCGGGACCTGACCGCCCAGGTGGAGGCGGCGGCAGGAGATCCCGTGGTGCTGGAGCTGGAGCGGGAGGGTCGGAGCATGGAGCTGGCTCTCTGTCCCCAGCGGAAGGCGGAGGGCTGGCGGCTGGGGCTCTGTGTTCGGGACCGAATCTCCGGGCTGGGAACCGTAACCTTCTATGACCCGGAGACCGGGCTTTTCGGGGCCTTGGGTCACGGAGTCAACGTCTGCGAGGGCTGTCCCATGGAGATCCGGGGCGGTCAGGCCACCCGGACCGCTGTAACCCAGATCCGAAAGGGATCGTCCGGCGCCCCCGGCTCTCTGCTGGGTCCCGCCACCGGCGGGGAGACCCTTGGCCGGGTGGAGCGCAACACGGAGCGGGGGCTGTTCGGCCACGGGAACGGACAGAGCCTGCCCGGCAGCGCCGTTCCTCTGGCACAGAGGCGGGAGGTCCGCTCCGGCCCGGCGGAGATCTGGTGCAGCGTGGCGGGCAGTGAGCCCCAGGCCTACGCGGTGGAGATCGAGGCGGTGCGGGAGGACCCGGAGCAATACCGGGACCTGCGGCTGGTGGTGACGGACCCGCGGCTCCTGGAGCAAACCGGCGGCATTGTGCAGGGCATGTCCGGTTCCCCCATCCTCCAGGACGGAAAGCTGGTGGGCGCTGTGACCCATGTGCTGGTCCGGGACCCCACCCGGGGCTACGGCATTCTCATCGGGCATATGCTGGAGGCGGCAAACCCGGAGGCAGAGGCGGCATAGCCGTCTCTGCCTCCGGAGCGTTTCACCTGATTTCAAATTCCCGCCCGCAGATCACAGCGGGAGGGCGTCTGTCCCTACAGGGCCGGCTTCAAAAGCGCGCGGACCCGGGACTCGATCTCCTCGGCCCGGGGGCCCAGGAAGTCCACAGCCTTCAAATACTGGGAATAGCCGATCTCGGTACCGTGAATGTCGCTGCCCAGGGCCACGATATTGCCCCGATCAATCCAGGGCAGGAGCCGACGGCGATGGAAGCGGTGGCTCAGGGGCTCCGCGTTGAGCTGACCGGACAGGCCCATGCCGAAGAGATTGTTGATCACCGTGGGGTCATAGCGGTCCACATGGGCCAGCACGGGGCAGATGCCCCGCTCCTCCACCATGCGCTCAAAGGTCTCTGTCATGCCCCCGGGCAGGCTGTGGAAGGGCAGCTCGCAGAGCATCACATTGGTGCCGGGAATGCAGAGCTCCTCCAGGCCCTCCAGGTGGTCCAGACCCACGCACATGTGGACCTCCGCCCCGGTAAGAACCCGGATGGGGCCGGAATAGGCCTCCAGCAGCGTCTCCCGGCAGGCCTTTCGCTTTCGGAGAAAGTGTCCGAAGTCATCGGACTGGGGATAATAGTGGGGCGTGGCAACAATGGTGTCAATCCCGGCCTGCTCCGCCAGGGTCAGTTGGCGCAGAGAGGTTTGCAGCCCGTCGCTGCCGTGATCCGCGCCGGGAAGAATATGCGCGTGAAAGTCCAGCATGACTTCCTCTCCTCTTTCCCTCTTGCTTCGGCCAGGCTTATTTCCCCTCGCTCTGTTCCTTGGGAGTTTCCTTTTGCTTGGTCAGATCGCTTTCTACCTTGGTTTCATAGGTGCTGTAATAGTAACCGCGGCCATAGCCCCGGCGGTAATAGCCTTTGTAGTAATAGTTTCCGGAATGATAGCCGCCGTAGTGGGCTCCGCTCCGGCCGGTGGCGTCATTCAGGATGATGCCCACCACGTTGCCGTTCATCTGCTGAATGGAATCCAGAGCGTAGGACAGCTCATAGTAGTGGTTCTTTCCGCTCTGGACCACAAAAACATAGCCGGTGATTTTCTCCGCCAGAATCGCGGCGTCGGAGACCAGATTCACGGGGGGCGTGTCGATGAGCACATAGTCAAAGAATTCCTTCACATAGGACAGCAAATTGTCCATCTGCTTGGAACCGAAGAGCTCCGCCGGGTTGGGCGGAATCTGGCCGGAGGTCAGCACATGCAGATTCTCCACGTCCGTCTTGCGGATCTTCACCTCATTGGTCAGGCCGGCCAGAATCTCCGACAGGCCGTTTTTGTTCTCCAGGCCGAAATAGCGGTGAACCGTAGGCTTTCGCATGTCCCCGTCAATGAGCAGGACCTTCTTGGTGGTGGAGGCGATGGAAATGGCAAGATTCACGGCGTTGGTGGTTTTGCCGTCGTGCATCATGGCGGAGGTAACGGCAAACACCGGGCATTTCTCTCCCCGTCCGGTGAAAAGCAGCTTGGCCCGGATGGAGTTATAGGCCTCCCGAATGGCAAAGGGACTGGAGGAGGAGAGCATGCGCTGCTTGGCGGCAGCCTGGGTCTGGGGGGCGGTCAGTCGCGTTTTCCGAAACAGCATGGTCTCACTCCTTTATCGTGTTCTGCTTTTCCAGGGCAGCCAACTGCGGCACGGAGCCCAGAACAGGGATATTGTACTGCTTGCTCAGATCCTCCTCGCTCCAGATGGTGGTATCCGTCAGAGCGCGGATGATGACGATGGCCGCGGCAATCAGCACGCCAATGGCCACGCCGGTGATGGTGTTGGCCTTCACATCCGGGGAATAAGCCCCGCCGGGGGCCTCCGCCGCGTCCAGAATCTTGGCCTCGCCGCCGACAATCTCCTGAATCTTGGCGGCTCCGGCCTCCGCGATGGTATTGGCAATCACCTGAAGATTCTGCCGATCCGAGGAGGAGAAGGTGGCGGTGAAGATCTCCGTGTTGGTGGTGCTGACCGTGGTCATACCCTTCAGAGCGCCGTAGCCGTACTTGCCGCCTCCGGGGGTGTGAATCCCCATTTCGTCCAGCCGGGCCGCGGCCTCCTTCATCACCAGATTGCTCCGCATGACATAGGAATAGGTGCTGGCCAACTGACGGTTCTTGGTGATATCCGAGGTGGCGGTGGTGTCCGCATCCTGGGTAATCTTGCTCAGGGCGTAGAAGGTCACGGAGGTGCGGTACATCTTAGGAACCTTGTAGGTGGTATAGGCCCAGGCTCCCGCCCCCACAATGGCCCCCGCCAGAAGAATCACCAGCAGGTGAGAAAGCAGGGTGTGGAGAATGTCCATGATGGTCAATTGAGATTTATTCACAATGGTTTCCTGCCCTTTCTGAGCGTTCCGGCCGTAAAGCAGCGGTCCGGAAGCGCGGATATTTCACTTTATCCTATGTATTATACCACGATGAAAGGAAAAACTCAATCTTAAGATTATGATTTTTTCATGTTCTTTCCGGGCTTCGTGTCAGCGGATCGGCGGCCTGGGGTCAGGCCGCCGCTGCGAACCGAGGGTTGAACTGTTACGGCTTAAGGGAAGAGGCCTCTGCTTTGTCCAGTGCGGAGCGGTCTTCCGGCTCCCGGGGGGTTGGGCGCAGCAGCGTCTTTCCCAGGACCCGCCCCAGGTCCTCCAAGCTGTCGGAGGCCTTGCGGCACAGGCTTTCGCTCAGGCGAAAGGCGCCCCGGCTCAAGGCGGCAGTCCAGCGATTTTCCCCAAACAGATCCCCTGCCCGGCGTCCCAGGCTCATGAGACCCCGACTCAGAGGGGCAGTGAGGCGGTTTTCTCCAAACAGAGCGGCCAGTTTGCGGCCCAGGGTCATGAGACCCCGGCCTAGAGAGGCGGTGAGTCGGTTTTCTCCAAACAGGGCCGCCAGCCCGCGGCCCAGAGTCATGAGACCCCGGCCCAGAGGTGCGGTGAGACGGTTTTCCCCGAACAGGGCCGCCAGCCCGCGGCCCAGAGTCATGAGACCCCGGCACAGGGGTGCGGTGAGACGGTTTTCCCCGAACAAGGCCGCCAGCCAGCCGAAGCCCCTTGGCAGCAGCTTCAGAAGCAGAGGCCTGTAGACAAGCTCCTCCAGATCCAGCTTCTCCGGCCAGCGGTTGACATAATTTCCTTTCCTCCGCATCCAAGGCCGAACGATCAGCAGGTACACTGCCCCGCCTATGCCGATGGAAATGGCGGCTCCCTTGAGATTTTCCGTGGACAGATAGCGGACCGGGTGGACCAGGGACTCCCCGTGCAGGAAGTCTGCCCCCAGCTCCGCGATGGCGTTCATGCTGCTCTGCGCGGTGAGCCCCAGGATGGGAAGCAGAGCGGCGGAGAATCCCAGAGCCAGGGAGGCCGGAAGACTGAGCCAGGGCTTTCGGGCGTCAAATTCTTTCTGGCGGGTGGGATGCTTTTCCAGAAACAGCGCCACAAAGAGCTTGGTCATATAGGCCACCGTCAAGCCGCCGGAGACCAAAAACACCCATTCCACCGCCTTCAGGGGCCAGCCATAGCGGGGCAGTCCCTCCACAATGGCCTCATGGAGCAGGGTCTTGCTGACGTAGCCGTTCAGCAGCGGGAAGCCTCCGATGCCCAGGGCTCCCAGCAGGAAGCAGAGCATCAGCAGGGGCTTGCCCCGGCCAAAGCCCCGGATGTCGTTGAGATTCAGTTGGTGCAGATTGCGGTACACCGCTCCGGCGCAGAGGAAGAGCACCAGCTTGAACAGGGAGTGGTTCACCATATGGAGCACCACACCCCGGGCAGCCAGGGCGTTCTCCTCCCCCAGCAGGCCCATCATCCCCACGCCGGTGAGAATGAAGCCGATCTGGGACATGGAGGAGCAGGCCAGGGTCCGCTTCAGATCCACGGAAAACAGGGCCAGCACTGCCCCCAGGAGCATGGTGACAGCCCCCAGGCTCAGAATCAGAGTTCCCCAGGCAGGGTCGCCCCGGAAGAGATTGCAGGAAATGGCCAGGATGCCCCAGACGCCGGTTTTGGTGAGAGCGCCGGACAGCAGCGCCGAGGCCGGGGCCGGGGCCACGGGATGGGCCTTGGGCAGCCAGATATGCACCGGGTACATCCCGGCCTTGGCTCCATAGCCGAAGAGGATGCAGGCCCCGGCCGCATAGAGAACGGGAAGCTTCCCGGCAGCCTGGGCGGCGGCGTACAGCTCGGAAATTTTCAGGGTTCCCAGGCTGTTCCACAGCAGAAACAGCCCCATCAGAGCCGCCAGTCCGCCGATGACGGCCACCGCCAGATAGGTCTTGGCGGCCCGGATCGCCCCCTCCGTCTCCTCCTGGATGACCCAGGTGAAGGAGGTAAAGGACATGATTTCAAAGAACACAAAGGCCGTATAGAGATCCGCCGCCAGGAAGACCCCCATGGTGGCTCCCAGGGTCAGAAGCTGGAAGAAATAGTATCGGTTGCGCCGGTGGTGGTGAGCAAAATAATCCGGGGAGAAGAGGAGGGTCATGGCCCACATCAGGGCGAACAGCACCGTGTAGACCCGGCGAAAGCCGTCCAGCTCGAATTGAAAGCCCATGCCGCAGAGGCCGGGCAGCGCCGCCCCGCCGCCCCGGAGGGCGGCCCAAAGGGCCAAGGCCAGCTCGAAGAAGCCCACGGCAATGACAAAGCAGTCCCGCCCGGGCTTGGAGCGCCGCCCCAGCAGCCAGCTCACCGGCGCAAGGGCCATGGGCAGCAGAATCAGGAGAAGAATCAGCATGGGAACCCCCTGAGAATCGTAAAGAATGAAGAACAGGCCGAACCCATTCGTATCAGAACAGGGACGCGCTCAGCTCCTGCAAAGCCTCCACCAGACCGGAGGAGAAGAGGCCCAGCCCCAGGGACAGGGCTGCCAGCACCAGCATCGGCGCCCACATGAGGGGGCCGCCCTCCCGGTTCCGGGGCGGCGTGCTTTTCAGCTCCCTGCCGGGGAAGAAGCCGTCAATGGTGATGGGCAGCAGGTAGCCCGCCGTCAGCAGGGCGGAGATCAGCAGGATCACGGGAACCAGCCAGGTAAACACCGGCAGGCCGGAGCTCAGACCCCCCTCCGCCAGATACCACTTGCTGATGAAGCCGCAGGCGGGTGGGATACCCACCAGGGCCAGGGCGCCGAAGGTGAAGGCCCAGAGGGTTTTGGGCATCGCCTTGCCCACAGCCTTCAGCTCCTCCACCCGATGAAGGCCCAGGTTGTGAATAAAGGAGCCCGCCGTCATAAACAGCAGCATTTTCACGCAGGCATGGAAGATCACATGGAGCAGGCCCCCGGTGAGGCCCGCGGGGTTCAGCAGAAACAGGCCCGTCAGCACGTAGGCAATCTGGGACACGGAGGAGTAGGCCAGACGCTTCTTGAAGGCCTGCTCCCGGTATGCCATCATGGAGCCCATGAACACCGTCAGCAGGGCCAGACCCAGCCAGGCGTACTGGACCCAGGTCCCCGCCAGGAAGGCGGGCCCCACGCAGTAGTACACCAGCCGCAGGATGGTCAGCACGCCGGCCTTGGCGATGATGCCGGAGAGCACAGCGGAGGCGGGGGCCGGAGCCACGGGATGAGCCGCAGGCAGCCAGCCGTGGAGGGGGTACATTCCCGCCTTGGCCCCGAAGCCCACCACCCCCAGGAAGATCACCACCCGCAGCAGGCTCTCATGCCCCGCCGCCGCGGCGGCGTCCAGGGTCCCGCCGGGGCGGAAGTCCAGGGTCTCACAGTACTGCGCCAGGAAGAAAATGGCGCACAGGGCCATAAAGGCGCCCCCCACGGAATAGAACAGATACTTCAGCGCGGCCCGGATGGACTCCCGGCTGCGGTCATGGAGCACCATGGGCATGGAGCAGAGGGTCGCCAGCTCAAAGAACAGGTACATGGTGGTGAGATTCCCCGCCAGGTCCATTCCCGCCAGAGCTCCCAGGGCCAGCAGGAAGAAGCGGAAAAAGCTCCCGATCCGCTCGTCATGGTCCAGGTAGGAGAAGGCGTAGATCCCCGCCAGCAGGAAGCCGTAGGCCGCCACTCCCAAAAACAGCTTGGAAATGCCGTCCATCCGCAGGCTCACCCTGAGGCTGTGGGTCATGGAGAAGAGAAACAGCTCCGTTTCCGGCTGGAACAGCAGCACAGTCACCGCCGCCGACTCCACAATCAGCAGGGCCAACACCAGCCCCTTCAGGGTCCGGCGGTCCTTCACCAGAGGCAGCAGGGCGCCCCCCAGCAGGGGCAGCAGGATGGCACAGAGCATCAGAATCGTCGTCATGAGAATACCTCCTCCTTCACGGTCCGCGCGCGGAGTATTTTATTCAATATATCACACTTTTTTCAGGATTGCACCCTCTTTTTTTGGCTTGTACCGGAAAAAGGTTTGACAAGCCGGGGAAAATGGGCTAAAATGGCTCTGCAACCGGGCCGGACAGCCGCGCGGGACGGCCGAAAGGCCCACCGTGAGGAAAGTCCGGGCTCCACAGGGCAAGGATAACGGGTAACGCCCGCCGAAGGCGACTTCAGGAAAAGTGCAACAGAGAGATACCGCTCCGCCTCAGCGGAGCAAGGGTGGAAAAGTGAGGTAAGAGCTCACTCGCCGGCTGGAGACTGTCCGGCGCTGTAAACTCTATCCGGAGCAACACCGTGGAGGAGACACATGGCCGGCCCGGCCGTCTCCGGGGAGGTGGCATGGAGCGTGCCGGCAACGGTACGACAAGATAGATGGCTGTCTAAGACAGAACCCGGCTTACAGACCCGATTGC
>CAMOSU010000069.1 GCA_946625125.1 uncultured Clostridia bacterium
CCCCTGTCCGAAAATAACTTGACAAGAACTTCTCCGGGCGCAGTTTGTTATTTACATTCCCTTGCCTGCACGGGAACAAACACCCTTACAGACTTGGTAGCTTCATGATGCATGGTGCGGGCAAAGCTTACCGCACGCACGGTCCCCACTAAATCACACCCGAGCCCGGCTCGTGGGCCTTCCGGGGCGAATGGGTTGCTGATTAGGCAGCAGCCAGAACGAGATTATCGTTGTCAGTTAATTTAAAAAAGTTGCCCGGTTTATGGAGGTCAGGCACCTCCGCCCGCTATTCCAGCCTCACTATCCCCGTCGAAACCGGTACAGCCCCGTAGTGCGCCTTTCGGCGCAATGAATAGTGAATCGTGAATAATGAATAATTGTGGTGTCGCTTCGCGACGGATCAGAATCTGCCATACGGATCCCTTAATTTCTTTGGTTCCGGATAGTCTACTCCGTTTGTGTCCACGCGGATGGAAGCGATCTTCTGCTCAGTGAGCGGGCGGTCGTTCATATCCACCTTGACAGAGGCGATGGCGTCGATGACCTCCAGGCCCTCTGTCACCTTGCCGAAGGCGGCGTACTGCTTATCCAGATGGGGGGAATCCTGGTGCATCAGGAAGAACTGGCTGCCCGCGGAGTTGGGATTGGAGGAACGGGCCATGGACAGAACGCCCCGCTTGTGCTTGAGCTTGTTGTCCACGCCGTTCATAAAGAACTCGCCCTTGATGCAGTAGCCGGGGCCGCCCGTGCCGGTGCCCGTGGGGTCGCCGCCCTGGATCATAAAGCCCTTGATGACCCGGTGGAAGATCAGGCCGTCGTAGAAGCCCCTGTTGGCCAGGTCGATGAAGTTATAGACGCTCTGAGGCGCGGTCTCGGGATAGAGCTCGCCCTTCATAACGGCGCCGTTTTCCATGGTAATGGTGAAAATGGGATTGGACATGTGTTTCTTTCCTTTCCGATGGCTAAATTCTGCAGGGAACCCGCGGCGGCCAGGGTCCGGCCGCCCTGCGGGGTTCCGCTCAGTGGTTTCGTTCCTTCATGGCCCGGTCAATCTGGCGTTTGGCGTCCCGGGCGGCCATATCGTCCCGCTTGTCGTAGAGCTTTTTGCCCCGGCAGAGGGCCAGCTCCACCTTGACTCGGGAATTTTTCAGATAGACAGACAGAGGCACCAGGGCGAAGCCGTCCTGCTTCACCTTGCCGTAGAGCCGGTTGATCTCCCGCTTGTGCATCAGCAGCCTTCTGGGCCGCAGGGGGTCCTTGTTGAAGATGTTCCCCTTCTCGTAGGGGGCGATGTGCATCTGCTTGATGTAAATCTCCCCATCCTTGATCTGACACCAGGCTTCCTTGAGGGAAAGGGTTCCGGCCCGAATGGACTTGACCTCGGTACCCACCAGCTCGATCCCAGCCTCAAAGCTCTCTTCGATGAAGTATTCATGTCTGGCCTTCTGGTTTCTGGCCATGACCTTGACACCGGAGCCAGCCATGCAAACACCTCATTTCTTCCCCGGTCTGGAAAGGTATTATAACACAGGCAACGGCCTGCTTGCAAGTATTTTTCCGCGAAATAAAAATATTTTTCTTTTTTCGGAAATCATGCTTTACCTTTTCCTTACTTTATAATATAATGGTTATGCAGTATAGCCCTTTCAGCATGCCCAAGGAGAGAGAAGAGAATGAAAACAAAAAAGAACACCAGCATCTATGTCAAGGCAGTCATCTGTCTTGTCTGTTTCGTTGTGTTTTTCAGCCTGTTTGCCATTCCTATGGGGCTTGGCAACGCACTGAACACCCTGATGAACACTGCCTATGAGCTGCTCACCGGCACCGTGTTTTACATCATGGCCATCGCCGTCATCGCCGGAGCCCTTTCCGGGCTGCTGACGGAGTTCGGCGTGGTGGCCCTGTTGAACAAGATTCTGTCGCCCCTGATGAAGCCCCTGTTCGGAATGCCCGGCGCCTCCGCTCTGGGCATGGTCTCCACCTATCTGTCCGACAACCCCGCCATTCTGACCCTGGCAGATGACCGGAAATTCCGGCGCTTCTTCAAGGCCTATCAGATCCCCGCCCTCACCAACCTGGGTACGGCCTTCGGCATGGGCCTCATTGTCACCAGCTTTACCCTGGGCATGAGCAGCAGCTTGGGCAGCAAGGTCTGGATTGCCGCCGTATGCGGAAATCTGGGGGCTGTCATCGGAGCCATCATCTCCACGCGGATTATGCTGCTGTTTATGAAGAAAGCCTATGGGCCGGACCGCCCCGCCTTGGAGGAGATCATCGCCGATACCCAGGAGGAGAAAGTCTTCCATCACAAGGGCTTTCTGCATGTGCTGGACGCCTTGATGGAGGGCGGCAAAAAAGGCGTGGATATGGGCCTTGCCATCATCCCCGGCGTGTTGATTATCTGCTCCATTGTGATGATGCTCACCAATGGCCGCCCCGCCCCCCAGTACAAGTTCGCCATGATCCAATATATCTCCGAGGACGGAACCCAGGTGATTGAATCCACAGATCTGATTGAGATTCCGGACTCCGGCAATTTCATTGTGGGCTTCCAGTCCGGCAGCACCAGCGCCAACTGGCTGAAGTTCAACAGCGACGACGCTCCCAGCTCCACCTACTCCCACAACAACGGCCGTGTCTTTGCCCGGGAGGAGGCCCTTCATGTGAAGCTTCCCCCTATGGACTGGGGCGACGAGAATTCCCGCTACCGTTTGGTCCTGTTTAAGGCCGACGAAAGCACCAAGACCACCATCGAGCTGAGTCCCGAAGCGAATGACGCCGGAGGCCGCATCTACACCGGCACCATTCCCGTGGAAGCCTATCGGGGCAACGCCGGCGAGGGCGTCGCCATACTCCCCTGGCTGGCAAATCTCTTCGGGTTTATCCTCAAGCCTCTGTTCGGCTTCTCCAGCGCGGAGGCCATTGCCGTTCCTGTCACCGCCCTGGGCTCCGCAGGCGCGGCATTGGGTCTGATTCCCGACTTCATTTCTCAGGGACTGGTGAACATCAACGACCTGGCGGTATTCACCGCGGTCTGTATGTGCTGGAGCGGGTATCTCAGCACGCACGTCTCCATGATGGAGGTTTTGGGCTGCCGGGAGCATACCGGCAAGGCCATCATCAGCCACACCATCGGCGGGCTCTGCGCCGGTGTGGCCGCCCATTGGCTGTTTGTGCTGTTTATGCTGCTTTGAAGCTGACATACTGAAAAAATCAATTCCGCGCTGCGCGGAAGAAGGAGGAGCCATGGCACAATTATTGGAATACAAGTGTCCGTGCTGCGGCGGTATCATTGAGTTTGACTCCGGCTCGCAGATGATGAAGTGTCCCTACTGCGACACCACCTTTGACCCGGCCGCTCTGATGGAGATGGACGAGGCCCTGAACAACCAGGCCCCGGATCAATTGGAGTGGGAAACCCCTCAGGAGCAGTTTGAGGATTCTGAAGTGGCGGGGATGAACGTCTATTCCTGTCATTCCTGCGGCGGCGAAATCATCACCGACGCCACCACCGGCGCCACCCACTGTCCCTTCTGCGGCAATCCCGTGGTGCTCACAGGCGCCTTCGCGGGAGCCTTGAAGCCGGATCTCATCATTCCCTTCAAGCTCAGCAAGGAGGACGCCAAGGCCGCCTTGAAGCGGCACATGAGCGGCAAGAAGCTTCTGCCCAGGCTTTTTTCCAAGGAAAGCCACCTGGACGAGATCAAGGGGGTCTATGTCCCCTTCTGGCTCTACGGCGCCGATGTGGACGCCCAGTTCAATTTCCACGCCACCCGGACCCGGATGTGGCGCAGCGGAAACCGGGAGTTTACGGAGGTTTCCCACTTCCGCCTGGAACGGCAGGGCGGCCTGAGCTTCGACGACGTGCCTGTGGACGGCTCCACAAAGATGGACGACACCATGATGGAGTCCATTGAGCCCTTCGATATGAAGGAAGCGGTTCCCTTCCAGACCGCCTTTCTCTCCGGCTATTACGCGGACAAATACGACGTGGACGCCACGCAGAGTATCTCCCGCGCCAATGAGCGGATCAAGAACAGCACCACCGCCGCCTTTTCCTCCACCACGCCGGGCTACGCCACCGTGACCCCAGAGGGCGCTTCCGTCCAGATTCATAACGGAAAGGCCAAGTACGCCATGTACCCGGTGTGGCTGCTGACCACAAACTACCAGGGTAAAACCTATCAATTTGCCATGAACGGTCAAACAGGCAAATTTGTGGGGGACATGCCGGTGGATAAAAAGCTGTACTGGAAATGGCACATGATTTACGCGGCGATCTGCGCCGGGATCAGTTGGCTGGTCCTGTACTTTTTCCTGCTGTAAAGGGGGGTCGGGATATGAAACGCGTACTATCTGTCATTCTCAGCTTGCTCCTGCTGTTCAGCCTGGCCCTGTTCGTCTCCGCGGAGGACGGCACGACCATTCAAATTACCGGCGCGAATTCACCGGCTTATGTTGTGGACAACGCGGATTTGATTTCCGACTCTGACGAGGCGGCCCTGCTCCTCATGGCCCAGGAGATCAGCCAGCGCCAGCACTGCGACGTGGTAATTCTGACGGAAGCGGACATCGACGGAAAATCCTCCATGGAATACGCCGACGACTATTTCGATTACAACGGCTACGGCTACGGTCCGGAACGTAGCGGAATTCTGTTTCTGATCTCCATGGCGGATCGGGATTGGTGGATTTCCACCCGGGGAAGCGCAATTCAAGCCTTCACCGACGACGGCATTGATTACCTGTTCAGCAAGTGTAAAAGTGATATTTCCAACGGCTCCTATGCCGCCGGCTTCCGCAGCTATCTGAAAACCGCCGACACCATGCTCTCCGCCTACAACGGCACCCTCTCAGACCAGGAGTTGGCGGAGTTTCAGAATGATTTCAATTCCTTTACCGGAAACGTTCCCCGGCAAAAGCCCGGCTTTCTCAAGACCACGGTTCTTGCTCTGCTGGCCGGTTTCCTCCTGGCCTTCCTCCCCTCCTCCGGCCTTCGGGCTCAATTGAAATCCGTACGGGCCAAGTACGACGCCGCCAACTATCGGCGGCCCGACAGCATGCATCTGGACCGCAAACGGGATATTTACCTCTACGCCAACACCACCTCCCACGTCATTGAAACCCAGCGAAGCGGCGGCGGAGGCAGCTCCACCCACATCAGCTCCTCCGGAGCCACCCACGGCGGCGGAGGCGGAAAGTTCTGATACTCAATCGAAAAGAAAAACGGGCAAGCGATTTGCATCGCTTGCCCGTAGTTTCGTTTGCGGGATTATTCCGCCAGATCCTTGCCGGTGAAGTACCGGTACAGGTACAGGACAATGGACTTTCTGACACAGACCAGGGTGGGCTCAAACTTGCCGTCGCTGCCCTTTTCCATGCCCTTCTCATAGGCCCAGAGGGCGGGAGTCTTGAACCAGTCGCCGTCATTCACATCGGAATAGGGATTCGCAATGGTGGACTCAGGCTTCTTCTGGGCGGCCCAGAGGAAGGTGAGGATCTCGGAGCGGGAGCAAACCCGTTCGGGAGAGAAATTCCCGTCGCCGGTGCCTGCGGTGATATTGTTCTCCACCGCCCACAAAACGGCCTTGGTGAACCATTCTCCGTCGGGAACATCCTTGAAGGGACTGGTGGTGGTCTTGGGCTCGGGCTTTTCCGCCGCGGCCCAGAGGAACACCATGGCCTGGGCTCTGGTTACGGTCATATCCGGGGCAAAGTGGGTATCGTCCACACCCGCGGTAATGCAGGGCTCATGATAGTAGGCCCACAGCACCGCGTCGTAGAACTCGTCCTCCTCCCGGACGTCCACAAAGGGGTTCACCAGTCCGGTGGCCGGAATGGCTTCCGTCCTGTTCTCGCCGCAGCGGGTGCAGGTGAAGGTGCGAACGCCCTCCTCCGCGGCGGTGGGCTCCTTGGTCACAACACCTTCGTCCCAGTCATGCCCCAGAGCGGGGATTTCCCGGGTTTCAGTCTCCAGGCAGCGGGCGCAGAGACGGCTCTCCTGGCCGGGCTCGGTGCAGCTTGGAGCAGTCATTTCGGCCCATTCGCTGAACTCGTGACCCAGGGCGGGAATCTCCTCCAGCTCAGAGGTGCCGCAGACAGAGCAGACACGGCGCTGACGGCCGGGCTCGGTGCAGTTGGGCTGAAGCTCTACGGTCCAGTCGCCGTAGCTGTGCTCCTCGCACACCACCTTGTCCTTGGGCTCGGTGGTATACCAGGTATCGCCGTCCGCCTTGGCAAAAAGGGTCAGGAGCTGCTTGCTGCCGGTGAAGCAGCTAAACAGGGTGTTTGCGCTGTCGTAGCGGAGGCTGCGGGTATTGTACTCCCGGTTGGTGATCACAACACCGTTATCCCCCATCTCGATGCTCCATCTGCTCTTGTCGGAATTGGAGGAAGTGTAGGTGGTGAGAGAATCGCTGTTCTGAGCCATTGCAAGATAGTGGTTTGCGGTCTTCATCTTGATGGTGTAAGCGCCGTTCTCCGCCGGAGCAATGACGTAGGTGATGGAGTCGTCCACACCGTTGAGAATGTTGCCTTCATAGACCAGTCCAGCGGCCGCCAGGTCCACCACGGACTTCTTTGTACCCATCCGGTTGTTCCGGTTGGTTCCCATGTAGTCCGCGGAAGCGCCCAGAGCATAGGCACCCTGATAGCTGATCACGTACTCACCCGCCCAGGACGCAGGCGCATTGTCCACACGGAGGAACTGATCGTCTTCCATGCCGTTTTGGGCAACGAAGTAGGAATACAGAGCATAGTAGGTGGTCTGAATCTGGGTCAGCTTCACCTTGTCCCCTGCAGCGGCAAAGGCGGGCAGCTCCATGCTGTCGCTCTCCATGGGGGCGGAAACCCAGCCCAGGAAGCGGAACTCCCGGCCCTCGGCGCTGGGCGTACCCTCGGGGCTGGGGAGGGTGACGGTGTCGCCCACATAGGCGTTGATGTCCGCGCAGCTCACGCCATCCGGCACGGAGAAGCTGACGACGGCGGGATCTCTGGGAGCGAAGTTGATCTGGATGGTGCAGTCGCTCTCCGGGCTGACCTCAAACACATTCCCGTCCCGGGTTACAGTGGCGGTACCCTCCAGAATCTCATAGTCATCCACAAAGTACCCGTTTTTGGGGTTGGCGGTGATGGTGGTTCCGTTCAGTCTGACGGTACCCCAGGCGGTATTGTTGGAGACGGCGTTGATCTGATACTGGGTATAGAGGGTCCAGGTGGATTTCACGCCCTGAGCCTTATCCACGTTGCCGTGGCCGGGATAGACGTCCTCCGTGGAGGCCACAATGGGATAAGCGGGAAGGCTGCTCTCATAGGGGTCCTTAATGCCAATGGTCTGCTTCATGTAGGCGATGGCGTCCTTCACATTATCGCCGTCAATCATCTTGGGCCAGAACGCGCCTTCATACGCGTAGTCGCCCGCAAAGGTAACGGACTGTGAATAGCCGTAGACTACCTCTACGCCCTTCGCCCGCAGGGGAGCCTGCAGCTTGTCCGTGGCCATGCCCAGGCAAATGGCCATCCAAAGCATGCCGTTGGGAGAATCTGTGGGCATATGGTTTGCCATGGCGGTGCCGTCCACGCACCAGGTAGAACCGCTCTGGAAGGCATGGTAATAGGTGCCGAACTCGCCCTGATCGGACTGCTTATCCTGGGCGGTGATGCCGGTACCGCTGGTCAGGCAGAGGTAGGAGGCATTGGCGTAGGTTGTGTAATCGGGGTCGTACCAGGAACCGTTGTCGTAGTCTGTGGTGCCGTGGGAGTCGTAAATCACGACGCCGCAGTTGGACAGCGCCAGGCCGATGTTGTTGATGTTGGCGTCAGCGGTCTTGTAGGTGGTGCCGGTGCCGCCGGTGGCTTGAGCCAGGCTGTTGCAGCGCCGCTCGTACTGATCGGTGAAGGAGGAGTCCACACCGATGTAGGGCTGGAAGGCAGCAATGTCAACGGATTCCGCCCAGCCGCCTCTGGTGCCGTAGCTGACGGTCTCGGTGGCGGCGAAGTCCTCCGCCTTCGCGCCGGGAACCTCGCCGGCACGCTGTCTGGCCCGCAGGCTGGGGGAATAGCCGTTGGGATCGCCCTCCCTGTCCACCCAGAAGAAGAAATTGCCGTGGCGTTCCAGGGAGTCTGGCTGATAATCATCGGAGCTCACAACCGCCTGGATAATGGTATCTACGCAGGCATTGTAAGCGGCGGTTCTGCCCTCGGCGGAGATTTCTTCTCCGGCGGGAACAGCGTTGTCCTCGATCTGCTCGATGATGTCCCAAATGTCCCGCTCAGCATCCTGCCCTTTGGGGGCGGCAAAGGATGTGGGCAGTACAGAGAGGACAAGAAGCGTCACAAGGAAGAGCGCCAAGAATCTTTTCATGTTTAAGCCTCCTGTTCTAAAAGATTTGCGTCATTATTATAACACATAAGCGGTGTAAATTGCAACGGGTTTTCGGTGAAAATGTACCGTGTTTTTCAGTGTAAACGCGCAAAGGCTTCCGGTTTTCTTTTGCCTCTTTTGTTCATTTTCCAAAAAACGGATCATCCCTCGCGGGAGTATGTTTTTTTGTTTTTCTCCTTTACAATTCCGTGATTATTTGGTATGATAAACATGCTATTGAGGATGGACGCGTTTGCGCTTTTCCTCATATTTTCACCAGAAAGGCAGCGCTACCCATGGAACTGAAAAACTATCCGAAAGATTTAGAGGAGTACGAACAGGATACGCAAACGGATGAACAGCCGGATGAACAACCGATTCAGGACCATCCCATTATCTCCGTTATTAAATTTCTCCCTCTGGTTTTATTCGCGTCGCTTGTCCTGTTCCTGAAATTTGACCTTCTTCTGGCAGCGCCGATTTCGACGTTTGCCGCCATCCTCGTTTATATGCTGACGACCAAGGTCTCCTTCGAGGGCGCTTTTGATCAGGGCATAGAGGCTACAAAGAAGATCATCCTGATTTTCTTTATCCTGATGTTCGCCACCACCGTGGCGGAGTGCTTTATGCGGACAGGCGTCGGCGCGTCGATGATCAAAATCGCCCTGCTGCTGGGCATTACCGGCCGCAGCGTGGCCGTCGTATCCCTGCTGGTTACTTGTATCATTTCCTTTGCCACCGGCTCCTCCTGGGGGACGTTTGCGGCCTGTGCTCCAATCTTTCTTTGGCTGAGCCACATCGTCGGAGGCAGCCCGATCCTGACCGTCGGCGCGATTGCCGGCGGCGCCTGCTTCGGGGATAACATCGGCATGATCTCCGACGTCACTTTCCTGAGCTGTCATATGCAGGACGTCAAAATCATCGCCCGCGTCAAGCACCAGGTCTTCTGGTCTCTGGGCTGCGTTCTGATCTCCGCCGTCGTCATCTACCTTTTCAGCCTGCCGCTGCCCAACACAGCCGGAGATCCCTCCGGGATCTTCTCCACCATTCCCCAGCAGACCTTCGCGGATCTGGAGGCCGAACGCCCTTCCGCCGCCATCATGCTGACCCAGGTTCGGGACGGCGTCCCTTATTATATGGTGATTCCCGTGATCATCGTGATCGGCCTCAGCTTTATGGGCTGCCACACTCTGCTGTGCCTCGGCTCCGGCATTCTCTCTTCCCTGCTGCTGGGCACGATTGCAGGAACCGTCAGCTTCTCCAGTTGGTTTGCTTCCGACGGCCCCATCTACTCCGGCTTTGCGGACGCGGGCAGTTGGGTCATCATCATGGTGATGTGGGTCTCCGTCTTCGCCGGCGTCATGAACGCCATGAAGACCTTTGAGCCGCTGAAGCGGATGGTTGTCCGGATGTCCCGCAACGTGCACCACCTGATGGGCTGGTGCTCCGTCCTGTGTCTGCTGGGCAACGCGGCTCTGGCAGACGAGAGCGCTCAGGTCACCACCATGTCTCCCATTATCCGGGAACTGGTGGAGCAAAACACCGAATGCGATACCAAGGAGGACGCCTACCAGCTTCGGGTCAAGCTGGCAACCTTTACCTCCTCCATGGGCATCTACGGCTCAGAGCTGATTCCCTGGCACTGCTTCCCGGTTTTCTTTGCCTCCATCGCAACCACGGTGTATCCTCTTTATATCTTTACTCCGGTTGATATCATTCGGCAGAATTTCACCAGCTTTATCATGATCGGCTCGATTCTGATCCTGACCTTTACCGGCTGGGACCGCTTCATCCCAAATTTCGGTCTTCCCAAGTCGGCAAGGCTGAAAAAGCGCTCCGCCTCGGGTCTGAATCAGCTCTGAGCGCTTCCTCGCGCCGATCCGCGATCCGTTTTTCCCCTCCCGGCCGCCTCTCGCGGCCGGGAGCTTTTTGGCGGGACGGAAACGCGGCAGTTTCGGCAAAACAAACAAATATTATATGCCGAAAGAATTTGTTGCTTTACAAAAGTTATAATTTGTGTTAATATTTTATGTGTGTTTCAGGCCTCCGGTCCTGTTGCCCGTCTGATAATTTGTGCACGGAAAGGTTGGTTTCTCGCTCTATGAAAGAAAAGAAGGAAGTACAGAAAACGGAACGAAACCCGCAGCCCAAATTCTGGCAGGCGCTCTTCGTTCTGGCCGTTACGGTGGGGATTATAGCGTATTCCCTGATCGTTGCCAAGACTGACAGTGTCCACGTCGCCCTCTTCCTGGCCACCTGCGTCGCGGTCATCATGTCGCTCTTCATCGGCTTCAAGTGGTCGGAGCTCGAAAAGCTGATGATCGAGAGCATCCGAAAGTCCCTGCAGTCCATTATGATCCTGCTGGTCATCGGTATGCTGACCGGCGTCTGGATGCTCTCCGGCGTCGTCCCCTCCATGATCTACTACGGTCTGCAGATCATGCGGCCCTCCTTCTTTCTGGCCGCCGTTATGATCATCTGCTCCATCTCCTCTGTTGCCACCGGCTCCTCCTGGAGCACGGCTGCCTCCATGGGTATCGCCTTCCTGGGCATCTCCCACGGCCTGGGCATCAATCCCGCCATCACCGCCGGCGCCATCATCTCCGGCGCCTACTTCGGCGATAAGCTGTCTCCCCTCTCCGACACCACCAACCTGGCTCCCGCCATGGCCGGTACGGACGTCATGACACACGTCAAATTCATGCTGATTCCCACGGGGATCACCTACGCGTTTGCCCTTGCGGCTTTCGCGCTGATGCCTCTGTTCGCCAACTGGTTCCCCGCGTTCCAAAAAGTGTTCTACACCGGCAGCGTCGGCGCCGGCGATATGAGCGCTGCCAGGGCTTTGGGTGAAGCGGTAAAGGAAAACTTCAACATCAGTCCCCTTTTGCTCCTGCCTCCTGTGGTGGTTATCGTCGCCATCGCTCTGAAGCTCCCCGCCATCCCCGGCATCACCCTGGGCGTCTTTGCCGGCGCCATTATGGGCCTGATTTTCCAGAAGGACTGCTCTTTCGGAGACCTCCTCAACGTGAGCTTCGGCGGCTATACGATGCGGGAAGGTTATGAATTTGCCTCCACCGCATACTCCACAGAGATCCGAGAAACCGTGAACTTCGCAATCCGGGAGCTTCTTGACGGCCGCGGCGGCGTCAGCGCCATGGGCGATACCATTTCCCTGGTCCTGATCGCCATGATGTACGGCGGCGTCAT
>CAMOSU010000070.1 GCA_946625125.1 uncultured Clostridia bacterium
GAATCGCTGCAGGGCTTGTGCTTTGAAGCGGCGTGTGAATCGGTGTTCCTGGACCAGATGCAATGGCCCGAGGGCTTTTCGGAAGAAACGCACCGCTCTTGATTCTGAGCTTTCCGCAAAACCGCGGACAAGCAAGGCTTGTCCCTACAGATAGAAAAATTCTCACTTCTCAACTCTCAATTCTCAATTCTCATAACAGGGGGCGGCGTCCCCCGGTGCGCCCGCCTGTAGGGACGGCACTGCTTTGCATAAGTTCCGGCAGCCAGATCAGAGATCTGGGCCGTCACTTATCTGCCGTCCGCATCCTCCCGCCCGCAGGGGACGGGGGTACGGATTCTTCGCTTCGCTCAGAATGACGCGCCTGTAGGGACGGCACTCTGCCGTCCGCATCCTCCCGCCCGCAGGGGACGGGGGTACGGATTCTTCGCTGCGCTCAGAATGACACGCCTGTAGGGACGGCACTGCTTTGCATAAGTTCCGGCAGCCAGATCAGAGATCTGGGCCGTCACTTATCTGCCGTCCGCGTTCCCCCGGGGCAGAAACCCTTCGTTTCCGCCGTAGGGACGAGCCGTGCTCGTCCGGTTTGCGCAGCAAACCATCGGATGCGTCAGCAGCCGATCCTGGGGCGCTGCGAATATGGCTGCGTTTCCGAATAACGGAACGGCGCTGGATTTGCCTTCGGCAAATTGTCCGCCTGCGGCGGACCGGACGGCTGAGAGCCGTCCCTACACGTCCTTTCCGTCGTTCCCTGCCCGCAACGTCGGACCGGGCAGGCAATGCCCATGAAGCACCCTGCATAACGGAGAAACGCGGACAGGCAAGGCTTGTCCCTGCAGATAGAAAAATTCTCACTTCTCAACTCTCAATTCTCAATTCTCATAACAGGAGGTTTTACTTATGGACAAATACGTCTCCGTCGCCATCGACGGCCCCGCCGGGGCGGGGAAGAGCACCATTGCCAAGCGGGTAGCCAAGGAGCTGGGCTATCTCTATGTGGACACCGGGGCCATCTACCGCACCGTGGGCTACCACATGAGTCTCATGGGCATCGGCCCCAAGGACAAGGACGGCATTGAGCGCTGCATCGACGACGTGAACATCGCCATTGACTACCGGGAGGACGGGGTTCAGCACATGATCCTCAACGGCCAGGACGTGACGGAGCTGATTCGCACCCCGGAAATGTCCATGATGGCCTCCGGAGTTTCTGCCCAGCCCTGCGTCCGGGCTTACCTGCTGGACATGCAGCGCCAGCTCGCCCGGACCCACAACGTGGTGATGGACGGCCGGGACATCGGCACCGTGGTGCTGCCCCACGCCCAGGTGAAGGTCTTCCTCACCGCTTCCGCGGAGGTCCGGGCGGAGCGCCGCTTCAAGGAACTGACGGCCAAGGGCCAGCAGGTGAAGTATGAGGACGTGTACATCGACATCGTGAAGCGGGACGAGCAGGACATGAACCGCAAGATCGCGCCCCTGAAATGTGCCGAGGACGCGGAGCTGCTGGACTGCTCCTATCTCACCATCGACCAGGTGGTGGCCGAGATGAAGGCCATCATCCGAAAGAAGGCGGAAGTATGAGGGAAAAGTCCGTAGGGGCCGATGCCCACATCAGCCCGCAACCCGGCGAGACGAAAAAGGCGAAACCCAAAAAGGAGCCGGGCAACGGCTTCGCCGTCAGGTATATCTACCCCATTTTGTGGTGGATTTTGCGGATTACCCTGCCTCTGTACCACTGGCCCCGCTTCCGGGGCCGGGAGAATCTGCCGGAGGGACCCTGCGTCATCTGCGCCAACCACGCGGGCTTCGCGGACCCCCTGTGGGTGTTCCTGCTGATGAAGACCCGGCTCCCGCCCTGGACCATGGCCCGGAGCAGTCTGTTTGAGAAGCCCGTTTTCGGCCCCTTCCTGGCCTCCATGCGGGCCTTTCCGGTGGACCGGGACAACCCGGATCTGACGGCGGTGAAGAAGTCCCTCTCCGTGCTGAAGAACGGGGAGAAGCTGCTGATCTTCCCGGAGGGGACCCGGGTGAAGAAGGGCAAGAAATCCGAGCCCAAATCCGGGGCGGTACTGCTGGCCCAGCGGGCGGGAGTCCCCCTGGTGCCGGTGTACCTCACCCACAAGCGCAGGCCCTTCGCCCCCATGCGGGTGATCATGGGCAAAGCCTATACCCCGGCCTACACCAGCCGCCGCCCCGACGCGGCGGAGCTGGAGGCTCTGACGGCGGAGCTGATGGAAAAGGTGTACGCCCTTGGGAAATGAAGTATTTGCGTCAGGCAATACTTCATCCGCAGGACAGGAGAGCATGATATGATGATTACCTTATCTGATACCGCCGGCTTCTGCTTCGGCGTTCGCCGGGCTGTGGACACCGTGGAGCGGGTGGCCCGGGAGGGCGGGGCCGTGGTGACCCTGGGACCCATCGTCCACAACCGGCATGTGGTGGCCCGCTTTGAGGCCCTGGGGGTCCGGGAGGCGGGCTCCGTGGGGGAGATTCCCGACGGCGCCACGGTCATCATCCGGGCCCACGGCGTGGGCCGGGACGTCTACGAGGCCCTGGAGGCCCGGGGCCTGCGGGTGGTGGACGCCACCTGTCCCTTTGTGGAGCGGATTCACAAGCTGGTGCGCCGGGCGGAGGCGGAGGGCCGCAGACCCGTGATTTTCGGCTCCCGGGTCCACCCCGAGGTGGTGGGGATCTGCGGCTGGTGCGACAACCCGCTGGTGGTGGAAAGCCCGGAGGAGCTGGAAAGCTGGCTCTTGGAGGAGCCCCAGCGGAGGGACTTGCCCCTGGCTCTGGCGGCGCAGACCACCTCGAACAAAAATTTGTGGAAAAAATTCGGGGAAATCACAAAAAAACTATGTACAAACTGCAAAAAATTTGATACAATATGTGAAGCGACTGAAAATCGGCAAACTGCCGCCGCGGCTCTGGCCGCCGAAAGCGACGCCATGGTGGTGGTGGGAGACAAAACCAGCGCCAACACCAGGCAGCTTGCCGCCATCTGTCAGGCCCATTGCGGAAGGGTCTACCTGGTGGACAACGCCGCCGAGCTGGCGGACTGCGATTTTACAGACGTTCATACCATTGGCATCACTGCAGGGGCATCGACGCCTGCGTGGATTATAAAGGAGGTCAATCAAACCATGGATGAAATCAAAACAGTGGAAAATGCTGCAACGGAGGAAAGCTTCGAGGCGCTGCTTGACGCCAGTATCAAGACTCTGAACACAGGAGATACGGTCACAGGCACAGTCGTCGCCATCGGCACCACCGAAGTCCAGGTTGATCTTGGGACCAAGCACGCCGGTTATATCCCCTGCGACGAAGTCAGCGCCGATCCCAACGTCAAGCCCGAGGACGTGCTCCATGTGGGCGACGAGATCAAGGTCTTCGTCGTCCGCGTCAACGATCAGGAAGGCACCGTGCAGCTCAGCCGCAAGAAGCTGGACGGCATGCGGGTCTGGGACGAGCTGCAGGAAGCCGCCGACAACAAGACTCCCGTGGAAGCCAAGATCACCGAGACCAACAAGGGCGGCCTGGTGGCCAACGTCAAGGGCGTCCGGGTGTTCATCCCCGCCTCCGCCTCCGGCGTGGCCCGGGGCGGCAACCTGGAGGCCCTGAAGGGCCAGACGGTCCGCATCCGCATCACCGAGGTCAACCGCGAGCGCCGCGGCGGCCGCGTGGTGGGCTCCATCCGCGCCGTAGCCAATGAGGAGCGCAAGGCTGCTCAGGAGAAGATCTGGTCCGAGATCGAGGTGGGCAAGAAGTACACCGGCACCGTGAAGTCCCTGACTTCCTACGGCGCCTTCGTGGACATCGGCGGCGTGGACGGCATGGTCCATGTTTCCGAGCTCAGCTGGCGGCGGATCAAGAACCCCGCCGAGGTGGTCAAGGTCGGCGACGTCATCGACGTCTACGTCATTGCCCTGGATCCCGAGAAGCACAAGATCTCCCTGGGCTACAAGACCGCTGAGATGAACCCCTGGAACCAGTTCACCGCCAAGTACAGCGTGGGCGACGTGGCCAAGGTCAAGATCGTGAAGATGATGACCTTCGGCGCCTTCGCTGAGATTGTTCCCGGCGTGGACGGCCTGATTCACATTTCCCAGATTGCGGACCGCCGCATCGGCAAGCCCGAGGACGTGCTCAGCGTGGGGCAGGAAGTGGACGCCAAGATCATCGACATCGACGCCGAGAACAAGCGCATTTCCCTCTCCATCCGTGCTCTGCTGGAGCCCACCCTGGAGGAGCAGGCCAAGGCCCTGGCCGAGGAAGCCGACGCCCAGTAAGCGAGTAACCCTCTTCCCCATGCAAGGCCGCGGCTTTGCATGGGGAAGTTTTTCCGCGGACAAGCTCACGCCCGCCGCCCCCCGCCCGGGCCCGCCCAAGACGGAAACCCTTCGTTTCTGCCGTAGCGGCGGCCATTGGCCGCCGCTGTACCCCACCCCGCTGAAGGATTTCAATTTACCACTGCCAAGGGAAGGGAGTGTTCTCCGTGAAGAAAACAATCTGCCTTCTGACCGCCCTTCTTCTCCTGCTGTGCTGCTGCGTCGGCTGCGGGGAGGACGAGGGCGGCGCGCCGCTGTTTGCCCAGCGCGGCACGGTGGAGCGTCAGCCCCTGGGGGAGTTGACGCCTGCCGCCGACGCCCAGGCCCTGCTGACGGCCCTTTCCGTGCCGGAGGAGGACGCCGATTTGGGCGAGGACCCACAGGCTGAAACCGGAGTTCAGGTGGAAAGCTGCCAGCCCCTTCCCGGGGACCCGGTGATCACCGACGGCAGCTATATTTATATGGTAGACAGCTATGGCCTTGTGATCCTCTCCGCCCGGGGCGGGGAGAGCCGCATGCTCTCCTATACCCGGGTGGACCGGGGGGACTCCGCCTGGGACGAGGCCCTGTTTCTGGCGGGGGACCGGCTGGCCCTGGTCTACAGCACCGACGAGTCCCGGGATGGGGTGGACAGCCCTGGGGTCCATGTGGTGTTCCTGGACGTTTCGGAGCCGTCGGAGCCCCGGGTGCTGACGGAAAGCGCTTTGGAGGGGAACCGGGCCGGGGTCTTTTTGATGAAGGACAGCCTCTGCCTGGTGACCCAGATCAATCTGCTGCGCCTGCCCGAAAAGGGGGAGGAGCTGCTTCCCCGACTCTGGGAGGGGGAGGACGCCCTGCGGCTTCAGCCCGGGGATGTCTACCTCAGCCCGGAGCCCGCCAAGTCCGCCCTGACGGTGGCCGCCGCCCTCCGCATGGAGGACGGCCGGGTGCTGGACGCCCTGGCCTTCACCGACGGGGTGGAGGCGGTGCTGGCCCGGGGAGAGGAGGGCCTCTGCCTGAGCCGTACCTTTTGGAGCCGAAGCCAGTCCCAGCCCCGGCGGGAGGAGCCCTACCGGGTGGTGGAGCACAGCCTCTCCGCCCGGACGGAGCTGAAGCTCCTGGGTCTGGAGGAGGGCCGCCTGCGCCTGGAGGGGGGCTGCGTCCTGGAGGGCGCCCTCAGCCAGCCCGGGGCGCTGGACCTGGGGCCGGAGCTTCTGCGGGCCGCCCTGGAGAAGAACAGCCTGGACTACGCCTCCTATACCGACGAAAACCACGGCTGGACCAATTCTGAGATCCTCCGCCATGAGCGGAGCAGCAGCCTGACTCTACTGGACGCCCGGCTGGAGGAGCTGGGAGCCCTGACGGAACTGGGAGGCGACGGGGGCGCGGGAGACTGCCGCTTTGTGGACGGCTTGGCCTGGATCGGGAATCCGGAGAAGCCCGGGACAGTGAGCGTGGCGGCCCTGAGAGATCCCGGCGCCCTGGCTGTCACCGGCAGCCTGCCCGTTCCCGGACAGAGGCTGCTGCTTCGGAGCTTCGGTCCGGGCCGGGTGCTGGGCCTGGCGGCCCCCGCCCAGGGGGAGGACTGGCAGCTTCTGATGTTCGACACCGCTGACCCCGCCGCCCCCCGGGAGCGGGACAGGCTGAGGCTGAAGGATCTGGCTCCCGCCGGGGGCCTTTCCAACCCGGCCCTGCTCTTTACGGACCCGGAGACGGGGATCATTGCCTTCCCTGCCCAGACCGAGACCGGGACCGAATACCGGCTGGTCCGCTGGACCGGCTCTGAGTTCAAGCAGAAAGGAGCCTTCGCGCTGGAGTACGTCCCGGCTGACGCCCGGGGTCTGCTGCTGGACGGTCTGCTGTATATTTGCAGCCCCGGGGTGGTCTATGTGACGGACCCGGAGACCGTGACCGTGACGGCGGAGATCTCCAACGCTGTGGGATGATATGACACAGGAAAAAATTAACCGAATCAACGCCCTGACCCGGAAGGCCAAGGCTGAGGGTCTGAGCCCGGAGGAGACTGCCGAGCGGGACGCCCTGCGCAGGGAATACGTGGCCGCCGTCAAGGCCAGTCTTGTGGGCCATTTGGACAACACCTATCTCGTGGACGAAAAGGGGAACAAGCGTCCCCTGCCCCGAAAGGATTTGAAAGGAGAAACCAAACCATGAAGCTTGCAAAGCTTACCGCACTGCTGCTGGCCCTGGTGCTTTGCCTGGGCCTGTTCACCGCCTGCGAGGGAGAGAAGGGCAAGGGAGAGGCCCGGCCCGACGGCACTCTGCCCACCATGGAGCCCCCTGCCGGCTCTGTGAACCAGGAGAAGGAGCCCGTGGGAACCGGCAGCCCCGAGACCCCCGTGGAAAGCGGAATTGCCCCGGCCCAGGACTCCCGGGAGGAGCAGCCCGCCCCCAGTCAGCCCGCCCAGGACCCCACCAAGGACCCCGCGGACTCGGGAGAGAATCTGGTGGAGCCTCTGCCCCAGGATTCCTCCGAGGATCTGAACTGAGACAATCCCCCGCTGGCGCCTGCCCGTAGGGACGGCTCTGCTCTGCATAAGTTCCGGCAGCCAAATCAGAGATTTGGGCCGTCACTTATCAGCCGTCCGCCGTCCCCCGCCCGCGCCTCCTCGTAGGGACGGCTCTCAGCCGTCCGCCGTCCCCCCGCCCGCGCCTCCTCGTAGGGACGGCTCTCAGCCGTCCGCCGTCCCCCGCCCGGGTGAATTGAGAATTGAAAATTGAAAATGGAAAAATGCGGTGTTTTCAAATTGCTATTTGAAAACATTGAAAATGGGGACGGGGGAACGGATTCTTCGCTGCGCTCAGAATGACAGAATCGGGACGTTTCCGCCGTAGGGGGCGGCGTCCCCGACGCCCCGCACGTACTTCGCGGCACCGCCCGTAGCGGCGGCCACCTGTGTCCTTCATGGGTATTGGCCGCCACTGTTTCCCGCTGCGCCCGCCCGTAGCGGCGGCCATTGGCCGCCACCGCACCCCGCACGGACGAGGCATCAGGCATCAGGGGACGGGGGAACGGATTCTTCGCTGCGCTCAGAATGACAGAATCGGGACGATTCCGCCGTAGGGGGCGGCGTCCCCGACGCCCCGCACGTACTTCGCGGCACCGCCTGTAGGGACGGCTCTCAGCCGTCCGCCGTTTCCCGCCTGCGCCCGCCCGTAGCGGCGGCCATTGGCCGCCACCGTACCCCGCACGAACGAAGGATCAGGCATCAGGGGACGGGGGAACGGATTCACCCGTGAAGGGCGCAATGCTTCGCTGCGCTCAGAATGACAACTTTTAAGCGAAACGCAATACGACAGGTGGGCAAAACGCCTACTGGTTGGGGCCATATCCCCGCTGCTTGTCAAATTTTTTCCCTTGACAAAGCGGCGGGGATGTGTTATACTGTGCAAGCTGTCAATGGAAACACTTTGACAAGGAGGCCTCCCCATGAAACCGGACAAGCTGAGCATGACGCTGCTGCTGGACTGCTATGGGGAGCTGCTGACGGAAAAGCAGCGGGACTGCTTCGATCTCTACTGCAATCAGGACCTGACTCTGGCGGAGATCGCGGAGCTCCGGGGCATCAGCCGACAGGGGGTTCACGACGCCGTGACCCGGGCCGAGGCCCAGCTCCTCCGGCTGGAGGAGACCACCCGCTGTCTGGAACGGGAGCGCCGGGACGCCCGAATCGCCGCGGCGCTGGAGAACCTGGCCCGGGAGCTTCCCCGGAGCGGCCCCGAGGGCCTGCCCGAGACCGCCGCGGTTCTTGCCGCCCTGGCAAGGGAGCTGCGGCAAGGGGAAGCCTGAGGCCGCAATGTTCAAGCACCAAGGATGAAAGGAGGCCCTTATGGCATTTGAAGGCCTGACTGAAAAACTCTCCGCCGCTTTCCAGCGCTTGCGGAGCAAGGGCCGCCTGACCCCCGCCGACGTGAAGGAGGCCATGCGGGAGATCCGCCTGGCGCTGCTGGAGGCGGACGTCAGCTATAAGGTGGTCAAGGATTTCACCAAAACCGTCACCGAGCGCTGCGTGGGAAACGACGTCCTGGAGGGACTGAACCCCGCTCAGATGGTGGTCAAGGTGGTAAACGACGAGCTCACCGCCATGATGGGCGGCGAGAATCAGAAGCTCAACATGGCCTCCAACGGTCCCACCGTTGTGATGCTGGTGGGACTCCAGGGCGCGGGCAAAACCACCAACGGCGCCAAGCTGGCCGGATACTTCAAGAAGACCCAGAGCAAGCGGCCCCTGCTGGTGGCCTGCGACGTGTACCGCCCCGCCGCCATTAAGCAGTTGGAGGTGGTGGGAGGCCAGTTGGACATCCCCGTGTTCCAGATGGGCCAGGACGATCCCGTGAAAATCGCCAGGGAGGGCCTGCGCTATGCCCAGCAGCATGGCAACGACATGGTGTTTCTGGACACCGCCGGCCGTCTGCATGTGGACGAAAAGCTCATGGAGGAGCTTCAGGCCATCAAGGCCGAGGTGAAGCCCAATGAGATCCTGCTGGTGGTGGACGCCATGACCGGCCAGGACGCGGTGAACGCGGCCCAGAGCTTCAACGAGTGGCTGGACGTGGACGGCGTCATGCTCTCCAAGCTGGACGGCGACGCCAGAGGCGGCGCGGCCCTGTCCGTCAAGGCCGTCACCGGCAAGCCCATCAAGTTCATCGGCGTGGGGGAGAAGCTGGACCAGATCGAGCCCTTCCACCCCGGCCGCATGGCGGGACGGATTCTGGGCATGGGCGACGTGCTGAGCCTCATCGAGAAGGCGGAGCAGGCCATCGACCAGAAGAAGGCCGCCGAGCTGGAGGAGCGGCTGCGCCAGAACAAGTTCACCCTGACGGACTTCCTGGACCAGCTCAACCAGCTCAAGAGCATGGGCAACCTCCAGGACCTCATGGGAATGATCCCCGGCATGGGGAGCATGAAGGACCTGCAGGTGGACGAGAAGGCCCTGGGCCGGGTGGAGGCCATCATCCGCTCCATGACCCCCCAGGAGCGGGACAACCCCGGCATCCTGGGCTCCAGCCGGAAAAAGCGCATCGCCGCCGGCAGCGGCACCCGGGTGGAGGACGTGAACAAGCTGCTCAAGCAGTTCCAGTCCATGCAGCAGATGGTGAAGCAGTTCTCCGGCAAGGGCGCCTCCAGGAAGCTGAAAAAGCTCCAAAAGCGGGGCGGCTTCCCGGGCATGAGCGGCTTCCCGGGCATTGGATGAGCTGAACCCTTCAATTATCAATTCGACCCCCACAGGGTTTCGAAAAATAAAACATTTTATTACCAAAATAAGGAGATATTACCATGGTTAAGATCAGACTCAGAAGAATGGGCGCCAAGAAGAACCCCTACTACCGCATTGTCGTCGCTGACTCCCGCAGCCCCCGGGACGGCCGCTGCATCGAAGAGATCGGCACCTATGATCCCGTCACCAACCCCGCCACTGTGACCGTGGACGCGGAGAAGGCCCAGAACTGGATCAAGAATGGCGCTCAGCCCACCGACACCGTCAGAGGACTGCTGAAAAAGGCCGGCGTTCTGTAAGAACCGGGGGCCGAACAATGAAGGAACTGTTGCTCTATATCGCCCGCAACCTGGTGGAGCATCCGGAGCAGGTCACGGTGGAGTCCTTTGAGGGCGACCCCCTGGTCCTGGAGCTTCGTGTTGCCCCCGAGGATATGGGCAAGGTCATCGGCCGCGGCGGCCGGATCGCCAAGGAAATTCGGGCCATTATGAAATCCGTGGCCCAGCGCCAGGGCGTCCGCGTCAGCGTGGAGATCGTCGATTAAGCTCAAAAAGGGCTGCTGCTGAGAGGCAGCGGCCCTTTTTGGTCATTCCCGCCTGTAGGGACGGCACTTTGCCGTCCGCCGTCCCCCGCCCGCGCCTCCTCGTAGGGACGGCTCTCAGCCGTCCGCCGTCCCCCTTCCGCGCCCCGCCCGACGTCCCATCTCAAGCCTTGAAACCGCTCGAATCGGAGGAACACGAAATGAACGAGAACTATCTGGAAACCGGAAAAATTGTCTCCACCCACGGGATCAAGGGGGAGGTCAAGGTCCTGCCCTGGGCGGACGCCCCGGAGTTTTTGCTGAAATTCAAGACCTTTTACATCCCGGGGGGCGGCGTCCTCGACGCCCCGAAGGTGTCGATTTCTGATCCCGGCGGGCCGTCGGGGACGCCGGCCCCTACGGCGCTGACGGTGGAATCCAGCCGGGTGCAGAAAACCACGGTGCTGATCAAATTCCGGGGCATCGACAGCGTGGAGCAGGCTGCCGCCCTGCGGGACCGGGTGCTTTCCATCGCCCGGGACGATCCCCACATCCCTGCCGGGACCGTCTTCCACGCGGATCTGATGGGCCTGCCGGTCCGCGCCGACGGGGTGGAGATCGGCACAATCCGGGAGATCCTCTCCATGCCAGCCGCCGACGTGCTGGTGGTGAAGGGGACCCACGAATACATGATCCCCAACGTGAAGGCCTTCGTACCCTCCCTGGACCTCTCCAAAGGCTGCCTGGAGGTCAATCTCATCGAGGGAATGCGAAGCGACGAAAAGTAAAAAAGCAACGGAAACAAGCAATAAGCAGCAAGTTGAATGAGATTGATTCCTGCGCCCTGTGCGGAGACGGGGGACGGCGGACGGCAAAGTGCCGTCCCTACGAGGAGGCGCGGGCGGGGGGACGCCGGACGGCTGAGAGCCGTCCCTACGAGGAGGCGCAGGCGGGGTACGCCGGACGGCAAAGTGCCGTCCCTACAGGCGTGTCATTCTGAGCGCAGCGAAGAATCCGTAACCCCCGGCCCCGTTTTCCAACGTGTTCAAATGGCAATTTGATGTACGGTTTCAGCACATCGGTAATAGAAAGTTTCAGG